>CAJTXX010000008.1 GCA_910584145.1 uncultured Eggerthellaceae bacterium | reverse complement strand
TCAGTGGATAGAGCACTTGCCTCCGGAGCAAGGTGTCGCAGGTTCGACTCCTGTCAAGGGCACCATCCAGGTCCAGCAGCCCAGCATCCTTTACGATATCCATCAAGCTGGCTATCTCGATAGAGGGGACAATGAAGAAGCTCATCGCGCAATTCGCTAAGTTCGGGGTGGTCGGGGGCATCGCCTTCCTCATCGACTACGGCGTCATGGTGCTCCTGACCGAGGTGTTCGGGGTGAACTACCTCGTGAGCGCTACCATCTCGTTCATCGTCTCGGTCGTATTCAACTATCTGGCATCCATGCGCTACGTGTTCACGCACAAGGAGGACATGAGCCGCCGCCGCGAGTTCATCATCTTCATCGTGCTGTCGGTCATCGGCTTGGGGCTGAACGACCTGTGCATGTGGTTCTTCACGGGGCTTCTGGGCATCAGCTACCTCATCAGCAAGATCATCGCCACCGCCATCGTCATGGTGTACAACTTCATCACCCGCAAGATATTCCTCGACGCAGGCGACCAGCCTGTGCCCGAGCAGATAGCCGATAGCGTCGAATAAGCCCTGCGTGTGGTAGAATCGGAATATCTATGACCAAGTGAAAGCGAGATAGCATGTCTCTGTATACTCCGGAATACAAGCCCACCGGTAACGAGGTGGCGGTCATCGACACGTCCAAGGGCACCATCCGCGTGCAGCTCGCCGGCAACGATGCGCCCATCCACGTGGGCAATTTCGTGGAGCTTGCGGACAAGGGCTTCTACGACGGCGTGAAGTTCCACCGCTACGTGCCCGGCTTCGTCATCCAAGGCGGCGACCCGCAGACCAAGGACGCCAGCCCCGAGGATGTCATAGCCGGCAAGGGCCCGTTCGGCACCGGCGGCCCGGGGTATGCCATCAAAGAGGAGTTCACCACGAACCCGAACAACGTGCATCTCGACGGCACGCTGGCGATGGCGCGCAGCCAGAACCCGAACTCTGCCGGCAGCCAGTTCTACTTCTGCTTGGGCGACCAGCCGTTCCTCGATGACGGCTACACCGTGTTCGGCCAGGCCATCGAGGGCAAGGACGTGATCGGCCAGCTGCGCGTGGGCGACGTGATCGAGTCCATCAAGATCGAGAACGAAGCTTAAGGCAGCGGTTTCCGGAACCGGGGATAACCAGTGAACAACACTCTGTTCGATCAAGCTACCCTTCTCTACGACGCAGGCGATTACCGCGGGGCGCTGCGCAAGTACACCGCATGCCTGAAGGACACCAGCGTGCCGTTCCAGCTGGGCGAGCTTGGCCTCATATACCACCACATCGGCAATTGCCTGGTGAAGCTGAAGAACCCCACCGAGGCCATCAAGGCCTACAGCCAGGCGGCGAGCGATGCCTCCTATACCGCCAAGGGCGCCCTGAATAACAACATCGGCATGGCCTACGCGTCGCTGCGCGATTTCGCGAACGCGGTGGTGCATTTCGAGCAGGCCGTGGCCGACCCCGATTACGAGTCGCCCTACAAGGCCTATATGGGCATGGGCAACGCGCAGCTGAAGCTGGGGCGCAGCGCCGAGGCGGGCATGTCGTTCCGCGAGGCGGCGCTCGACGAGGGCAATCCCGACCCGGCGAAGGCGCTGCTGAACCTGGGCGTGTGCTTCATGTCGCTCGATCGGCCGGAGGACGCCATCGCGTCGTACCAGAGCGCGTTCGATTTCGACATGTCGCAAGATACCCGCAACCGCCTGAATGCCAGCATGGGCCAGGCCTATGCGGCGGCGGGCCATGCGGCTGAGGCGGTGGAGGCCTTCAACAAGGCCACGAGCGACCCCAACTACGTCATGTCCGACTCTGCCGCGGTCGACTACCAGCGGTGCGTGTCGATGCTCTCGCGCGCTGGCGCCGATATGGGCACAGCCGACATGTCGGGCCTCGACGTGAGCGTGGAGGGGCACTACTTCGACGAGGACGACGGGGCCGACCCGTTCTTCTACGACGAGGGCTACGATGACGAGGACATGCAGATGCCCGGCTTCATCGATGCCTACGATGACGAGGACGAGGACCGCTTCTTCTCGGCCACCGACGCCGAGCTCGAGCAGTGGTCGCGCGGTCTGGCGAAGAAGGACCGCAAGCGCCGCAACGTGGGGCTCAAGGCGCTCATCGCTGTCATCGTGGTGCTGGTGCTGCTGCTGGGCGCGGGCGTGTTCGCCTTCACGCGGGGCATCGGCTTCCCCTCGCAGGACACGGTGGTGAAGCAGCTGTTCGCCGACCCCGCCGCTGCGAAGGACGGCCTGTTCGCCGACACGCTCAACCAATCGAGCATCGATTCCATCCTCGCGCCGGTGGTGCAGGATGCCGATGTGCGCATCGACGGCATGGACCGCTCCATGACCGAATCGACCGTATACGCCACGGCCACCACCGACAAGGGCGGCCAGATAACCTATAAAGTAGAGCTCGTGCGCGACCTGATAGGGTGGAAGATATCCGGCGTAGAGCTTTATTTCCCCAGCCAGAACAGTTGATCGACCGAACGAAGGAGCTAAGTGATGGCAGACGAGAAGACCTATTCGATGATAAAGCCCGACGGCGTGCGCAACGGCCACATCGGCGAGATCGTGAACCGCTTCGAGCGCGCGGGCCTGAAGATAGAGCGCATGGAGCTCGGCATGGTGAGCATGGAGCAGGCGAAGGCGAACTACGCCGAGCACGAGGGCAAGCCCTTCTATGACGGCCTCATCTCCTACATCACCTCCGGTCCGGTGGTGAAGATGGTCATCTCCGGCCCGGGCGCGGTGGCGAAGTGCCGCAGCCTCATGGGCGCCACGAACCCCGCCGAGGCGGCACCGGGTACCATCCGCGGCGACTTCGGCCTGATAATGGATGAGAACGTCATCCACGGCAGCGACTCGCCGGCGTCCGCCGAGCGCGAGATCGGCATCTTCTTCGGCTAAGCCGGAGCAGGGCATACCGTGCACGCAAGACGGCGCCTCGTGCGCCGTCTTTTCATGTGCGCACGCCGAAGCGGTCTGCCCATGCGCGCCATCGTCCTTTACTATAGGAGCCACAGGCTCTCTTGCTCACAGACAGGGAAGGCGGCTGTATGCTCTACAGGGTAATAGATGCAGACGAATTGCCTGCGCTCGTAGAGGCGTTCATGCGCGACTACGAGGTCATCGCGCCCGTGCGCAGCGGCCGGAGCTTCGCCTTCGAGGCGGTGAGCTCCTTCGACGAGATCGTGCTCGATTACCCCACCACGCTGACGTCGTTGAAGAAGTACCTCTTGCCCCCGCGCGAGACGCTCTTCGAGTACGACATGGAAGACGGCGTGACCGACTACGAGCTGCGCGTGCAGCCACGCGTGCTGTTCGGCGCGCATGCGTGCGACATCAACGCCATGAACAACCTCGACCTCGTGTTCGAGGATGCGCGCTATCCCGACCCGTATTACGAGGCGCACCGCGCGGCTACGATGGTGGTGGGCATCGGCTGCACCCCGGACGATTCGTGCTTCTGCCACCTGCTCGATTCCGGCGAGGTGCGCAGCGGCTACGACCTTTTCTTAGTGGATATCGGCGGGCGCTACCTCGTCTCCATCGGCAGCGTGAAGGCGGCCGACATCCTGGAGGGCGCATGCTCTCCGCGCGAGGCCACCGATGCCGATAGGCGCGCATTCCGCGAGTACACACGCGCGCGCCAGCAGGCATTCAACCCGGATATCCCCAGCGTGCAAGAGATACCCATGCTGATGGATGCCTTCCACTCCGATGCGTTCTGGGAGGAGCTGGGCAGCCGCTGCTTGAACTGCACGGCCTGCGCGAGCGTCTGCCCGACCTGCTACTGCTTCGATATACGCGACGTGCTCGACCCGTCGGGCGAGACCGGGCGGCGCGAGCGCGTGTGGGATGCGTGCACCTCGCCGCAGTTCGCGCTCGTCACCGGCGGCCACAACTTCCGCGCGGGCACGCGCGAGCGCGTGCGGCACCGCATGTACCACAAGCTGAACGGCTTCAACTCCAAGCATGGCCGCTACCTGTGCGTGGGCTGCGGGCGCTGCGTGCATGCCTGCAAGACCGATATCTCGCCTATCAAGGTGCTCGAGTTCTTCGAGCAGAAAGGGGCCGAGGATGCCGAATAGCATGAGCGTGCATGTGGGGCCCCTTGCGCACGACGCCGCCGTCATGGACGGCGCGCAGCTGATGAGCGCGAACCCGTACCGCCCGTGGGAGGCGCGCATCACCTCCATAACCCCGCTGACCGAGAACGAGAAGCTCTTCGAGTTTCGCCTGATCGACGAGCGCATCCGCGAGGCGTTCCATCATGAACCCGGCCAGTTCGTCGAGGTCAGCATCTTCGGGGTGGGCGAGGCGCCCATCTCCATCTCGAGCTCGCCGTCGAAGGGCGGCTTCATAGAGCTGTGCGTGCGGCGCATGGGCGAGTTCACTCGCCGTCTGCACGAGATGCAATGCGGCGACATCGTGGGGCTGCGCGGGCCGTATGGCCGGCCGTTCCCCTTCGATGACATGCGCGGCCACGACGTGCTGCTGGTGGCTGGCGGCCTCGGCATCGCGCCGTTGCGCTCGCTCATCAACAACATCCACGATGAGCGCAGCGATTTCGGCAACGTCACCATCATCTACGGGTCGAAGAACCCCTCCGAGGTGATGTTCCGCGACCAGTTCGAGATGTGGCGCCACCGCAAGGACTTCGACCTGTACCTGACGGTGGACAACCCCGACGACACATGGGATGGCGAAGTGGGGCTCGTCACCGCGCCGTTCGAGCATCTGGAGGTCGACCCGGGCAACACCTTCGGCGCCATCTGCGGCCCGCCGGTGATGTACCGGTTCGTGGTGGAGGAGATGCGCAAGAAGGGCATCCCCTACGACCGCATCTTCATGAGCTTCGAGCGCCATATGAAATGCGGCATGGGCAAGTGCGGCCACTGCCAGGTGGGGCATCAGTACTGCTGTATCGACGGTCCTGTGTTCAATTACTGGGAAGCGAAGAACATACAGGGGAGCATGTAGATGGCAGAGACTCGCAACATACCGCGCGTGGTGGTGGTGGGCCTGGCCAGCTGCTTCGGCTGCCAGATCAACATAACGAACATCGAGGCGCACTTGATGGAGGTGCTCGGCCAGATAGACATGCGCTACTGGCAGCTGACCTCGAGCGACAGCATGCCCGAAGAGTTCGATGTGGCGGTGGTGGAGGGCGCGGCTACCACCGAAGAGGCGATGCAGACGCTGCGGCGCGTGCGCGAGCGCGCGAGCGCGGTCATAACCATCGGCGCATGCGCGGCCACGGCGGGCATCCCCGGCATGGCGGCGCCCGATTGGGAGCCGCGCGTGGCCGATGTGTACGGTGCGCAGGTGCCCGCCATCGTGGGCGACATCGCGTGCGCGCCGCGTGCGGTGAGCGAGGTCATCGAGGTGGACTACGCGGTGCCGTGCTGCCCGATCGACCCTCACGATTTCGTGCGCGTGCTGCAAAAGGCGCTCTACGGCGGCAACGAGTACGACCGCACCTCCACGATGTGCGGCGAATGCAAGCGCAACGAGCGCGGCTGCTTCTATGGCCGCCAGACCCTCTGCTTGGGCATGGTGACCAAGCAGGGTTGCGGCGCGCGGTGCCCGAACCTGGGCCGGCCCTGCAATGGGTGCGCGGGGCTCTCGCCTGACGCGAACCTGGCAGCGGCGCGCATCGTGGCTGAGCGCAGCGGCGTGGGCGCGCAGCGCCTCGACGAGGCGCTCGAGATGTTCAACCAAGAGAGCCTGAGGAGCGCATGATGGCGAAGACGCGCATCGAAGTAGACCATGTGGCGCGCATCGAGGGCCACGGGGATATCCATCTGGAGATGAGCGACGGGCGCGTGGAGCGCTGCGAGTTCTCGGTGACCGAGCCGGCGCGCCTGTTCGAGAACATGGTGCGCGGCCGGCATTTCGAGGAGGCGCCCTACATCTCGTCGCGCGTGTGCGGCATATGCTCGGCCAGCCATACGCTCACCGACATACTGGCCATCGAGCGCATCTTCGGGGTGGAGGTGACCGAGCGCACGCGCGCTATCCGCCAGCTGCTCGTATATGGCAGCTTCCTCCAGAACCACGCCACCCACCTGTTCGTGTTCGCGGCGCCCGACTTCCTGGGGCACAAGAGCGTGTTCCCGCTGTCGGAGGCCGACCCGGCGCTGTTCGAGGGCGCGCTTGCGTGCAAGGCCCTCGGCAACGAGCTGTGCACGCGCGTGGGCGGGCGCTCCATCCATCCCATCACCGCAGTGGTGGGCGGGTTCACCGACGAGCTCGATGCGAGCGCGTATCTGGAGCTCGCCGGCAAGATGGATGCGATGGTCGATTTCGCGCTGGGCGCGGTCGATCTGTTCAACGATTTCTCCGTCCCGGGCTTCGAGACCCAGGGCGATCTGCTGGCCATGGTGCAGCCGGGCGCGTATCCGGTCATCGGCTCCGATACGGCGCGCTTCGTGCGCAGCGGGGTGGAGTTCGACTGCCAGGGCATCGGCGATCATATCGAGGAATACGCGGTGGACCATTCAGCGGCGTTCCTGTCGGTGATGCGCGAAGGCAGCCGCCCGTACTTCGCATCGGCGCTCGCGCGCGTGAACGCATCGTGGAGCGAGCTGACCGAGCCGGCGCGGTTCGCAGCTGCGAAGGCGGGGCTGCGCCCGCCCGAATACAACCCGTTCGCCAACAACGTGGCCCAGGCCGTGGAGATCGTGGACGCGCTCGTGCGATGCAGCGCCACGTGCCGCGCGCTAGCGGCGGGAGATGTGGAAGGGTCGAGCGAGCCGGTGGGCTTCGAGGTGCGCCCCGGGCGCGCGGTAGGGTTCACCGAGGCGCCGCGCGGCGCGCTCTTCCATGAGCTCGAGATAGACGAGCAGGGTCGCATCGTGCAGGCGAGCATCATAACGCCCACCTCGCAGAACATCGCGAACCTGGAGGCGGATATGCGCGCGCTCGCCACCATGCTCGCCGAGGACGGCGCGGATGCTGACGAGGTGCAGCTGCGCATCGAGCAGCTCGTGCGTGCCTACGACCCCTGCCTCAGCTGCTCCGTGCACTGAGGGCGTAGCGGCTGTCAGCCGCGCTCAGAGCATCATGAACCGCAAGGGCCCCGACCGGGGCCCTTGCTCTGTTATGCGCACCTTGCGCTGATGCACGCCGCCTCACCCCGCTTCGACGCTGCCGCGCGCACGCCGCCGGCCATTCCTCCGCCTCTATGAGAACGCACGTTCCCGTCTTCTATCGAACGGGCATTCGCTTTGTGTGGCGAGTGGGGCTGTGGCTCCATAAAATGGGCCGAAAATGCATGAAAGTGTTGCAAAGTGGGGGATAGTGTCATAATATTCT
Source organism: uncultured Eggerthellaceae bacterium (assembly GCA_910584145.1). Classification (GTDB taxonomy): domain Bacteria; phylum Actinomycetota; class Coriobacteriia; order Coriobacteriales; family Eggerthellaceae; genus Adlercreutzia_A. The sequence goes on along the minus strand of CAJTXX010000008.1, from coordinate 52,824 downwards.
CGACACGGAAAGCCTTGTGGAGTTTTGAAACGCAGCACTCACATCTCAAAACATCACACAAACGCAGATTGGGAACGTTGAATGGCCAAAGCCGTCACAGAAGAGAAACTCGCTGACCGACCCCTCCCGGTCGACCTATTCGGTGAGTTCCGCTTCAAGGTTGACGCCAAAGGCCGCATGGCGCTTCCCTCGAAATTCCGCAAGGTCCTTCCGAATGAGCTGATCGTCTCCCGCGAGCTCCAGGACGAATGCCTCTATGTGTTCACCCCGGAGACCTTCAACGAGTGGGTAGACCAGCTGTTCGAGGATCGCTTCGGCGGCTACAACGCATCCGACCGGCGCCATGTGCTCATGCGCAGCAAGCTGAAGTCGCGTGCCGACGAAGTGGAGATCGACTCTTCCGGACGCATCATGCTCAAGCCCGAGCTGCGCGACGCGGCTGCCATCGAGCGCGAGGTCGTCGTGGTGGGCAACACCGGGCATTTCGAGATCTGGGATGCCTACGCCTACGACAGGACCATGAGCGACATCGACTTGGGCGCTTTCTACGAGAACGACACGAAGAAGGCAGACGACTGGAAGGAATCGGCTCTGGCCGACGACCTCGAGCTGAGGGTAGCGCGTTAGCGCGGCCTGCACAGGCGGCTTTCGGCACCCCTCACGGCACTATGACAAGCGAATATCGGCATATTCCGGTCCTATCCGCCGAATGCATGGATGCTCTGGCCCTCAAGCCGGGCAGCGTGCACGTGGATGCGACCCTGGGCTTCGCGGGGCACGCCGTTCTGGCAGCTCAGCAGCTGGGGCGCGACGGGATGCTCATCGGCATCGACCAGGACGCCACCGCGCGGGAAGAGGCAGCCGCCAGGCTCGCCGCCATCCCGGAGGGGGAGCGTCCGCATATCGAGGTGCTGGCGGGCAATTTCGGCGATATGGACGAGCTGTTGATGAGCATCCCGGTCCCCGGCATAAACTCGGTGCTGTTCGACCTGGGCGTCTCATCGGTGCAGCTGGACACGCCATCGCGCGGCTTCTCCTACAAGGAAGGCGCACCGCTCGATATGCGCATGGATCCGGGTAACCAGACCCTTACCGCACAAGAGGTCATCAACACCTACGACGCAGCAGACCTCGCTCGGATCATACGCGCTAACTCGGACGAGCGGTGGGCGAGCCGCATCGCTGAATTCATCGTGAAGTCTCGGGAGCAAGCTCCCATCACCACCAGCGACCAGCTGGTGGACGTCGTGAAAGCCGCCATCCCGGCGGCAGAGCGTCGCCGCGGAGGACACCCGGCCAAGCGCACATTCCAAGCGATACGCATCCATGTGAACCGCGAGCTCGAGGTGTTGAGGAGCGGCTTGGAGGCCGCGGTCAGGTGGCTGGAGCCAGGCGGGCGCATAGCGGTTATGAGCTATCACTCGCTCGAGGATCGGATCGTGAAGGAGATATTCGCCTCCTTCGCCGACCGTTGCACCTGCCCGCCGGGCCTTCCGGTGTGCGCGTGCGGCCGGCAGCCGATATTGCAGATGATCACCCGCAAGCCCGTTCTGCCCGATGCGGCCGAAGTGGAACGGAACCCCCGGGCGCGCAGCGCGAAGCTGCGGATAGCCCAGAAGCTGTAAGGCCGCACGACAGGGGACTGACCACGCGTGAGCGCTTATACGGACTATAACTACGGCACCTCAGCGCGCCGCTTCGAGGAGCAGCAAGACCTCCGCTTCGAGGTGGTGGCCGGTGGCGCTCCCGAGCAGGAGACGCAAGCGGTCTCTAGCGTGGTGGCCCGCGCTGTGCGCATCTTGGCGGTGGTCGTGGCCGTGTTCGCCGTGGTGGGCGCCGTGCGCATCACCTTCGACTCGCTGACCATCGGCGCGGCCCTGGAATCCACCCAGATATCCCGCGATATCGACGCCGCCCGCAAAGAGGGCAACGCGCTCGAGCTCGAGAAGAGCATGCTGTCGAACCCTGGCCGCATCAAGGCTGAGGCGAAGAAGATCGACATGGCAGCCCCGGCGCAGACCACCTACATAGACCTCTCCGGCGATGTCGTGGTGACCGACGAGGCGGGCAGCTTGTCGCTGTCCGGCAGCATGGCTGCGGCGGCCGGATAACCTATGGCAGACGGCTTCAAACGGCATCGGGGCGGCGCGCGGGACGGCAAGTCGCGCTCGCGCACCCGGTTCACCGACGCTTCGTTCGCGCGCAGCATCCGCCAGCGCCTCCAGTCGGACGATATCCTGACCGAGGGCGCTCTGCGCTCGACGCACTATGTGTTCATCGGCTTCGCCATCATCGCCGCCATCTTCTTCCTGCGCCTCGTGTTCTTGCAGGTGATCGTGGCCGGCGAGTACAGCGCGCAGGCCGAGGAGTCGCGCACCATCAACTTCGAGATATCAGCGCGCCGCGGCACGATATACGACCGCAACGGCGAGATCCTGGCCACCTCGGTGGACGCTACCACCATCTACTGCAACCCGGTGGAGGTGACCGACGCGCGGTGGGAGGCCGAGCAGTTGCAGCGCGTGCTCGAAGGCGAGGTCGAAGACTACGAGGAGCTGCTGTCGAAGGATTCCACCACATTCGTCTACATCAAGCGGCAGGCTGACGTGGACAAGGCCGAGCAGATCAAGAAGATGGAGCTTCCCGGCATCTATTTCATCGCCGATAGCCGCCGCGAGTACCCTCACGGCGCCACCGGCGGTCAGGTGATTGGCGTGTGCGACGTTGACGGCAACGGCATAACCGGGCTGGAGCTGCAATACGACGACGTGCTGAAGGGCACGCCCGGCAAGTATTCCGGCGAGCGCGGCGTGTATGGCACGCCGATACCCGGCGGCGTGCATGAGGACAGCCCCGCCATCGACGGCGAAGACATCATGGTGTCGATCGACGTGCGCATGCAGGACACGATGGAGGTGGCGCTCGCCGAGCAGGTGGAGCAGTACGACAGCGAGAACGGCTCGTCGGTGGTGATGGATGCCGATACCGGCGAGATATACGCCATCTGCTCGTATCCGTACCTCGACCCGACGAACCTGGCCGAGTCGCAGGTGGGCTCCGACAACCTGCTGGCCATCACGCAGCCCATCGAGCCCGGCTCATCGTTCAAGTCGGTATCGGCGCTCGTGATATGCGACCAGAAGGCGCTGGGGCTCGACGAGTCGCTGTACGCGCCAGCCGAGCTGAAAGCCGACCAGTTCACGATCACCGACGCGAAGAAGCGCGGCGACCAGTCGATGACCTTTCGCGAGATCATGAACAACTCGTCGAACATCGGCATATCGCTGGCTATCGAGAAGGCCGGGTTCAAGAACCTCTACGACATGATAAAGACCTGCAAGCTCACCGAGAAGACCGGGGTGGACTACCCGGGCGAGGGCCTGACCAGCATGCCTGATTTCAGCGAATGGGCGAAGGTGACCGGCTACAACATCAGCTTCGGGCAGGGCATCACCGTGACCCCGCTTCAGATGGCGCGCTTCTACGGGGTGCTGGCGAACGGCGGTACGCTGGTACAGCCGCACTTCCTGCTGATGAAGCCGCAGACCAGCGAGTGGATAGACTACGACAGCGAGAAGGTCATCGACAACCAAGAGGCCATCGAGCAGGTGAGCGAGCTTCTGCGCGGCGTCGTCACCGACGGCACCGGCAAGAAGGCCGACATCGATGGATTCTGCGCCGTCGGTAAGACCTCCACGGCGGAGATAGCCGAGAACGGCGGCTATGCTGAGAGCCGCTACAACCTCGCCTTCGCCGGGTTCATCGACCATTCCAACAGCAACCTGGTGTGCTATGTGGGCGTGAATGACGTGATCTACGAGGGCAATGTGTCCGGTGGATTTAGCGATATAATGGCCAGTGCGATAGAGCAATACAATATCGTTCCGAATTGAGCTGGCATGATCGAGAAAACGTGCGCTGAACTGTTCGAACGCGTGCCCTGCACCGTGCTCGGAGATGGGTCGACCATCGTGAACGGCCTCGCATCCCGAAGCGATGAGGTGCAGCCCGGAGATGCGTTCTTCTGCATAGTGGGGCAGACCTGCGATGGCCACACCTTCGCGCAGGACGCCATCGACCGCGGGGCGGTCGTGATCGTGGCGGAGCGCAAGGTGTATCTGGCCGACACCACCGATATCACCGAGGTGATGGTCCCGGATACCCGGCTCGCCTTGGAGGAGGCGTCCCGCGTGCTCTGCGACGAGGGCGCGCCCGATGGCGCGGGCCAGCGGATGGGAGAGGATCGATCATGCGCCTGAATGCGAAGCAGATAGCCCTGTATACGGGTGGTGAATTCCTGATAGAGCCGATAGATGGCAGCGCGCTGCTGACGGGCATCACGTGGGACTCGCGCGATGTGCAGCCGGGGTGGCTGTATGTCGCCCTGCCCGGCGAGCGGGTGGACGGGCATGCTTTCGTGGAGGCCGCGCTGCGGGCGGGCGCTGCGGGCGTGCTCGTCATGGACGCGCCGGAGCGGCAGGCGGGCATCTTGGCGAGCGAGCTGGGCGCGTCGATCATACAGGTGCCCGACACGGCGCATGCCATAGCCGATCTGGCCCGTGAGTGGCGCCGCCACCTGAGGGGCAAGATCGTGGGTATAACGGGCTCATCGGGCAAGACCACCACGAAGAACCTGACGCGCGATGTGTGCGCAGCGTGCTTCACGGTGGTGGCCACGGCCGCGAACCAGAACAACGAGCTGGGCGTGCCGAAGACGCTGCTCACGGCGAACCCCGAGACGCAGATGATCGTCTTGGAGATGGGCATGAACGGCGCAGGCGAGATAGCGCAGCTCGCCGAGGTGAGCCGTCCCGATTGGGGCGTGGTCACCAACTGCGGCGAATCGCATATCGGGCTGCTCGGCAGCCGCGAAGCGATAGCGCGGGCGAAAGGCGAGCTGTTCGATGCGCTGCCGCAGGGAATCGGGCGCGCGTTCGTGAACGCCCACGACGATTTCGCCGAGCAGATGGTGGAGGAGGCGAAGCTGGAGCGCAACTGCGTGACCTGCGTCGCCTACGATGGCTACGGCGATGCGCGGCAGACGGGCGGGGAGATGCCCGCCGGCCCGCGCGTATGGGCGGAGGATGTGCAGCTCGATGAGCGCGGCGCTGCGCGCTTCACGCTGTGCGCGAGCGGCTTCGCCGATGCCGAGGAAGACCCGGTGCAGCCCACGCTGTTCACGATGGCGCCCGACGTGGAGCGCGTGCCATGCGCGCTCAGCCTGATGGGGCTGCACAACGTGTCGAACGCCTGCGCGGCTGCGGCGGTGGGGCGCTCGATGGGCATCCCGCTCGACGAGGTGGCCCAGGCGCTCGCGAGCTCGCTGCCGGAGCCGGGGCGCGCGGAGGTGCTCAAGAGCCGCGACGGCTTCATCGTGATAAACGACGCCTACAACGCCAACCCCGATTCCATGTGCGCATCGCTGCGCGCTTTCGCGGCGATGGATGTGCCCGGGCGGCGCTTCGCTGTGCTGGGAGACATGGGCGAGCTGGGCGATTTCGCGCCGGGCTGCCACGCCCGCGTGGGCGATTTCGCGGCCACCCAGCCGCTCGATATGCTGATCTGCGTGGGAGAGCTGAGCCAGCACATGGCGCAGGCGGCCTGCGAGGCGGGCATGCCCGAGGAGCGCGTGGTGCGGGCGGCGAGCATCGCCGAGGCGCTCAGCGAGCTGGAAGAGGCGCTCGGCGCCGACGATGCGGTGCTGGTGAAGGCGTCGCACTTCATGGGGCTCGACAGGCTGGCTGAGGGGTTGGTCAGCTGATGTTCTCGTACTTCTCGGAGTATCCCACCTTCCTGGTGTTCTTGGGCGCCGTGTTCGGCATGGTGCTCACGATGGCGTTCATGCCGGCATTCATCCGTTTCCTGAAGCGCGGCCACATCGGCCAGCAGGTGCGCGACGACGGCCCGCAGACCCATTTGGTGAAGCAGGGCACGCCCACGATGGGCGGTGTCATCATGCTGATAGGCGTGGCGGTGACCATCCTGCTGGTGGGCCTGCCCGACCTGGAGACGTACCTGTTGCTGATAGCTGTCGTGCTGACCGGCGTGCTGGGCCTCGTAGACGACATGTCGAAGGTGGCCTATGAGCGCTCGCTGGGGCTGACGCCGGCGGCGAAGCTGGTGGGGCAGTTCGCCATCGCGGGCGTGTTCGTGCTGTGCGCGGTGAACCTGCTGGGCATCCCGCCCACGGTGGAGATACCGTTCATCTATACCTTCGATCTGGGCGTGCTCACCACGACCATCCCCATCGGCGACGGCGAGCTGCGGATACCGTGGCTCTACTTGATCTTCTGCCTGGTGCTCTTGGTGGGCATGTGCAATGCGGTGAACCTGACCGATGGCCTGGACGGCCTCGCTTCTGGCAGCGTGATGATCGTCATGGTGGTCATGGCGGCCATCGCCTACCGCGAGAACCTGTTGGAGCCCGCTATCTTCGCTGCGGCGCTGGCGGGCACCTGCGTCGGGTTCCTCTGGTTCAACAGCCACCCGGCCGACATCTTCATGGGCGACACGGGCTCGCTCGCGCTCGGCATGGCGCTCGGCTGCTTGGCTATCATGACCAAGACCGAGTTCATCGTCATCATCATCGGCGGCCTGTTCGTGTGCGAGGCGCTGTCGGTCATCATCCAGGTGTGGCATTTCCGCCGCACGGGGCGGCGCGTGTTCCTGATGGCGCCGCTGCATCATCATTTCGAGAAGAAGGGATGGAGCGAGACGAAGGTGGTCGTGCGCTTCTGGATCATCTCGGGCGCGTTCGCCGTGTGCGGGTTCGTGCTGTACTTCACCGAATCGCTGGTGGGCTGATGGAGCAGCGGATGCTGGCGGGGCGCAAGATGGCGCCTGCGCGCCTCGGGCGCGTGCTGGTGCTCGGCGCCGGGGTGACCGGGCAGGCGTGCATCGGGTATCTGGAGCCTCTGGTGGGCGGGCGCGTAGAGGCGCTCACCGTGGTGGAGGGCGATGCGCAGCCCATCTCCGGACGGTTCGACCTGTGCATAGCGAGCCCGGGTATATCCCAGTTCAGCGACCTGTACCGAGCGGCGCAGGAGGCGAGCGCCGAGGTGGTGAGCGAGGTGGAGTTCGCCTGGCGCGAGAGCGCAGCGTCGTCGGTGTGGGTCGCCATAACCGGCACCAACGGCAAGACCACCACCACGGCGCTCACTGCGCATATCTTAGGGGAGTGCGGCTTCGCCGTGCGCTGTGTGGGCAATATCGGCGATGCGTGCATCACCGCGGTGGGGGCCGATGCGGCGCTGGCCGATGCGGAGCGCCCGGCACCGGGCGCCCTCGTGTACGTGGTCGAGGCGTCCTCGTATCAGCTGGCTTCTACGTCGCGCTTCGCGCCCGATGCGGCGGTGGTGCTGAACATCACGCCCGATCACCTGGCGTGGCATCGCTCGCACGAGAACTACGCTGACGCCAAGTGGAAGGTGCTTGCGAACCTGGCTGCGGCGCCTCAGGGCGTGGCGGTGCTGAATGCGGCTGACGATGAGGTGCGGGCGAAGGTGCGCCAGATCAAGGGCGATGCGGCGCGCGGGTTCGATTACATCCCGCTCGGCACCGCCCAGGGCATCGGGTCTGATATGCGGCAGGCGTGCGGGTCGGAGAATGCGGCGTTCCTGGCGCAGGACGGCACGTTGCGCGTGGCGCTGCGCGGTGCGGAGCATGCGCTCGGCATGGCCTCGCAGCTCCAGCTCGCGGGCGGCCACAACATCGAGAACGCGCTGGCAGCGGCGGCCGCGGCGCTCGCGGTAGGGGCTGAGCCAGCGTGCGTGGCGCGCGCGCTGACCACGTTCGCGCCATTGCCGCATCGCATAGAGCCTGCGGGCACGGTTGCCGGCGTGCGCTTCTACAACGATTCGAAGGCTACGAACACTGACGCCACCTTGAAGGCGATAACGGCTTTCGCGCCCGAAGAGCCCATCGTGCTGCTCGGCGGCCACGACAAGGGCACTGACCTAGCCGACCTGGTGGCTGCGTGTGAGCACAGCGCCCGGGCGGTCGTGTGCTACGGCGCTGCGGCCGACCGGTTCATGGATGCCTTCGCCGGCGCGCGCGATGTGGAAGTGCACCGGGCCCGCGGCATGGCTTCTGCCTTCGATCTGGCGTGCGAGCTGGCGCGCCCGGGCGATATCGTGCTGCTCTCGCCAGCGTGCGCTTCGTTCGATGAATTCAGCTGCTTCGAGGAGCGCGGGGATGCGTTCAAGGAGATGGTCGAGCGCGCCCGCAGCCTGCGTGGGGAATAGCGCGATGGCCCGGCAAGCCGACCATAGCTCGTCGACCCAAGGCATGCGCACCGCGCGCACGCTGCTGATCGTGGCGGTGCTGTGCTTGGTGGTCATCGGGCTCGTCATGGTGTACTCCACCACGTCGGTGACGCTGGCCGGCGCGGGCAAGTCGCCGTATTCCGACGTTGCGGGGCAGGCTGTGTTCGCGGTGGCGGGCATCGTCGCCGCTATCGTGCTCTGGCGCATCATCCCCTATGGCGCATGGTCGGGGCAGTTCACGTGGGTCGCATGGGGCGTCGCCATGGTCTTGCTGGTGCTCACCTCCGTTGCGGGCACCGAGGTGAATGGCGCCAAGCGCTGGCTCTATATCGGGCCTTTGGGCATGCAGCCCTCGGAGCTCATCAAGATAGCCCTGCTGCTGATGATGATCCGCATCATGAACGATGCGCGCCAAGGCAACATCGAGCTGCGTGCGGCCATCGTGCAATTCTTCCTGCTGATCTTGATGCCGCTGGCGTTCTTGTACGCTACGCAGTCCGACCTGGGCACGACGCTCATCTGTCTGGTGGGCATCTTCGCCGTGCTGTGGATAGGCGGCATATCGGGGAAGTGGCTGGCCATCATCGGCGGCGTGCTGCTCGTCGCGGGCGCCTACGCTATCTTCGGCACGGGGTACCGCAGCGGGCGCTTGGTGTTCCTGAACCCGTGGGACGACGGCAAGGGCGGCTACGGCATCGGCTATAACATCATCAGGGCGTACTACGCGCTCTCTGAGGGCGGGCTGCTCGGCGTGGGCATCGGCAATTCGCATGAGAAGTTCGATTACCTGTTCGCCTCCGAGAGCGACTTCATCTTCGCGGTGATCGGCGAGGAGACGGGCCTGGTGGGTGCGCTCGTGGTGGTGGCGCTGTTCTTGGTAGTGCTCTACGCGGGCCTGAAGATATCGGAGGGCGCACCGGACGAGCTGGGCGCCATGATAGCCGGCGGCTTCGCCATCATGCTGGTGTTCCAGGCGTTCCTGAACATCGGGTGCACCATCGGCGTGTTCCCCACTACCGGCAAGCCTCTGCCGTTCATATCGTCGGGAGGCACCTCTATCGTGGCGTCGCTCGTCATGGTGGGGCTCATGCTGTCGGTGGAGCGCGGGGCTGAGCGCCCCGACAGGCACGAGCGGGTGCGCCAGGAGTTCCGCGTGCACCGCGGTGGCGCGGGTGCGGGCGGGGGCAGCCTGTACGGCGGCTCGGAAGGAGGCGGTTCATGGCGAAGACGATAGTGCTGTCGGGCGGCGGCACGGCGGGGCATATCAACCCGGCGCTGGCGCTGGCCGAGGTGCTGGGACAGCGCGGCTGCGGGGTTCATTTCGCGGGGACGCCGCAGGGGCTCGAATCGCGTTTGGCGGTTGAGGCGGGGCTGCCGTATCGGGCGTTCCGCGCCAGCGGGTTCGATCGCTCGAACCCGGTATCGCTGGTGACGGGGGTGTGCCGCATCGCCAAGAGCACGCGGCAGGCGCGCGCGTGGTTCGCCGAGCTCGCGCCCGATGCTGTCGTGGGGTTCGGCGGCTATGTGTGCATCCCGGTGGCGCGCGCGGCCGAGCAGCTGGGCATACCGGTGGTGCTGCACGAGCAGAATTCCGTCATGGGCATGGCGAACAAGTTCCTGTCGGGCAAGGCCGCTGCCGTCTGCCTGACGTATGCCGACACGGCGGGCAACGCTGCCAGCGCAGAGCAGACGCATCTGACCGGCAACCCCGTGCGTGCGAGCGTGCTCGCGGCTTCGCGGGCGGAAGGGCGCGCGCTGCGCGGCATACCGGAGGATGCTACCGTGCTCTTGGTGTTCGGCGGCAGCCTGGGGGCGCGGCATATCAACCAGGCCATCGTGCGCCTGAAGGGCGAGCTACTGGCCCGGCCCGACCTGCATATCGTGCATATCACCGGCCCGAAGGAGCTCGAGCAGGTGCAGCGCGACCTCGCGCTCTCCGATGAGCAGGCCGAGCGCTGGCATGTGGTGGGCTACGAGGACAAGATGGCGCAGGTGCTGGCTGCGGCCGACTGCGTGGTGAGCCGCGCGGGCGCCACGTCGCTGGCCGAGATATCGGCGCGCGGCATCCCGGCGGTGCTCGTGCCATTCCCCTATGCGGCGGAGGACCACCAGACCAAGAACGCAGAGGGATATGTGGCCGCAGGCGCGGCTGAGCTGGTGAGCGACGATATGCTCGATTCCCCAGCATTCGAGCGCGCGGTGCTCGCGCTGGTCGACGACGAGGCTCGGCGGGCGCGCATGCGTCAGGCAGCGGCCTCGTTCGGCTCGGCTGATGCGGCGTGCGTTCTGGCTGATATCGTGCTCGCGGCTGCGAACTGACTCCTCCGGCTGCAAACACCGCCGTCTCACGGTAAAATAGGGGTTTGAACGCAACGCAACCGCAGAAGGAGCCAGCAGACCTATGTCGAATACCATCTCTGATACGCTGCATTTCATCGGGATAGGCGGGGTCGGCATGAGCGGTATCGCGAGCGTTGCGGCGGCGCAGGGCATGCGCGTGAGCGGCTCAGACATGAAGACGAACCGCTATACGCGGCGCCTCCAGCGCGAGGGCGTGCAGGTGTTCATCGGCCACGACGCCGCGAACCTGCCCGACGATGATAACGCTACCATCGTCATATCGACCGCCATCCTGCCATTCAACGCCGAGCTCAAAGAGGCGCAGCGGCGCGATATGAAGATCATCCACCGCGCTCAGATGCTCGCTGAGCTGGGCCGCGGGTTGGAGACGCTGGCGGTGGCCGGCACGCACGGCAAGACCACCACCTCGTCGATGCTGGCGACGGTGCTGGACGCGATGGGCGAGGACCCGACGTTCCTCATCGGCGGCACGGTGCGCCAATATCAGACGAATTCCCACAGCGGCAAGGGCCGCTTCTATGTCATAGAGGCTGACGAGTCCGATAAGTCGTTCACGTCGCTCGACCCGGTGGCGGCCATCGTCACCAACATCGAGCCCGACCACTTGGACCACTACGACGATGTGGATGAGATCTACTTCCAGTTCAGCGAGTTCATGCGCACGGTGCCGGAAGGCGGCCCCGTGGTGGTGTGCGGTGAAGATGCGCGCCTCGTGCAGACCGCGCGCGAGAGCGCGTCGAACGTGGTGACCTACGGCTTCGAAGAAGGCTGCGATGCCCGGGTGGTCGCCTGCGAGATAGAGGGCGCGGGTACGCGCTTCACGCTGGAGCTCCCGAGCGGGGCGGTGGTGGAGAGCCGTATTAAGCAGAGCCCGGGACGGCACAACGTGCTGAACGGGGCGGCGGTGCTCACCCTGCTCGATGCGCTCGGGCTCGATGTGGATGCCGCGGCTGCGGTGCTGGGGGAGTTCGAGGGCGTCTGCCGCCGGTTCGAGCTTGCCGGTGAGGCGGCTGGCGTCACCGTGGTGGACGACTACGCGCATCACCCCACCGAGATAGCCGCGACGGTGCATGCCGCCAAGCAGCTCGGCTTCGAGCGCGTGCATGTGCTGTTCCAGCCGCATCGGTACTCGCGCGCCCCGCTGTTCACCGAGGTGCTGCGCGACGAGTTCGGCGCGGCGTTCGACGAGGCCGACACGGTCACGTTCATGAACGTGTATTCGGCCGGCGAGGTGCCGGTGCCGGGCATCACGGGCAAGACCTTCCTGAACGTGGTGCTGGAGCACGAGGGGCACCCTGAGGCGCGCTATATCCCCAAGGTGATGGATGCGGCGCCTGCGATGGCCGAGATAGCGCAGGCGGGCGATCTGATCTTGACGATGGGCGCGGGCGATGTGACCGACATCGGCCCCATCATCCTGTCAGAATTGGCGGAGGGCTAGGCTTTGGCTGCGCACGCGAGGTTGCTGGAGACGCTGCTGCTCGACCCTTCCTTCGACGGGGAGGTGTCTCCCAATGAGCCTATGAGCGCTCATACTACCTATCGCATCGGCGGCCCGGCGCGCTGGTTCGTGCGCGTCGATTCGCTGCGGGCGCTGACGCGGCTGCTCGATATGTGCGCCGAGCGGCGCGTGTCGTGGGCCGTGGTGGGGCGCGGGTCGAACCTGCTGGTGTCCGATGGCGGCTTCGACGGCGTGGTGGTGACGCTCGGGCGCGATTTCCGCACCTTCCGCCTGCATGAGGATGGGACGAGCCTGTCGACGGGCACGGGCGTGCTGCTGTCGGCGGTGGTGCAGGAGGCGTTCAGGCGCTCGCTCGCCGGGCTCGAGTTCGCTGTGGGCACGCCGGGCAACATCGGCGGCGCGCTGCGCATGAATGCGGGGTCGGCCGACGAGTACATCGGCACGCGCGTGACGAGCGTGACGGTGTACACGCCCGGAAGGGGCATGCGCAAGCTGCAGGCGACGGATGTGCAATGGGGCTATCGCACCACCTCGTTCGCGCCTGATGACGTGCTGCTCGAATGCGAGCTTTCGCTCGAGGAGGCCGATCCGTTCTTCATCCGCGGCAAGATGGAGGCGAACCTGAAGCGCCGCAAGTCGAGCCAGCCGCTCGACATGCCCAGCTGCGGCAGCGTGTTCCGCAACCCGCCCGGCGCATCGGCGGCCAAGCTGATCGACCAAGCGGGCTGCAAGGGCCTGCGCTGCGGCGGTGCGCAGGTGAGCAGCAAGCACGCGAATTTCATCGTGAACACCGGCGGCGCTACGGCTGTCGATGTCCGCCAGCTGATAGAGACCGTGAAAGCACGGGTATTCGAGGCGTATGGCACGCAGCTCACGACAGAAGTCCGGTTCCTCGGGTTCCGGTAGGCGGCGCGGCGCCAGCAGCACGCGCATGGCCCTGACCAGCCGGTCGACCGCCCGCAGCTCGGCGGTCAGCCGCTCGGTGCGTGATGGCCGCAGCGCGGCCGAGAGCCGCAATGCCCGCGCGAGCCGCAGCATACCGATGCGCGGCACGGCGCGCAGCCGCAGTACGACCGCATATCGCCCGCAGGGCGGGCGCACGGTGGGCGAGATCAACCGGACCGTGCGCGAGCGCGAGCGCGATGCGCGCCGTGCCGAGTCGATGCAGCGTGCCGCCCGTGCCTCGCGCCGCCCTCTGATGGTCGTCGGCATCGTGGCGGCGGCGGTGCTCGTCATCCTGCTGTCGGTGTTCCTGATGTCGCGCACCGACCTGTTCCTGGTGGAGGAGGTGAAGTTCACCGGTGCCGACCACCTGACAGCGAGCGAGGCGAACGCGCTGGTGAGCATCCCTGACGGCACGACCCTCCTGAATGTCGATGCTGACAGCATCGAAGCGAGCCTGCTGCGCGATTCATGGGTGGAGAGCGTGGAGGTGAAGCGCATCTTCCCGTCCACGCTCGAGATCGTGGTGCACGAGCGCGAGATGGCCGCCGTGGTGGAGATCCCGATGGGACAGGCGCAGACCATCCAGAACTGGGCCATCAGCCCTGAGGGCATCTGGATCATGGCCATCCCGAACAAGGATTCCGACCTGGGGAGCCAGATAAGCCCGCGCATCTATGAGGATGCCGAGGCTGCCATCCATATAACCGGCGTGCAGGTGGGCCTCATCCCCGAGATGGGCAAGGAATGCACCGATGCGGATGTGAACAACGCGCTGGAGATCGTGACCGGCCTGACCACGCAGCTGGCCGACCAGATCAAGGGCATCAGCGCTACCGACATAGAGTCCACCACGCTGACGCTCAAGACCAACGTGGAGATAGCGTTCGGCACCGCCGATAACATCCGCGAGAAGGAGCGCGTCTGCTTGGAGATCATGGAGAAGAATCCCAAGGTGGTCTACATCAACGTGCGCGTGGTCGACCGTCCCACTTGGCGCGCTCCCAACAGCAATTGATGCGATCATCTCGGTGATTTGGTATAGTACAGAATTATTTTCGTACTAGATACAGAATTATTTCTACTGAGGTGAGGAGAAATGCCAGGAAGATATATTCCCCGTCCGCTTGGGAATCGGATATTGAAGTCGAAGAAGAGCGTTGTCATCCTCGAAGGTGCAAGGGCGGTCGGGAAGACCAAGCTCGCCAACGAGGAGCTTGTCCGTAATGGGTACAGGTATTATACGCTGGCGGACACGCGCACATACGACGAAGCAAAACGGGACCCGGCGAGCTGGATACAGAGCATCGGGACACCTGCGGTGATCGATGAGGCCCAGAGGGTCGACGGTCTTCCGCTGGCGGTCAAGGAAGCTGTCGACCGGGCTAACTTCGACTTCCCGCAGTTTGTCCTCACCGGATCCGCCTCAATCGGCAAAGCCGGGTTGGATGGTCAAGATCCGCTGACCCGTCGAGCGGAGCGGTATACGCTCCATCCGCTCACGAAGCGCGAATTGCTCAACGAGGGGGGCAACTTGGCTGATGACCTCTGGGATGCCCTCCCGGACGAAAGCCGGTCCTATGAGCAGGACAAGCGCGAGGTCATCTTGGATATGCTCAGAGGGGGGTTTCCAACATATGCCGTTTCTGGGAGGGCCTTCAAGGCGGAGGAGCACATCCGGTATATCCTCCAAGATATCGATAGCATCCTAGGGGATGCGCTCGTCCCTTCGGAGCGGTTCGATGGAGCCATCTCCCAAGAGATCCTTTTCCAGCTGCTCGCGCATCCGGGCAGTATTCTGAATATCAGCCGCATCGGGAGAGAGCTTGGTTATCAAGATAGGACGATCAGCAGTTACGTAGCTATGTTCCTGAGGCGCTTCCTTGTGCGCAGTCTTCCCAATTTCGGACAAAAGCCAGGGAAGAATGCATTCACGCGATCGAAGATGCATCCGATCGACGCCTCGTTCAGCATGGCCGTGCTCTTGAATGCGGGGGTCGATCTTGAGAGCGACCCGAGATTCGGCGAGGTCTTCGAATCGTATGTCGTCTCACAGGTGCTTCCTGCTGCGCAATCTGCGGAGGTGAGATCGGGGTGCTTCTATTGGCGCGAAGCGGGAAAAGCGCCGAAGGAGGTCGATCTGGTGCTGAAGCGACAGAACGAGTTGCTGGGGATAGAGGTGAAATCCTCGGTCACCGTGGGGGATGACGACTTCAAGGGCTTGCGTGCGCTTGCTGCTGACGAACGATTCAAGAAGGGATATGTAGTATATCTTGGGAGCAAGGTACAGAGAGTCTCTGAGAAGATGTGGGCGATTCCTGTATCGTCGCTGTATCGCCAGTGGGAAAGCGCCGAGACCGCGCTGCCTGCCTCCTCGAGGCCGAGGATCGAGTACGGCGTTATGGCCCCCGTGCGAACCGGGGCGGTCATGGCGTCAGAGGCGAATGTTATCTTGAGCTATAACGAAGCGGACAACGAATACCTTGATGGCTCGATCGTCGGTTTCGCGAAGAGTATCGGGGAGGAGTACGAATTCCAGTTCGGCAAAAGCATCAGGGTGCTGGTCAAACCTGAGAGCTCCGACTGGGAAGCAGACTGGCAGAATATATTGAAGGAGGGCATCGAAGCACCGAACATGATATTGCCCGCGCTCACCCCTCGCTATATACGTGCTCAAGAATGCAGGGATGAGCTATCGAAGATGCTCAGAGCTACCGAAGGCGCATCGAATACGACATTGCTGTCTTTGGTGTGGCAGCCGCTCGCCGCCGATTCCGATATAAGCAGCGATCCGTTATGGGAGCGGCTGCGCTCTGGTCTGGTTGAGGATGTCAGCAGCTTACGTGACGCCGAGAGAAAGAGCCGAGAATACAAAGACGCGCTCAGGCTCGTTGTCGCTCGTGTCCGGGAATGCATAGTGGCGGCGGATAATGGGGAAGATGCAAGTGGCGAGACTGGTGACAGCTGGGCGGATGGCTTCGAGGGCGTTGATGGGCTTCTGGATAGGGTGTCAGGTTTTTCCGAGAAAGCGGAAGAGTTCAACGCGTTGGCGAACAGGTTCGTTGAGGCGTTCGGCGCTGTGATAGCCCATGTGGAGAACAATCCGATTCCTCCCGATGGTGATGCCAAGGCTTACCAACACTGGAGCGCCAGGATCGCCCTTTTGACGAAGAAGGATCTGGAAACCCTAGACGAGGGTATAGACGAGATGAATTCGTTCTGGCTGGAGTTCATGGATATAGCGGGACAGGTTGTACGCTTGTATTCCGTTTTGCCGCCCAATGACCGGATGGAACAGCTCGCTGCTTTCGAAGGCACGTTGTATTCGATAAAGGCGAGCTTCTCGTCGATAGACAATGCTGAGGCTTTGGAGGCCCAGTTCAGCATGTTCCGTCTGCTCTCCCCGCGTTTGAAGCCATTATCAAACGGCCTTATGAGGGCGATGCGGCTTCTCAGGGATATGGAGCTTATGCTGGATGACCAGATAAAGAGCGTGCGGACCGCAATGGGTTAGGATCGTGCAAGGCCTGATAAGCTCTTTCGTTGGGTCGAGAATCGCAGATGTCGGCGCTTCTGGAGATGCGCCGACATCTGCCTGTATGGTATAGTTGTCAGCGCCGATATAACGTATCGCCCGGTGGCGTGCGCTGTATAGCGGCGGTTCCTTTGGGAACAGGAACACTCTTTGCGCCTTGAACGATGCTGCGTTCAGCATCCGTTGGCTTGAAGGGGCTGAATGCGTTGTCGTTGAGGAGTTGCCTATGTGGTATGTCGTGCAGGTTGCGACGGGCCAAGAGCAAGCTGCCGTGGACATGATATGCGAGGCTGCGGCGGATTCTCCTGCGCTCAAGGAATGCTTCTGCCCGCGCTACAAGACGGGCGAGAAGCATGGCGGAGCATGGCAGACGGTGGAGAAGGTGCTGTTCCCGGGCTACATCATCGTGGTGACCAACCAGATCGAGCGCGTGGAGCAGGGGCTTCGCGGTGTGAAGGCGTTCACGCGACTGTTGGGCAACGACAAGGCATTCGTTCCTTTGAGCAAGGACGAGATGGCGTGGATCGACGCATTCACGCAGAAGGACGACCGCACCGTGCAGATGAGCGAAGGCTACGTGGATGGTGGCAAGCTTGTGATAACCGCCGGCCCGCTGCTGCACCACGAGGGTCTGATACGGAAGGTGAATCACCGGAAGAAGCGGGCGTACCTGCAAGTGAAGATGTTCGGCCGCATGGTGAATGCCGAGGTGGGCTTGAGCATCAAGCGCAAGAATTGAGCAACTGAGCACCGACCAGACAACAGAAGAGCTGAAAGGCGCAGGCGCGACCTCTCCCGAGCGTGCGGATGACCCGTCGCGGGCAGGCGCGGGGGCGCTGCTTGCTGAGCCGAGTGCGGGCGAGCGCGCCGCTGGTGCCGTGCGGCGCGGGGCTGCGAGGCCCCATCCGAGCACCCGCTTGGGCTACCGCTTCGTGAAGCGGGCATTCGACCTCGCGTTCAGCAGCGCTGTCATCGCGGTGGGCTTCCTGCCCGCGGTGGTGCTCTCGGCTGCCATCGTCATCGACTCGCCTGGTGCGAGCCCCATCTATTCCCAGACGCGCCTCGGGCGCGACGAGAAACCCTTCAAGATGTACAAGTTCCGAAGCATGGTGCCCGATGCCGACGAGCTGCTGCCGGAGCTCGCAGGCAAAAACGAAGCGAGCGGCCCTCTGTTCAAGATGAAAGACGACCCGCGCGTGACCCGTGTGGGCCGTTTCATACGCAAGCACTCCATAGATGAGATGCCCCAGTTCCTGAACGTGTTCTTAGGCCAGCTCTCCTGCGTGGGCCCACGCCCGCCGCTGCCCCAAGAGGTAGCCGAGTACACCGAGCGCGACCGTAAGCGCCTGACCGTGAAGCCGGGACTGTCCGGCTACTGGCAGATACGCGGCAGGAGCGACCTGTCCTTCGACGACATGGTGAGCCTCGATCTGGACTACATACGTGACGCCTCTGTGCTGACCGATCTGAAGGTCATCGGCAAGACGGTCGGCGTGATGGTCAGCGGCGAGGGGGCCTGCTAGCGCATGGTGAGCGCGATGCCTGAGCGCGTCGAGGTGATGGGAGTGCCCATCGACCCGCTGACGATGCAGCAGACGGTAGAGCGGGCACGCCAACTCGCTTTAGAGGGTTCATTCGCCCACCTTGTGGGCGTGAATGCGGATAAATACCTCCAGATGCGCGACGACCCCTACATCGACGAGGTCGTGCGCAACTGCGAGGTGGTCAACGCCGATGGGGCATCCATCGTGATGGCGGCGCGCAGCCTCGGGGCTGAGGTCCCCGAGCGCGTGACCGGCATCGATCTGATGATGGAGCTCTGCGAGCGCGTGGAGCGTGAGGATATCGGGATATACCTGCTCGGCGCGAAGCCCGAGGTGGTCGAGCGTACGGCCTCGGCGCTCTTCGAGCGGTTCCCGGAGCTGTCGATCGTCGGCATCCGCGATGGTTATTTCGCAGAAGGCGACTATGACGCGGTGGGGCGCGCTATCGAGGAGAGCGGAGCGTCGATCGTGTTCGTCGGCATCACCTCTCCGAAGAAGGAGCAGCTGATCGAGCACTTCCGCGCGCAAGGATTGCATGGGGTGTTCATCGGAGTGGGCGGCTCTTTCGACGTGGTGTCCGGCTCGATACCCCGCGCGCCGCGATGGATGCAAGAGGCGCACCTCGAATGGCTCTTCCGCATGGCGAAGGAGCCGCGCCGCCTCTTCAAGCGCTATCTCGTGGGCAATGCCCGCTTCATGGCGACCCTCGGGCGCGAGCGCATAAAGCAGGGGAGGAGGGCCTCGTGAAGCGCGTGCTCGTGGTGTTCGGCACGCGTCCTGAGGCCATCAAGATGTGCCCGCTCGTGAAGGAGCTGAAGGGCCGCCCTGACGAGTTCGAGACGGTGGTGTGCGTTACCGGCCAGCATCGCAGCATGCTCGATCAGGTGCTCGAGGCGTTCAGTGTCGAACCGGATCGCGACCTGGATATCATGCGCGCGCAGCAGGACCTGTTCGATATCACGAGCGATGTGCTGCTCGGGTTCAGAGAGGTGATGACCGAGGTAGAGCCCGATGTGGTGCTGGTGCATGGTGACACCACGACGAGCTTCGCGGCGGCACTCGCGGCGTTCTATCTGCATGTGAGGATCGGGCATGTAGAAGCGGGGCTGCGCACCTACAACCTCCAGTCGCCTTGGCCGGAGGAGTTCAACCGGCAGGTCGTCGATACCATCTCCGATTATCTGTTCGCGCCGACCGAGACCGCACGGCGGAACCTGATAGCTGAGGGAAAGGACTCGGCGAAGATATCTGTGACGGGCAATACCGGCATAGATGCGCTGCGTACGACGGTTCGGGATGGCTATCGGCATGAGATCATCGACTGGGCAGCCGGCAGCCGGCTCATCCTCATAACGGCGCATCGGCGTGAGAACCTAGGCGAGCCGATGCGTGCGATGTTCCGGGCGATACGCCGCGTGATGGAGGAGCATCCTGATACGAAGGCGGTCTATCCTATCCACATGAATCCTCAGGTGCGCGAAGCGGCTCATGCTGAGCTCGATGGCTTCGAGCGCTTGCGATTGATCGAGCCGATGGGGGTTCTCGATTTCCATAACCTGATGGCGCGCTCGCACCTGATCCTGACCGATTCGGGAGGCATCCAGGAAGAGGCTCCGAGCCTCGGCGTGCCCGTGCTCGTGATGCGCGACACCACCGAGCGCCCCGAGGGCGTGGAGGCTGGCACGCTGAAGCTCGTCGGCACCGCAGAGGAGGATATCTATCGCGAGTTCGCGCATCTGCTCGACGACGATGACGCCTACCAAGCGATGGCGCACGCCTCGAACCCGTACGGCGACGGGCATGCGAGCGAGCGGATAGTCGCATGCTTGGTGGATTAAGACAGCATCGTGCGGCATATGATCACATCGCTCATGTTCTTGGATCGCAGATAGAGCCGATATGCGCATTCTCCATATAGTGAATCGTTGGTCAGATGGTGGCGTGGAGCGTTTTGTTGAAGGGCTCATCTTATCGAGGGTGTCAGATTCGTTCGATCAAGACATCCTATCCATTTGCTCACCTATCAGCCTAGATGCTGCATGCGGTCAGTACGGTCCCTTGGTGCCGAACGATTCACTGTGGAGCTTCTTCGCCGCAGGAGCCCGTTTGAATGCGTTCCTTCGGGAGAATGCCTACGATGTTGTCCATATCCATACGAACAACGCGTCTGGGTTCTTCTTCGCACGCGCAGCGAAGAGGGCTGGGGTTCCCGTTAGGATCATCCATGCGCATAATTCCGGCTTAGGGATGGATGCGGGCTCGGTAAAACGTGCGGCAAATAGGCTGCTATGGACGGGTTATCATGGATCGGAAACGGGGAGAGTCGCCTGCTCTCGTGTTGCCGGTGAGTTCCTTTTCAGAGATGCGTCCTTCATGCTCGTCAATAATGGCGTAGATACCGAAGGCTTCAGATTCTCTGGTGTGGCCAGAAGCAGATTCAGGGGTCGCTACGGCATACCATCAGATGCTTTCTTGGTAGGATGCGTTGGATCGCTCGTTCCGGTGAAGAATCATCGAAGAGCGGTGTCGATATTCAGGGAACTTGTCGCGAGGCGTTCTTCTGCTACGTTGGTCTTCATCGGAGATGGAGAGCTGCGGGCGCTCTTGGAGGCTGAGGTCGACAGGCAGGGCCTCAATGGGAAGGTCGTTTTCGCCGGTCTCGTCGATGATATGCGCGAAGCATATAGCGCCCTCGATGTTGTGCTCCATCCTTCATTCTACGAGGGTCTGCCGATGGCTTTGGTTGAAGCCCAATGCAATGGAGCGCCTGTGGTCGCATCCGATTCCGTAACGGAGGAGGTCCGTCTGACGGATGGGCTCGAGAGGCTTTCGCTTGATAGCCCCGATGCGGTATGGGCTGATGCTCTACTGGGGGCGGAGCGGCTCGATCCGGAATCGGCTCTCAAGGCTATCCACGATAAGGGATACTCGAAGGAAGATGTCGTTAGCGGCCTTATCGAGCTGTATCGATCCGCTATCGTTGCGTTAGGTGCTCGATCGTGAGGAGCGAGTGCTCTATAACCATTGCGGTGCCGGTTTATAACATCGCGGGATACCTCGAGAAGTGCATCGATTCTATCTTGGCTCAGACTGTCAGCGCTGACGAGATCATCTTGATAGATGATGGCTCAACCGATGGTAGCTCTGAGATATGCGATAGATATGCTGCCGATCATGGGATCATCCGCGTGCTGCACAAGGCGAACGAAGGATTGGGCCTGGCCTGTAACAGTGCGATCGAGACGGCATCGGGGACCCATATCGTATTCATCGATGGAGACGACCGTGCTTATCCGTCGATGATAGAGGCGCTGAAGACTGCATATCAAAGCTCTCGGTGCGCTGCGGTGCTGTGCGGCTATGATGAGGTCAGCGAGGATGGGCAGATCCTTGCGACGTATGAGTACGGCTCCCACGTGCTGTTCGAGGGCGACGCGGTAAGGGATGAATTCCTGCCGAAGATGATGGGGAGTAGCCCTGGATGCCACGATTCCATCTGCGTCGGAGCAAAGCACGTGCTCTATTCGCTGGATATGATCAAAGAGAATGGCATCAGATTCCCGTCAGAGAGGGAGATCATCTCTGAGGATATGTTCTTCAATCTCGAATATTATCTGCAGGCAGATTCGGTGGCGCTCATTCCTGGTACGTATTATGCCTATGTACAGCGCTCGGGCTCCCTGACGAAGTCCTTTCGATCGGATAGATTCGAGAAGATAAAGCGATTCCACTGCGCGATGAGAGAAGAGATGCTCCGTGCCGGGGTTTGGGAGATCTGCGCGACCCGATTCTCCAAGACGTTCTTCATCAATCTGAGGATGTGCATCGCCCAAGAGGCTGGTTGCGATGACGGCTTGACCTCTGAAAGGCTCTCAGAGATATGCAACGACGAGCTCGTGCAGCAGATAATAGCTGAATACCCAGTTGAACTCCTCGGTTTTAAGCAGCGCCTCTTCGTGCAATGCATTCGAAGGCGGTGCTCTTCTCTCTTGAGGGTTTTTGTACGAACAGGAGTTTTACGATAAGGATATGCGCTGTCTTGATGCGTTACGGGTCGATATCCAGACAGAACAGGGCGCCGAGAAGGCTTCCGAAAGCTTTTGCTGTCGCGAATCATCTGATAAGCAGAACCGCTTCCGTCGCAACGAGTATAGCGTCTGCTTCAGGGGTGAAGTGCGCTTTGACATGGCAGAGAGAAGCGACGACATCCATAGAGGAGTTCCGCATCATCCTCTGTGCCATGATGGGGTTGTTGCCTATGATTGTGCTATTTGGAATAGCACATGTTATCGGTGTCCACATTCCTTTCGAGCTCGAAGGAGATATGCAGAGCATTTCAATAGGCTAGATAGGGCTGCCTAGATGGTAGATTTGAAGAGAAGGGTCCATGTTTGCGAGAAGAAGTCGGTATTAAGTTCGATTAAGGTGCGCACTCTTGCATGGACTGTGGCAATCCTGGTATTTCTGGAGCCATGGTTCACTGACAAGTTGATAGAGGATGGATTCTTTCCCGAGGCGTTAGCTATCATAGCGCTCCTGTCTTCAGGCTTAAGAATCGTGATATCTGGAATCGCAGCGTTCTTGTTTCTTTGTAATAGTAAGGTCTATACAAGATACCTAGCGCTATTCGGCATTTCCCTTCTCGGTATATGCGCCTCGTTTTTGATTATCTATGGATGGTCTCAAATAGCTTCTTTAGTAGGTCCGTTCAAGTATTTCGGGTTAGCGATTATGCTGTACGCAATGTTCAAGAGGGATTCGCGGTGTCTGCGACAGGCTCTCATGGTCGTATTCGCTATTTTGTCATTCGCTGCATTCATTACGATCTTCTTTTTTAACGGAGGTTTGATCGATACTGACCTCCCTACTGATAAACTCTATTCTTTCGGTGGTAAGAATTCGTTCTTTGTGACATTTATTCCGATTATCGGAGTTCTCGCGTTTTGCTCTGGGGTAGGCAGGCGAAGTACGAGCTTTGTATATTTTCTTATATCGATTTGCTTGTTGTTGATATCTCTGTACATTCAGAGTGCGGGTTCGGCAGTTTGCTTCTTTATGGCGGCACTAGCGCTTGTCCCTATATCGAGATATAAATATATAGTTAATCATATAAATCCAATCGCCCTGTTCGTTATATTCTGTGCTGTATTCTTTGGAACCGTGCTAACGAATGCTCTAACCGTAAACCTAGGTCCCATCTTTGATATTTTAGGAAGATCAGCTGACTTTACTGGCAGAGAGACGCTTTGGAACCAAGCGAAAAAAGCCATCATCCTTAATCCGCTATTCGGAAATGGAGGTGCGCTAACATTTTTTCTAGGAAACGATGCTGTGAAAACGGCCCATGCCCACTGTTTTTTCCTAGACTATTTTGCAAAGTATGGCTTGATTTTCATTGCACCATTTCTCCTCGATGCGCTTTTTCTTATCAGGAGATCAAAAAGGGCATATACAAGCAAATCAATGGCACCATATATAACTATCTATCTTTTGATCTTGTTTCATAGTGCTTTCGATGATCTATTGATCCCTTTTTATATCATCGTAAGATTTCTTCTCTATGTTGAATTAGAAAAAACTGACACTAAAGAAAAGAGACAATGCATGGATAGTAAGACCATAGCATCACTACAGGTAAGTTGCTGCAAATGAGCATTATTGACAACATTTATGTCCGTGGGCCGATCATCAAGGCGCGTTTTCTCCTTGATAATAGTATGGAAAAAAATGCATTACGCCTGCTCCGATCTATAGATCCGGTATTTGATTTTGAAGAGTTTCAAAAATCGGTAACGCATGTAAAGAAAAAATATAAAAAGGGACACATGATCGCTAGAACGGTTTTTGGTTCTGAGTCGATCATGTATGGGCATCTAAAGGTATTAGCAGATTATTGTAATCGCTCCTACAGTGAAGAATTGTGCTATCTATTACCTGAAATCGAGCATGGCGTTAACTTCTCAGGTCTCATTCCGGAATCCATCAGAAAGCCTCATGTACATTTAAGGGTAACGCAGGGTGATTATAGAAAAGCTATTATCCAGCAGAAGCGGAAAATGTTCCCCCAGTTTTCTGTGGGTCCCTATATCCACTATGCGGATATGTCGATCTCCGTCGCTGATCTGGAGAGCCTGAAAAAAACGCTGGGTGCAACGCTGCTCTTATTTCCGAGCCATACTTTTGAATTTAGCGAGGAGAATGAAAATGCGATCAGTTTCTATAGACAACTGGTGCGTGAAGCGAGGAGCGACTTCGACAGTGTAATAGCTTCAATATATTGGCATGATATAGACAGCGAGTTGGTTAGATATCTAAAGAGCGAGGGAATCGTTTTAGTTAGCGCCGGCATGCGTAGTGATGTACGGTTTCTGAATAATCTAAAGACGATCATCAAGTTAGCGGATGCGATCATCAGTATTGGATTGGGAACCAATATCGGATATGGCTACGCTCTTGATAAGCCTCTTGTCATAAAAAGAGACTGCGAGAATGGTCCGGCAATGGACAATGCGGAGCGAGATGAACTCGCTGCGAATACGCGTGATTTCTCGAATGCATTCGCATGCTTTGACAGAGATGATGAATCTGTTCGGCTGCAGACTAAGCTGTTTGACAAGTTTTGGGGCGGCATCGATGCGATTAAGACCCGTAATGAGATGAATGAGATATTTGCGATAGCAGAAGACATGTTATCTATTACAAAGGGCAACTCGGGTAAATTTGCAAGCGCGTATGCCTCATTGCTAGTGGACTATTCAAATTCAACTAACGCGAGAGATTTGTCAAAGGCAAAGCTGCTAGAGAATGCATTGAGCATCAGCTATTAGCAATGTAGGCGGTTGTAGAAGAATGCACGGACACGACTAGATAGAAAAAGCGGAAGCATATAGGCAGATCATCAAGTTTGAGCGGCTCCTTCACAAGAAATGCTTCGGCCAAGGCCATAAAGCGGCAACAGGAATCTATGACCTTAGGGGCTTTTGAGCCCTTCGGTTCCGAGGGTGTGACGAGCATCCATCTAGGACGCAGGCGCCATTCTCTCCCTGCGCAGCAGTGCGAGCGGGTACGCGGGTATCACCGTCTTACTAGGGATTTAAGAAAACACCTGATCTTCGCTCCTCTGAAGCTCCAGGCTCTTTGTGCGGGCGCGGCAGAGGATAAGCATCATCGGGTAATGCCTTCTCGTACGGGTAAAGGGCGAGAGGCTATAGTCCATTTGCTTTATCACCCTGATGGGTCTGCTCAAGCCCTTCGTGATCACGCTGATCCTGTTGTGGCGGGCCTAGAAATTGAAACGACCAGCCCGAGGGGAATATCCGCGCCTTTTAATACGCTGATTTAGTATGACTAGTCTCAAGAAATCGTTTGCATGGTCTTTATTGGAGCAATCCGGGACCAAATTCGTCTCACTTGTTGTGCAGGTTGTGCTTGCGAGGCTCATTTCTCCGGAATCGTTTGGCATCCTTGCCATTCTTTTGGTTGTTACGAGCATCGCGGACGCGATATCCCAAAGCGGCCTCGGCTCAGCCTTGATACAGAAAAAGAACGCCACGGAAGATTCATTCTCGACCGCTTTTTGGCTAAGCGGAGGAGTGGCGGTTGCGCTTTGCATAGCGATATGGTTCTTAGCGCCACTCATTTCGTCTTTCTATGCGATACCGGAGATCGAAGAGTACCTTCGAGTGCTCTCTATCGTGGTCGTCTTCAATTCGTTCAATTCGATACAGCGCTCTCAGCTACAGAGAGATATGCGTTTCAAGATCCTTTTCAAGGCGAGCTTCATAGCCGCCATCGGCTCGGGCATCATAGGGATAGGGTGTGCATTGGCCTCTTGGGGCATATGGGCCCTTGTTGCTCAGGTTGTCACTCAAGGCATCATCGTCTGCGTGCTGATGTTCGTATTCTCGCGGTGGGTTCCGCGCTTGGTATTCAAGGCCGGTGAGGCGAAGGAATTGTTCTCGTTTGGATGGAAAGTATGCGTAACGGGGATCTTGGGGGTTGCTTATAACGGCATATCAGAATTAGTGATCGGGAAAGTCTGCGCACCAGCGGCTTTGGGATATTATTCCCAGGGTAGGAAATATCCCATGGCAGTCATAACGGTAGCTACCAACGCTGTGCAGAACGTGCTCTATCCTGCATTCTCCTCCGTTAAAGATGATGCGCAGGAACTGCATCGTCTTCTCAGGAAGTCGTTGATCGCTGGTTCTTTCTTCATCACGCCGCTCTCGCTTTTGCTCGCTGTTTTAGCAGAGCCGCTCGTTGCGATCCTTCTCACGGAGCAGTGGCTTCCATGCGTGCCGATATTCCAGCTCGTATGCATATCCCACTGCCTTCTGATGATCACCTCGGTGAATATGCGGGGATATCTCGCGGTGGGAAATAGCGGCATATACCTTAAGCTCCAGATCATCAAGATGGTCGTTGGTCTTATCGCCATATGCACAACAGCCATCATCTCTGGGGATATCTATATGGTCGCGCTGGCGACGTGCTGCGTGACCCTGTTCAATACCCTTGTCGTAGATTGCAAACCTGCGAAGCGAGAGCTGGGCTACTCTATGCTGGCACAATATCGAGATGTGGCACCCATCCTCGGATTGTCTATCGCGGCGTCGGCTCTAGCGTCGCTCTGTTCGATGCTCGGTCTTGGATATCTCTTGTCAGGCGCGATCGAGATGCTCGTCTTTTGCGCAGTGTATGTAGCAGGTGTCTTTTTGCTGCAGGATGAGGCGATCCGTTCATGCAGAGAGCTATGTATTCAATTCATGAATAAAAGGAGGATCCATTGAGGATAGCGTTGCTGTCTGGGGCGGACAAGAATGCTGGCGATTTTCTGATCGTCGACCGTACTGAGAGTTTGCTCAAGAACCGATATCCTGAAAGCGAGATAATGCGGTTCGACAGGAACCGCCCATTGGACGATGTTCTCGGCGAGATCAACAACTTCGATATCGTGATCTTCGGGGGAGGCCCCGGGTACTTGCCCGACATGTATCCGCGCATGTTCCCGCTCGTCGGTGATCTGGCTTCTATCAAGCCGCCTATGATGGCTTTGGGGATGGGCGGCTATACGCCGGGCCGAGCGATCGAGGATATTCGATTCAGCGAGCGCTCGCGGATGCTGCTCGATCGACTCGATGGAGATAGCTGCGGTCTTGGTTGCCGCGATAAGCTCACTGAGCGCCTTTTGCGCGCCAATGGGTATGACTCGGGGGTCTTCACTGGGTGTCCAGCTTGGTACGACCTTGAGAGGGTCAGCCAGCCAGCCTTGCAGAGGAATCCGGCGCGCCAAGATATCTCAAGGGTGGCGATCTCCGATCCGGCTCGGCTCTCGAATATCCCGTTGGCGAAAAAGCTGATATGCGGCATCCGGGAGGAGTATCGCCCAAAAGAGCTGGTCGTTGTATTCCATCGCGGTTGGACGCCTGATGCGTTTACTGACGAGAGCACGGCTCGGGCACAGGATGCATTCAGGAAATGGGCTGTATCGCAAGGCTGTGAAGTGGTAGACATCTCGTACTCATCCGATGGTTTTGGCATGTATGACACCTGCGATATGCATGTAGGATTCCGGGTTCATGCCCATTTATACAATCTGAGCAGACGGAAAGCCTCATTCCTTTTCGAGGAGGACGGTCGGGGTTATGGCGCCAATGAGGCATTGGGTTATCAGACGCATCTCGCCCTCTCTGAACCAGCGAAGATCTTCAGATATGCGAATGCTGCGATACGCAGGATAGGCGGTTCGCTCGCATTCGGGCTGCGTGACCATAAGGCGGTGATCGAGCGTGGGATAGCGTTCATAGGTGAAGAGCTCGATAACGGGCTTCCAGAGACGAATAACGCATGCAGCGTTATGCGGGATACCTATTCCGCAATGGGGCGGCATATTGATGGCATAGCCCGCAAAGTTCATGAGAGAGACTGAGCGAACCATACCGAAGAAGGGGCTGTGATGGGCTGTAAAGAGCTTGTGCGGCCAGCACTGTCAGGGCTGAAGGCTCATATAAGGAATGCTGGCGAGAGGATGCGTATAAGCTGTTCGGGCGTGAGGGTCGGTAGGGGGGTGGAATTGCGTCGCGTGCGATTCAGTCCCCACGTGGCAATCTCTGACCATGTCGACCTAGATGATGCCGATCTCGGCGAGTACGTGAATATCGCGCATCATGTTCAGATCGCAGCCTCAAAGATAGGCAAGCGAACGAGTGTTGGTCGCTATACCAAGGTGAGGAATGCTCAGATCGGCGCGTATTGCTCCATCTCGTGGGATGTGACGATAGGCGCCACCTCGCACATGTTAGAGGCGCCTTCCTCGCATGCCTTTTGGTATCGGTCGCAGTTCGGGTTGGTGGAAGAGGATGCTTCTCTTGCGTCGAGTCCGATAAACATCGGGAATGACGTCTGGATCGGGTGTGGCGCCATCTTGATGCCCGGCATCGAGGTCGGAGACGGGGCGGTTATCGGTGCTGGCGCAGTGGTGACCAAGAATGTCGATCCTTACACCGTCGTCGCTGGCGTTCCGGCCACATTCCTGAAGAGAAGGTTCACCTCCGAAGATGCAGCACGCCTTGAGGCGATTCGTTGGTGGGATTGGGAGGATGAGATGATCGAGAAGAACATCGCGCTATTCAAGTCTCCTCTGACATCTGAGACGCTCGAGGAGATGGGGCTGCTTTGCGGACGCTAGCAGTTATCCCCGCACGCGGAGGTTCGAAAGGGATACCGAGAAAGAACATGCGGCTCATGTCCGGCAAGCCTCTGATATCGTATGCCATTCAGAATGCGCTTGCTTGCGATCGGATAGATGCGGTAGTTGTCTCGTCTGACTCCGAGGAGGTGCTCTCGTATGCAGGGCGCTTCGAGGGCGTCATGGCGCTGGATAGGCAGTCGAGCCTTGCCGAGGATGCTGTGACCCTCGATCCTGTCATCTATGATGCGTTGTGCCGGGCTGAGCAGGAGCTCGAAACTCGCTTCGATGTCGTGGTGACCCTTCAGCCGACATCTCCGCTTTTGAGCGTTGAGACGCTGGGTGCGGCATTGCGCAGCTTTGCCGATTCGGAGATCGACTCTCTTATCAGCGTCGTCAATGCGCCCCACCTAAGCTGGAAGCCTGATGGGGAGAGGGTTGTTCCGGAATATGCGGTTCGCTTGAACAGGCAGCAACTCCCTCCGAGATATCTGGAGACAGGAGCATTCCTCATCTCTCGAAGAGAATGCGTAACGCAGACGAGCCGGATCGGCGATGCGGTATCGGTATTCGAGATTCCCGAGGCGGAGGCGGCCGATATCGATACTGTGCAAGATTGGGTGATGTGCGAATCAGCTCTGTCGCGCAAGCGCGTTGTGTTCCGCGTCGATGGGCACCGAGAGCTCGGTCTTGGGCACATCTATCGCGCCTTGACGCTTGCATATGCCATGACGGAGCACGATGTGATGTTCATTTGCGATAGACGCTTCCGCGAAGGTATTGAAAAACTGAGATCGGCCAATATGCGTATAGCTGAGGTGGAAGGTGATGATGGTGTCATCGCGTGGCTGCGCGAGAATGTGGTCGATGTTCTGGTCAATGATACCCTCGACACGGATTCTGGTTTCATACAGGAGGCGAAGCGGCTTGCCGATAGGGTCGTCACGTTCGAGGACTTGGGGGAGGGATCCCGATTTGCTGATGCGGTCGTCAATGCGATCTACGAGAAGGCGCCGGTGCGAGAGAATGCCTATGTAGGGAAGTCATATGTAGCATTGCGCGATGAGTTCCAAACAGCGGTGCCGAAGCTGTTCTCTGATCGCGTTGAGCGCGTGCTCGTCATGTTCGGTGGTACTGACCCGCTTGACCTTTCGAGCAGGTTGTACCAGGTCGCACGGGCTTACAACGCAGATGGGGTCAGGGTATGGTTCGATTTCATATTGGGCCCGGGATATTCGGGAGACGGTATCGAAACATCCACTGAATGTGGGATATGCGTTACGCGGGATGCCATGAGGGTCACGGATTATATGGCGAAAGCCGACCTAGCGTTCTCGTCCCAGGGGCGCACTACGTTCGAGCTCGCTTCGATGGGTGTTCCGACGGTCGTCTTGGCGCAGAATGAGCGGGAGCAGCTGCATAGCTTCGCTCAGATGGACAATGGCTTCATCAATCTCGGTCTGGGCAGCGAGGTCACGGACGAGGACATCGCTGCGACGTTGGATTGGATCGTGAATGCTCCGTCGGTTAGGCGTGAGATGAATCGGCTCATGCTCGCTAACGATCTGAAGGCTGGGGTCGAGCGCGTCAAGGAGATAATACTCGGGGAGGTCCTATGAGCAAGCTCGTTGAGCGAATCACAGCTGGGGAATTTGTGCTGATAGCCGAGATCGGCGTCAATTACTATGATATCGCCACGAAGCTGGGCATATCGAACATGGAAGCAGCGAAGCTCATGTGCGACGAGGCGAGAGCTGTCGGCATCCATGCGGTCAAGTTCCAATCATACAAGGCAGAGAATCTGGCAGCTGCCGAGTCCCCTGCGTATTGGGACACCAATGAGGAGCCGACATTGAGCCAGCGTGAGCTTTTCAAAAAATACGACTCTTTCGGTGAAGAGGAATATAGACAGCTTTCTGAATATTGTGCCAGTATCGGAATCGATTTTTGCTCGACCGCCTTCGATTTCGAGGCGGTTGATTATCTCGACCCTTTGATGGATGTATTCAAGATATCCTCATCCGATCTGACGAACATACCCTTTATCGAATATCAAGCTGCCAAAGGCAAGCCGATGATCGTGTCGGTAGGGGCGGGCGAGCTGTCGGAGATGGAGAGGGCCGTTGCGGCGATCCGTGCGATCAACGACCAGCCGCTCGTCCTTTGCCATTGCGTCTTGGAGTATCCAACCCCATTCGATCACGCTAATCTCAAGAGGATAGTGTCACTGAAGAGGGAGTTCCCCGATCTGGTGATCGGCTATTCAGACCACTGTCGGCCGGATGCGGATGTGATAAAGACCGCTTATGCGCTTGGAGCAAGGGTCGTCGAGAAGCACTTCACTCTCGACAAGACGCTCGTCGGGAACGATCACTACCACGCTATGGACCCAAATGATGCGAAGCGGATCATAGAGGGCGTTGCTTTTGTGGATGAACTGCTCGGACGAGGTGACCTCGTTCCTTCTGAGACGGAGGAGGCTGCGCGTCGGAATGCGCGTCGATCCATTGTAGCTGCGGCAGATATCGAAAAGGGCACCGTCATAACCTGTGAGATGCTGACCTTCAAGCGCCCCGGGGTGGGCATCCCTCCATCCGAGATCGATAGCGTCCTTGGAAGGAGCACCCTTTGTGATATCCCTGCCGATTCGATTATCGATATAGCATTGCTGAATTGAATGCCGTAGCGTCCAGAATCCTTTGTATCTACAATTCGAAAGCGAAGCAAGAATTTCTACTCCAAGTGCAATAGGTGGAAGTGTTGTCGCTTTGGTTGATTACTGCAGATAGATGATCATGGATGCTTGCTTGCATCACCGGGCAAGTCGATAAGCTCAAGATTTCCATTCTATGCGTTCGGGCTTCTCGACCCAGTGATTCCCCGATCAAGTTTTTGCTGGCTCCATTAGCGTAGTTTGAGGTTTGCGGTTGAGCCTCTTGTGGTTTTGAGCTATCCAGCTTCATTCATGGATGGGCCCATTTCCGAGTTTTCTGAAGAAGCTGCTGTGCACAGCGTTGCTGAATATGAATCTTCCGTTGACATGGATCGGACGATGTCATAACGCCCGTATTCCTCGATCTTAATTGGTGGGCGATAGCGGGTTCTGCGGTAGGATGGAGCGTGTTGGGGTGCTGCCAAGGCGACCGCGTCCCCTTTACGTATCATTCGTCGGGCTGTCTGCCATGATATGCGCAGGCCATCAGGGCTCAGAGCCGTATGGGTGCGCTGGTAGCCATAAGGCCCTCTGCTCTCTGTGAAGATGCCGCAGGCGCGATTTCGCGTCCTTTCTCCATCACTGTGGCCTATCTTTCCAAGACGGGCTCAATAGCATTCGCAAGGGTTCTTCGATATCTCCAAGAAGCGGATGATTTCATGGAGGGCGCAGCCGGTCTTCTGCCCCAATCGTTCGCCTAGCTCGGCATTCTTCCTGTTCGAGGTCGAAGCCGGGTTCCGGCCTGCCGCTTTTAGGTCGGCCAACACCACCTTGAGGCATGCGTTCTCCAGATCAGTCTGATTGAGGGCTGTCGCTTCGTGTGGCGTGTCCTTGTGCTTTGCTATGGTGCCCCTCTGCTGTCCGTAATCAGTTTCGGCGTGAGTGATAGAGCTTTAACCCTTCCGATCTTCTCGTTCCGTTAGCGCACAATACGCCCTCCTGATCGGACCGGCAATGGTTCAACTCTTTGTCTCAAGAAGAATCAAGGTAAGAGAGAGCATGCGTTTAAAACTTCACTTTGTTCTGAGAGCTTGTATATTTAATGCCTGTGGAGGAAGGATTCGATTTTGAGCCATTGTTGATGTGGATTATTGGATTGATATCCTTTCGGATGCTCGTGGTATAAAAGCCGACCTCGGTGAACAGTGCACCTTAACTGATGAGTTAAAGGCGAGGAAGGATAGCAGGGAGAGATCAGGGGAGTATCAAGAAAGATAGAGATTAGCACCGCTGTGATATCTGGGCTCTAAGCTCGCATTAGAACCTAGTTTAATACTAGGCTGAAGTAAGTGATTGGGGAGGGTTGCTGTGGGTATTATGAGGCGTATTTTCGTCCCTGTTGGTCAAGGAGCATTCTATATTGAACGATTTCCATATGGAGTAAATGTCGTTTACGATTGCGGCAGCGTTTCGGGGCGATCGAGTAGCTTTTCCTTGCAAGGAAGGGTCAAGCAGGCTTTTCCCTCTGGTGATGAAAGGATCGACATTGTGTTTTTATCGCATCTGGATACCGACCACATCAACGGCTTAGAAGAATTGTTGCGTGGTTGCAAAATCGGAAAAATCTACCTTCCTTTTTTGGATGATAGCGAGAAGTGCATTCTACTCCTTAAGAAGGCATCAGAGGAGGGAAAGCGCGCGGGTGGAGACCTGAACCAGGACAGTGAATTTATTAGGAAGATGACCGAGGATCCCCGTAGCGCTGTTCGCGAACTTAACCAGGAGGCTAGGGTAATCTTTGTTGAACCGAAGGATCTTGACACGAGGCCCTTTTTGCGGGAGCGGACCGAAGTGATTGGTGGAGATAGAATACAAGCAGGTGAAGAAATTCCTTTGTGTGATTGGTGGAGATATATTCCCTTCAATGTTGAGCATTCTAGCCGCAAACGCGAATTCGAGCATTATCTGAAGGAAGATGATATTAATAGTATGGCAGACGTTCTCAAGGCCTTGAGGGAGGGCGATAAGGGCACTATAAGGCGCGCACGGGCTGCCTATAAAAAGGTGCGCGGTGGTATCAACGCCAATTCAATGGCGGTATTCTCGGGGCCTTATAAAGGGGGCAATGCTAAAGCAAGAATCGAAGGGTATTTTACCGCCAAAAAGAGCCAGTGCATCTATTTTGGGCGCCTTTTTTCGGCAGGATGTCTCTATCTGGGGGATTTCGAGGCCAGTAGAAAAACGGATTGGGAGGCGCTGCTAGAATCGCTCTCTGATCAAAATGTGCTGTTCCCTGATGAAGTCGGATGCATTCAAATCCCCCATCATGGTTCATATCATAACTTTAATGAAGTCTTTCTTGATGAATCGATGATACCGGTTATCTCAGCTGGATATACAAGGGATCATCCGTCAAATAAAGTTTTGCGCGACTATGCAGAACGCGGGTTATTTCCATTTGTCGTAACGCAGGAACAATCAACCGAGCTCGTGATCGAATGCTGGTACTCTTGATGAGGTATCGCTTCGTGTGCTTCATCTTTTGGCCAGCTCAAGGGATATGACACCGATCGCACCGCTCTCCACATAGCGATAGAAGGTCCTCTCGCTCATTGGCATCATCCGCGCCTCTAGGGCGCGGTGTGCAGACTGCCCCAGAGCGAAGCCCTCATTGACGATGTGGCCCATCTGCGCGAGAGCTCATCGCCTGTGGCAAAGAGGCCCTCGTGGGACTCCCTTACATGTGCTTGCGATAGCATCTCGGCTGCATTAGCGGAATAGCGGTATCGCTTGGGGCTGTGAGGTCTCGGCAGCTGTTGTATGCATGGGGAGCCCGCGAGGGCCTCTCGCATGCGAATTTCTCGTAATCTGTGCAGATCGCGGTGTAGTCCGTCATGCAACCCTTGCGATATCTGATGCGGCATCCGTTGTCGCAAAGGACGCTCGCTTTGTAAGCACGGTAATAGGCGCAATCTTTTTTTGTCCGTGACCTTGTGGGTGGAGATGCTCTCGCATCTCCTGTTCCTCTCGGCTCCTTCGATATGCTCGTAAGGTCGACCCCTATCTTCTGCGCTATGGCGGAGATGCTCTTGTTCTCGCCGGGCATGTCCTCGATGACCTTGTGCATAGCGAGGCCGATATGCGCGAACCCCCCCCTCCCCCATTCAAGGCGACCACCTCCTGTCGTTTGCTTGAGAGGAAGGCGCCTTGATGATAGAAACTGCGACACTCCAAAATACGGCTAAGGCTATACTGCCTTTTGTAATTAATCGCTAATAATTGACAAAGTATGACTTTCTGAAACCTTTTTTACAGTTAGCATGAAGTTTTTATGAGAAGAGTGGATCCTCGTAGCCAATTTTGTATGCTGCTGTCTAGTTGCGGTGGGGCTCGGATTTTGAATGTGCATCGCATTCGCACTGTAATGTCGAGTCAGATCAGGCGTACAGTTCTAAGAGGTATAGTATTACGCTTTCTTGCCTTAGAACTGACCGGAAGGAGTCCCGCCGTGGCTCGTGAAGTGCGGAATCGTTTTTTGGAGATAGGGTCAAAAACAGAGTTAGCTGAGTATCTCGGCATTCCGCTGAAAGAGCTTACTTTTTTCGCATATTCGGGAAAAGATTTCTATAAATCATATCGCATTCCAAAAAGAAATGGCCAAGATACGCGATTAATCGAAGCGCCTGCACCAAAGTTAAAGATGCTACAGCGTAAGATCGCGCACGCTATCAGTGAAATATACACAATGCGCTTACCGGACTCCGTTCATGGATTTGTGGAAAAAAGAAGCATTGCTACAAATGCAGTTCAGCATGTATGCAAAAGAGAAGTGGTCAAAATTGATCTAGAGGATTTCTTCCCATCAATTACTGCCAGTAGGGTGCATGGGCTTTTTAAGAATACCCCATTCAGGTTTCCTAGTGAGGTTGTTAATGTTTTGACTAATTTGGTTTGTTATCATGGCTCGCTTCCTCAAGGTGCTCCTACCTCTCCTATTCTGAGTAATATGATTTGTCTGGGATTAGATAAAGCGCTACTTCGCTTTGCTCGTGATCATCGAATGAAATACACGAGATACGCGGACGATATAACTTTCTCATCTACGATTAAGGGGGCTACCGCCTGCATTGCGATGCCTTCTGATGCAGGTGGCGTTTCAATAAGTGAAGTGATTGAGGGCATAATTGTCTCGAACGGATTTAGAATCAATATGTCAAAAGCAGGGATTTTTAAATACGGAGCACGTCAAGTTGTTACGGGGATAGTCGTAAACAAGAAATGCAACTTCCGCCGATCAGATTACCGATATTTAAGAAATCTGTTTCACTTCTGGAGCAATCATGGTGCGGAAAAAGCTGCAAGACGATATGTCCAGTATGCGAGGGCGAGACGCTATTATGGTCGTTTTTTCTCTGAAGAAGATTGTTTTGATGAATCCGCATTTGTGAATCATATCTATGGTTTACTCAGCTACTATTCGATGATTATTCGAGTAAACAAGAGGCATTCGCGTTCTTTGCAGATGCTGTGGACCAGCCTGAATGAAATAGCAGGTGTAGATGTTCCTGAAATGGTTCCTGAACGATCGATTTTGCAAACAGACTGCGATTGCGCATTTCGTTTGGCGGGTAAAAGCGACACTCATCAATATGCGACGCGAGGTACGGCCTTTGTGATAAAGGGCGGTTTGCTTGTTACAGCGCGCCATTGCTTTAAAGATCCGGGCCTAAAAATGTCCGGAGTGATATACGATGACGATTCTGTTTTCGATGTGACAGGTGCGGGTTGCGATGTGCTTCTTGAATTTGAAAAGCTCAAAGATAATGCGCTGTTAGATAGCGCTATCTACGAATCTTCGGACGAATTCAGGCATATTCCGGGACTAGCTTCAGATTGTACGTACAACGCGCAGATAGGAGAGGTTATTACGGCGTATGGTTATGCGGATGGACTAAGGCAACTGCGGCGAATTGAGGCGCGTATCGCTGACGTTCTTGAGAACGAGATAGTGGTTGATAGGGCTTTTATAAAGGGAATGAGCGGCGGTCCTGTAATGAACGTTCGAGGGGATGTTATTGGGGTAATAACAAAAGGGAGCGGGGATGGAACATATGATAGGGATGGTCGGTTTGTTCCGATAAAGAAGGTAGTAAATAGAAGCCAGATAGAAAAAGCTATTTGAAGTAGATAGAGAGCGGGAATTGATTCAACGATACGATTCATGTTTAGACGCGAATGAACATAGGTAGCGTTCCTCGGTGCTCTTGGTAAATCGACCTTAAAGCGAACATGGTTGGGCATGGATGGGCGGTGCTGTCATGCAGGGACAAATAAAGAAATCGCAAGGGTTGATTTACGATGCCTGCGCCTCTGCTGTCTAGTTTTCTCCATTTTGGTTGCTTCCAGAAAGTTGTGTACGATTTCCGTCATGATGCAGATGTATCAAAGGCTGAGTGCGGGAGAGCAACACCGCTGCATATGCATTGTCGAACTCATGCGCTGTTTGTTGTGATGGTGCTATTGAGGCTTCCGGTGGTCCAGTTTCCCTATTGCTCCGTATTTCTTGCAAGCTCAAAGAAAGTAAGCGATTAATCATGGCAAGCTTGATCGTATGGTCTGGGTAGTTGAATTGAAGAAAGCACGCGGTCAAAGAGAATCGTTTGAGCTGCGGAAACGAACTCGAAAAAGCCCTGATGCCATAGCATAACCATGGATATTGAAAGTACTAATAATGGTACGTTCATATCATGAGATATGGCTATGCTAAGAACATCTGCTGTCTTTTTGCCGCATTCGCGGACATAGTTTTTTGGAGAAAGGAGCAAATGATGCTGCTGACCTATTACCGAGCCTGGATGGAGGCTAGCCGCGATTTCGTGGATGGGAAAATATGGGAACGATGGCGGAAAAATGTCCCCCTTAAGCAACGCGTGATTTTCTACTGTGCGGTCTTGTCGGCAATTGCATATATCGCTCTTTTGCTTTGTGGGCGCAACATTGAGGCATATATTGCAATAGCTGTATGTACCGGGTGCCTCTTTTTGCTGATGTTTTATGAGAAGAGTGACAGTCTCCAGTGGAGTATAAAGAAAGAAAACGCGAGGATAATGCGTCTGCGGCATCTCGTTGAACAGTTCAATGGGATGGATGTACGCTATAAGGAGCAGTTCGAATATCTACAGACCAGAACAGAGCTTTTCCTCAGGGATAGGCAAAGATCAAAGGAGATATTTCAAAAGAGAGCCTTTAGTGTGCTGATCCTTGGGTTTGGTAGCCTGTCGATCAGTTTGATCACTGGTGCTTTTGGCGATGAGCTGCTAATTCGTGGTACCGGTATCTTTCTTCTGGTCGTTGTTTGCTCTGCGTACTTTGCAACAGGCGCCATTTGGATGTTACTTGATCTGTGCTGCACTCTGAGCTTTGGAAGGATGGTCCAATTTAACGGTGACCTAAACGATGTTGTTTTAAATTGGAGGATGCTCCACGCGGAAAAGGAAGATTCTTCTCGCATGGTGAATGAAGAGGCATGATCTGCGTATTGGGGAGGGAGGGGATGCGCCGCGAGATTGCTCTATTGCGTCGAATCGTCCTTGAGGGTCATCGCAGGGCTGTCCCAGAACTTGGGCTATAGCGACATATGATTGTCAGAATGCTGAAGGATCAGCTTCCAGGGCGAATCCCTTTTCAATCGTCAATATTGGTACGTACCTCCGACTTGCTCGCTATGGTATTGGCGATGGTGGCATGATTCGCCTGCGATTTAAGGTAGCCGCGAGAGGAGGCATCCTATGAAGAGGGCTATCGATATTGCTGCTCGTATCTTATCTGAACTGAATGATATCTTCACGATGAAGGTGCAAAAACTCGCCCTCTATTTGCAGGCGTATCATCTCGTTACTGTTGATGAGCCGCTTTTCTCTGAGCAAATTGAGGCTTAGATTAATGGGCCGGTGATTCCCTAAGGTAGCGCTCTCTTTCGAGGCGTTGCCGGGCTCGGTGAATGCATTCTTGCGCGATATGGAAGAGTGTGAGCAACAGTATGAAGAGTGAAAAGGGAAGAGACGGAGGCGAGGAGGCAGCGAATCGCTGCTTACATGAACTGTCTTACCGCGAAAGAGGCGCGTGCGCGGTTGATAGAGTATCTGCTAGCCGAGGAGGAGGGCGGGTATGATAGGTGTTGGTGATGTCGATATCGTGCTTGCGTAGATTATATTCGAAGGGATGGTCATCAATGGCGGATGAAGGCGCGGGGCGCAAATTGGCAGCTGCTCGTGCGGTGGAGGAGGCATGTGCCGCCCAAGGATTACCTTTCGCGGATGCTTCTGCGCTTGCGGGCATCGGTGCGCCTGAAACGCTGTTCGTCATCGGCAATGGTTTCGACCTGGCTCACGGAGTCAAATCGTCGTACTGGGATTTCCGGAGCACGCTCGGCAAGAGCAACCAGTTGCGTGCAGCGTTAGAGGTGGCTCTCGTCGGGGATGATCTCTGGGGCGATTTCGAGAACAACCTTGCCCATATCAATACATACGGCATGCTGCCGAACCTCGATGACATGATCGACGCATACGATGCGTATAGCGAAGATGCTTCCGCGGCCGATTTGTTCGCGGCGGCTGAGGAAACGATGTGGCCCCTACAATCTATCGTCCACGACCTTCCCCGTCGGTTCCATATGTGGGTGAACACGTTACAGCCAGGAAAACGCATGGCGCTTTTCGAAGAGATGTTCTCGAAGAGCTCGCGATATCTGACTTTCAACTACACGGAATTCCTTGAGAGCGTTTACGGAATTCCCGAGAGTCGCATCACCTATATCCATGGGAAGCGTGATGCGAAAGGGAAGGGCGCTTTGGTGCTCGGCCATGCACCCGATGCTGGCATGGAGGATGGGCGTCGCCCGCAGTTACCGCATTATAGGAGCGCCGCCAAGCGTGAGAAGCTGGAAGCGGCGCTGCTGGTGGCTCAAAACTGGGTGAATTGGTATCATGAAAATTTTACGAAAAATACGGCCGATATCATCAGAGCATATGCGTCTTTCTTCGATATGCTTTCGGAAGTCCGGGATGTGGTAGTGGTTGGGCATTCCTTATCTGCGGTGGACATGCCGTATTTCTTAGAGATGAGGAGCTGTATCGAAGGCTTCGACGAGTTGAGATGGTTTTTCAGCTGCTATACGGGGGAATCGACCAGTCGGCTAGCTCAGTTTCTCGCTGCGATGGGAATCAGGTCGTCTCGTGCCACAGTATTCGTTCTTTGATTGAACTGGAACGGATTGTGCACAAGATGTCTCCAACCACAGGTTCAATCTTCTACTGCGTCGTGATAGGTTCGTGCGTTCATGGTTCTTAAACATACGAGAACCGGTGCAGCTCCCCATCGGCGATCAGGCCCTCTGGGGCTTGGCCTTCGTAGGTGTAGGGGATGTTGAGGTCGTCCAGGTCGAAGATGAGGCCTATCTCGGGGGTCTGCGCGTAGAGGGCGAGCGGTTCGCCGGTTTCTTGCGTTTGCTGCTTCAGGTCGATCAGCTGGCCGTAGGTGAGGCAGGAGCGGGCGTATTGCACGCATGTGTTCAGTGCTAGATAGAACGCGGTGTTCAGAGCCAGCAGCAGGGCGAAGGCGACGGTGAGCATCTGCGCCGCGAACGGATGCCTGCTCGCTAGCTTCACGGGCGGGGCGGGCACGCTCTGCCCGCGCCATAGCCTGAACAGGAACACTAGCAAGATGATGTTGGAGAAGTAGCGGTAGCTGCTATAGCGGGCCCACCAGCTGTCGGGGAAGATGACAGCCAGCGCCACCACGCTCGCGTAATACGCGAGGCAGCAGGCGAAGAATGCCGGCCAGCGCTTGCGGCTCGCCACCAGCATGGGGACGACCAGCGCGATGCTCACCAGCGCGATGCCGCTATAGAGCACGCCGAAGCCGCTGATGCGAGCGTCGGGCGCGCGCAGGTAGCGCAGCTCGTCGAGCTGGAGGGAGAACGGCACCTTCAGCGTCGTCTCGGTCTCGCTGACCGCATCTTGGCCGAGCGGGAGCATCTGTGAGAACAGCGCGGCGAACTCCCGCTCCAGCGCGCTCATGCTCTCGAACCCGGCGGGGGTGTTATGCGCCATGATATCCACAGCATCAGCGCCGGAGAGCGGATAGAAGGGATTCCCGAACCCGACGAGGTTCGTCACATACGGGCTGAACCCGACCACGAGCACCGACAGCCCTACTACCGCGGCCATCAGCAGGCCAACCCCTACGAAACGCCGCACCGCCCGTCCGCGCAGCGTGGCAGCTTGCACGCCGTAGACCACGAGGAATGCCAGCGAGAGCAGCCCCGCGTATGCGAGCCCGGTGAACTTCACCTGCGCGCAGGCGATGAAGGAGCATGCGAACACGAGCAGGCCGATGCGCCGCATGCTGGCATCGGCGACATCCCCAGCGTTATCCAGCGCGGTGATGTACAGGCAGAGCAGCATCAGCAGCAGGCACATCATCAGCACTGCATCGTTGTAATACGTGATCATCTGCGGCACGGTGATGGGGTTCACCACGGCAAGCAGCGCCACCAGCGCACATTGCCAGCCCGCGAAGCCGCGCCGCGCCAAGAACGCGCCCAACATGAGCCCCGCCGCGAGCATGGACACCAGCGTGTACGATTTCCCGGCCTCTATCCAGCCGGTCAGATCATACAGCGCTGCGCCGTAGAGCCATGGCCCGCGCGCGTAGTGGTCGATCCAGAGCTGTATGACATCCCCGCTGGGATAGAGCTCTTGGAATGCGGAGAAGCCGGCCACCGAGCCGCCGAGCGGGTTCCAGCCCTGCGCCAGGAAGGCGACCGCCTGCTTGTGATGCGTGTTCCCGTCGTAGGACAGGTCGAGAACGCAGCCGCACGCTACGGTGGCGAGCACCACGGCTACCAGTGCGATCAGCCCTGCGCGCAACGTGCACCTCGGCGTGCCGCTCTCAGAGGCGAGCGCCACCAGCAGCACCGCCAGCGCGAACGCGAACGGCACCATCCAACCCATGACGGGAACGCCGAACAGCAGCCCGATGGCGGGCACGGCCATCATCAGCATGATGAAGCACGCCAGCACAGCGCCGGCGCGGAACAGGAGGCAGGTGGTGTAGCTGCGGTCGGCCATCGTGCGCCTCCGTTATGGGTTGCAATTGCCGCAGGGGGCATAGCCGCGGGATATGACATCATCGCGCGTGGTGTCGACGTAGCTCTTGTTGCTCTCCTTCATGCGCTTCACGGACGCGCAGTCGGGATAGTGGAACTTCCCGGTGTTCGTGTTCAGCACGTAAGAGCGGGTAGCCGGTGCGGGTGCTGGGGCGGCTTCGGGGGTCGCCTCGGGCTGCGGGACGGCCTCGGCCGGGCTCGCTGTGCCGCCAGTGTCGGGCAGCGCTGCGTCAGCTAGATGGCTCGCACCCGTGGCATAGTCGATCTCCACGCCGGGCTGCACGTTGTACAGGTAGACGTTGAAGCAGATGGACTCGCCGTCATCGTCGAGCGAATACGCCTCCATCTGCACGCCGCGCGCCACCAGCTCGTTTCCGCGGAAGTCGGGCGTCGCGCGTATCAGGACATGCTCGTCGGTGCTGCCGATGAGCATGTCCATCTTCTGCTCGAGCGCCTGCATGGCGCCTTGGTTCATATGATTCGTGCCGGTTATCAGGTTGCGCTCGTTCGCATCTTCGGCCGTCAGGCAGTGCGCGATGAGGTGGCTGCGCTCGAAGAGATGGTCGATGCCCTGCTCGGGATAGTGCGCCTGCACCCACCCGCTGGGGTGGATGTGCGAGATGTCGCCGCGCTTGCTCGTCGGCTCGGTCTCGGGCCCGGCCAGCGCGAAGGCAGGCGTGCAGCGCCCGAGCGCATCGAGCGCCCCGTATTCCTCGGTGCCATAGGGCACTGCGAGGTCCTCGGCGGCGAATGTGGGGAGGTTGCCGTTCAGGTACACCCCCGGCTCGTCTGCGAATGCAGGCACCTCGGCGATGGATGCCGCTTCGCGCGTGATGGTGTCGAGGCGCGTCGTATCCTCGATGGGGCGCGGACGGACGCTCTGCGGCCGTTGGTCGTCCGTCGCAGCAACGTGGCTTTCCGTCTCGATCGCTTGCTGCGCGGGCTCGGGCGCTGGTGCGCATCCCGTCAGCAATCCCAGTGTCAGCGCAAGGGCCAGTGCGAGCGAGGCGAACAGCGTGGTGTCGCGGTGGGAGCGCAGCATGTGGATACCTCCGGCCTTCGGCGCAGCGTGCTTTCAGAGAGAACAAGATGTATTCTATCGTGTGCAAGCGGGGTATTTCCACCGGCGCGGCCGCATGGGCATATCGGCGCCGCAGCAGGCCCCGCATCGCCGCAACAGGAGGAGGAGCGGATGCTCACCATAGGATGCCACCTATCCAGCGCGAAGGGGTACCGTCAGATGGCTGCCGATGCTGCCTCCATCGACGCGAATACCTTCCAGTTCTTCACGCGCAACCCGCGCGGCGGCAAGGCGAAGCCGATCGACGCGGCCGATGTGCAGGCGTTCGAGGAGCTGGCGCAGCAAGCTGGCATCGAGCGGTTCCTGGCGCATGCGCCCTACACGATGAACCCCGCGGCGGCGAAGCCCGAGACGCGGCAGTTCGCGCTCGACGTGCTCGCTGACGACTTGCTGCGCATGGAGGCGACGCCGGGCCAGATGTACAACATGCACCCGGGCTGCCATGTGGGGCAGGGAGCCGAGGTTGGCATCCAGCTGATAGCCGATGCGCTGAATGAGGTGCTCGCGCCCGAGCAGACCACCACGCTCCTGCTGGAGACGATGGCTGGCAAGGGCACTGAGATAGGCGGCACCTTCGCCGAGCTGGCGCAGATCATCGGGCGCGTGGAGCTCGCCGATCACGTGGGCGTGTGCTTGGACACCTGCCATGTTTGGGATGGCGGCTACGATGTGGCTGGACGCTTGGACGACGTGCTCGAGGAGTTCGACCGGGAAGTGGGGCTCGACCGTCTGCGCGCTATCCATCTGAACGACTCGAAGAACGTGCTCGGCGCTCGCAAAGACCGGCATGTGCGCATCGGCGAAGGCGAGATAGGATTCGATGCGCTGGCGGCGGTGGTGAACCATGAAACGCTGCGCGAGCTGCCGTTCTTCCTAGAGACGCCGCAAGACGACCTATCCGGGTGGGCGGCGGAGATAGCCGCGCTGCGCGCCGCACGGCAGGGGTAGCGCGATGGCGTTCCTGCTGGGCAGCGAGAAGGCGACCGTCGATTTCCCCACGAAGCGGGTGTTCTCCGATGTGTCCATCGGCGTGGATACGGGCGACCGCATAGGCATCGTCGGACGCAACGGCGATGGCAAGTCCACGCTGCTCGGTCTGCTGGCTGGCATGGTGGAGCCCGATAGCGGGCGCGTGGTGCGCACGCGCGGCGTCAGCGTGGGCGTGCTCGCTCAGAGCGATGCGCTCGACGATGCTATGGAGGTGCAGCGCGCCGTGCTCGGCGACATGCCGGAATACGTGTGGGCAGCCGACGCGCGCATCAAGGGCGTTCTGGCGGGGCTGCTCTCCGACATAGACCCTGCAGCGCTCGTCGGGCAGCTCTCCGGCGGCCAGCGCCGGCGGGTCGACCTAGCGCGCTTGCTGGTGGGCGAGTGGGATGTGCTGATGCTCGACGAGCCGACGAATCACCTGGACATGCGCGCCATCACCTGGCTGGCGCAGCACCTGCGCGGCCGCTGGCGCGACGGTGAAGGCGCGCTTTTGGTGGTGACGCACGACCGCTGGTTCCTCGATGAGGTGGCGACGCAGATGTGGGAAGTGGTCGGCGGCGGCATCGAGCCGTTCGAAGGCGGCTTCTCGGCGTACATCATGCAGCGGGTGGAACGCGAGAGGCTTGCGGCGCAGGCTGAGGAGAAGCGCCAGAACATGCTGCGGCGCGAGCTGGCGTGGCTGTCGCGCGGTGCGCGGGCGCGCGCCACCAAGCCGAAGTTCCACGTGGCGGCAGCGAAGGCGCTCATCGCCGATGTGCCCCCGCTGCGCGACGAGCTCGAGCTGAAGCGCATGGCGATGGCCCGCCTGGGCAAGCAGGTGGTCGACTTGGAAGATGTGACGGTGCGCCTCGGCGAGGGCCCCG
Source organism: uncultured Eggerthellaceae bacterium (assembly GCA_910584145.1). Lineage (GTDB taxonomy): Bacteria > Actinomycetota > Coriobacteriia > Coriobacteriales > Eggerthellaceae > Adlercreutzia_A. The sequence goes on along the minus strand of CAJTXX010000008.1, from coordinate 8,271 downwards.
CGGCTCGCTGCGTGCTGGACGATGTGACGTGGATGATCGGCCCGGGCGACCGCTATGGCATCGTGGGCGAGAACGGCGCTGGCAAGACCACGCTGCTGAGCACCATACAGGGCAAGCTGCGTCCGAGCAGCGGGCGGGTGAAGATAGGGCAGACGGTGCGCTTCGCCGTGCTCTCACAGCACTTGGACGACCTGGCGTCGTTCGGCACCGACCGGGTGCGCGAGGTGGTCGGCCGCTATTCGCGCCGCGTGATGCTCGACGGCAAGGAGCAGTCGCCCGCGCAGTTGCTGGAGCGCCTCGGATTCTCGAAGGCCGATCTGAACGAGCCGGTCTGCGACCTCTCTGGCGGGCAGAAGCGCCGGCTCTCTCTCATGCTGATACTGCTCGATCAGCCGAACGTGCTGATACTGGACGAGCCGGGCAACGACCTGGACACTGACATGCTGGCGGCGGTGGAGAGCTTGCTCGACGGTTGGCCGGGCACGCTGCTGCTGGTGACGCACGATCGGTATCTGATGGAGCGCGTGACCGACCATCAGTTCGCGCTGATCGATGGGAAGCTGCGGCACCTTCCTGGTGGGGTTGATGAGTATCTTCAACTGGTTGATTCGACTGGCAAGGGTGAACGGGGCGGCTTTCTCAGATGTGCTCAGTCGCTCGGACAGTCCTCGCCGCTTCGCGGCTGCGGAACTCGCTTGGTGAGCACATCCGAGAAAGCCTCCGAAGTTGAAGAGCCTTTTGGGGGTGGGGGAGTGCGGAGGCTCTCTGGTGGGGAGCAGCGGGCGCTTCGGAAGCTGATGGCTTCTCATGAGGGGAAGATCGAGACATTGCGGGGGAAGATCGCTGCCAAGCAGGCTGAGATGGCGCAGGTCGACCCGACCGATTATCAGCTGCTGACCGCCATCCAAGAGGAGGTGACCAGCTTCGAGGAGGCTATCGAGCGATTGGAGCTGGAATGGTTCGATGCGGCTGAAGAGCTGGGGCAGTAGTGGGCGCATATCAGACCATAGCGGCGCGCGCCGAGGCGGAAGTGGTGGAGAAGAAGTCGCGTTTCATCGCGCAGCTGGCTCCGGCGGCCACTGAGGAGGCGGCGCTGGCGTTCTTGGAAGCGGTGCGCACGGAGCATGCGCAGGCGCGCCACAACGTCTACGCTTACATCGTGCGCAGTGCTGATGGCGCGGCCGAGCGCGTCCGTTATTCCGACGATGGCGAGCCGTCGGGCACCTCTGGCATGCCTACGTTGCAGGTGCTCCAACATGCGGGCCTGGCCGATATCATCTGCGTGACCACACGTTACTTCGGTGGCACGCTGTTGGGCACGGGCGGCCTCGTGCGCGCCTATTCTGCGGCGGCGCAGGCGGCTATCGACGCGGCGCAGGTAGTCACCATCTCTTCTTGTGCGGATGTGTCGCTGCATATCCCCTATGCGCTCTATGAGCAGGTGCAGCGCCTTGCGGGCACGCTGGGGGCGCAGATCATCGACAGCGCGTTCGCCGATGACGTCTCTCTGACGTTGCGCATCCTGGCCGATGAGGGGGATGAGGTGGTGGCGCGGTTCGTGGAATCGACGCGGGGGCAGGCCCGGATAGAGGTCTCGCAACCCTTCGAGGCGCCCTTCTGCAAGGAAGCGCTTTAAGGGCGCGCTATTTTGCGGATCGGTGCATGGTCCGGTGCGCTTCGCCGCCGGCATCGCCTCCGCGTATGGTGCGGGGCTTTGCGCCTTCCCGCGCCGTTGAAGCGCCTTTCGCAAAGAAGAACCCCTGATGCGAGAGGTGCATCAGGGGTTCGGCGTTGAAGCTATCGCGCGCTTCTGGGCTAGCGCTTGTTGAACGGCTCCACGGTGGCCGGCAGGCCGTCGGCGCCGTAGATGATGGCCGGCTCGCCTTCCACGAGCGGGCGGAAGTAGTCGAGCGCCGCCTCGGTTACGCCCTGGTAATCGGGCAGGATCCAGTCGGCAGGGAACGCCTTCACGTAGTTAGCGAACTCGCTGGCGGGCCCGGCGAAGAACTCGGCGTTGTACTCCTCCACCATGCGGCAGCTGCCACCGGAGCACTCCATCTTCTGAGCGCTGCCGCGATGCACGCCCACCACCTGCGCGGTGAAGGCGGGGTCGGCTGAGCGCATGTGCGCGCTCATGCCGAGCTCGTAGGCCTCGGTCACGTCCATCTTGCTCTGCGCGAAGTTGCTCGACCGAGCAGCGCGCGAGAGGTCCTGCACCACGCCGCGCGGCGCGATGCCCGCATCGACGATCATCTGCTTCAGCGTCTGCGCAGCACCGCCCAGCACCGCATGCGCGAAGCCGTCGTTGGCGGAATCGCCGGCAGAGAGGTACGTGCCGTCAGCATAGCGCGCACCTTCGCTCACCACGATGTAGCACGAGCCCGTCTCGTCCATCTTCTTCTGCACCTGCGCCAGGAACGCGTCGCGGTCGAAGTCGACCTCGGGCAGCACCAGCAGGTCGACATCGCCCGTCAGGCAGCAGCTCGCCGCCAGCCAGCCGGCGTCGCGCCCCATCGTCTCCAGCACGAACACCTCAGGGCGCGTGTAGGCGTCATAGTCGAGTCGCGTGGCGTGCGTCACCAGGCACGCGAGCTTAGCGGCGCTGGGGAAGCCCGGGCAGTGGTCGACCGGCACCAGGTCGTTGTCCACGGTCTTGGGGATGCCGATGAACCGCTTCGCGCTGCCGTGCGCGGCGGCGTACTCGGACAGCGCATCCACCGTGTCCATCGAATCGTTGCCGCCGATGTAGAACATCACGTCGATATCGTTCTCGTCCATGACGGCCAGCAGGCGCTCGAAATCGGCCGGGTTGTCGCGCTTCAGCTTGTAGCGGCACGTGCCCAGCGCGCTCGACGGCGTCTGGCGCAGCACCTCGAGCTCCGCGCCTGGCACATCCGTCAGATCGTAGAGCTTCCCCTCCAGCACGCCCTCGATGCCGTGGATGCCGCCGTACACCCGCTCATACAGCGGATTCAGCTGGTTCGCGCGCACCACGCCCGCGAGCGAGGCGTTGATAACAGCAGTCGGTCCGCCCGACTGAGCCACCAGGCAATTGCCCATCTCGAACTCCTTCTCACCGGAAACCATATGGTGAAAGCCTATCATATAAGGCACAGAGGCTCCGCGATGCTGCGCGGTCATCGCCGCCCGAAAGGAAGGGGCCATTTTTTGAAATATTCGCATCGGACTGTCAATATTTCAAAAAGTGCCGATATAACACGAAATCTCCATACTTGGTAAAAAAAATCCTTGACCTGACCTGGTTATATAAGTATTTTAGTGCGTTGCTGCAATTTTCAGTTTCGAGTGCATTTTGAAGGGGGATCAGCTTCGTGGCCAAGCTAAAGAAATCACCTGCTGCCAGCAATTACAGGGACCGGCGCAGCTTCGCGAAGATCCAAGATGTCATGGACCTTCCGAACCTCATCGGCATCCAGACCGAGAGCTTCAAGCATTTCCAGACCGAGGGCATCACCCAGGCATTCAACGACATCGCGCCCATCGAGAACAGCACCAAGGACATGGCGCTGGAATTCGGCGAGCACGAGTTCGAGGAGCCGAAGTACACGGTAGATGAATGCAAGGAGAAGGACGTCAGCTACCAGGCGGCCCTGCGCGCGAACGTGCGGTTCATCAACCGCGAGACGGGCGTCATCGAGGAGCAGAAGGTCTTCATGGGAGACTTCCCGCTGATGACCCCGCGCGGCACGTTCATCATCAACGGCACCGAGCGCGTCGTGGTGAGCCAGCTGGTGCGCAGCCCGGGCGTGTATTTCGGCAGCGAGCGCGACAAGACCTCCGACAAGACCATCTATAACGCGAAGATCATCCCCAGCCGGGGCGCCTGGCTGGAGTTCGAGACCGATAAGCGCGACGTGCTGTCGGTGCGCATCGACCGCAAGCGCAAGCAGCCGGCCACGCTGCTCGTGCGGGCGCTGGGCCTGGCGGAGACGAACGAGGAGATCATCGAGCTTCTGGGCGACTCCGAGATGCTGCGCCGCACGCTGGAGCGCGACCCAGCCACCACCAAGGAAGAGAGCTTGATCGAGCTGTACAAGCGCTTCCGTCCCGGTGAGCCGCCGACCATCGACTCGGCGCGCACGCTGCTGGATGGCCTGTTCTTCAACCCGCAGCGCTACGACCTGGCGAAGGTCGGCCGCTACAAGATCGACAAGAAGCTCGGGGAAGACCCCGAATCGCAGGAATCCTCCACGCTGACGCGCGAGGACATCGTGCGAACCATGCGCTACATCATCGCGCTGCACGAGGGCGCCGAGGGCTATCAGATCGACGACATCGACCACTTCGGCAACCGCCGCATCCGCACCGTGGGCGAGCTGATACAGAACCAGTTCCGCATCGGCCTGTCGCGCATGGAGCGCGTGGTGCGCGAGCGCATGAGCATGCAGGAGCCCGACGAGATCACCCCGCAGAGCCTGGTGAACATCCGTCCCATCGTGGCGGCCATCAAGGAGTTCTTCGGCTCGTCGCAGCTCTCCCAGTTCATGGACCAGACCAACCCCGCTGCGGGCATCACCCACAAGCGCCGCCTGTCGGCGCTCGGCCCGGGCGGCCTGTCGCGCGAGCGTGCCGGCTTCGAGGTGCGCGACGTGCACACCTCCCACTATGGGCGCATGTGCCCCATCGAGACGCCTGAAGGCCCGAACATCGGCCTGATTGGCAGCTTGGCGGCCTACGCCCGCGTGAATCCGTTCGGCTTCATCGAGAGCCCGTACCGCCGCGTGGTGGATGGCAAGGTGACCGATGAGGTGGACTACCTGACCGCCGACGAGGAGGAGAACTACGTCATCGCTCAGGCGAACGACCCGTTCGACCCCGAGACGCGCGAATTCGGTACGTTCGACAAGGATGGGAAGTGGCAGCCGAGCGCACGCATCCTCTGCCGCACGAAGAACGCCGCCGGCGAGTTCGGCGAGCCCGACGAGGTGCCGCCCGCGCAGGTGGATTACATGGACGTCTCGCCGCGCCAGATGACGAGCGTGGCTACCTCGCTGATCCCGTTCCTCGAGCACGACGACGCGAACCGCGCGCTCATGGGCTCGAACATGCAGCGCCAGGCCGTGCCGCTGCTGCGCACCGAGGCGCCGCTCGTGGGTACTGGCATCGAGCACCGCATCGCGGTCGACTCCGGCGAGATCCTGGTGGCGCAGAACCCTGGCGTGGTCGACTATGTCGATGGCCAGACCATCATCATCGAGACGAAGGACGGGGAGTACGACGAGTACCTGATCCCCAAGTTCCAGCGCTCGAACCAGTCGGGCTGCATCAACCACCGCCCCATCGTCCGCAAGGGCGACGCGGTGGAGGTTGGCGACGTGCTGGCCGACGGCCCCAGCTGCGACCACGGCGAGCTGGCGCTCGGCGCGAACCTGATGGTGGCCTACATGCCTTGGGAAGGCTACAACTACGAGGACGCGATCATCGTGTCCGAGCGCGTGGTGGCCGAGGACCTGCTGACCAGCATCCAGATAGCCGAGTACGAAGTGGACGCTCGCGAGACGAAGCTGGGCGACGAGGAGATCACCCGCGAGATACCGAACATTTCCGATGACATGATCACCGACCTGGACGCTGACGGCATCATCCGCGTGGGCGCCGAGGTGGGTCCGGGAGACGTGCTGGTGGGCAAGGTCACCCCGAAGGGCGAGACGGAGCTCACCGCCGAGGAGCGCCTGCTGCGCGCCATCTTCGGCGAGAAGGCCCGCGAGGTGCGCGATACGTCGCTGAAGGTGCCGCACGGCGCCGGCGGCCGCGTCATCGGCATCCTGCGCTTCAGCCGCGAGGCCGGCGACGACCTGCCGCCTCAGGTGAAGGACCTGGTGCGCGTCTACGTGGCTCAGAAGCGCAAGGTGCAGCAGGGCGACAAGCTGTCCGGCCGCCACGGCAACAAGGGCGTCATCAGCCGCGTCCTGCCGGTGGAGGACATGCCCTACCTGGCCGACGGCACGCCCATCGACGTCATCCTGAACCCGCTCGGCGTTCCTAGCCGTATGAACGTGGGCCAGCTGCTCGAGAACCATCTGGGCTGGGCTGCGAAGTGGGGCTGGTCCGACAAGGACGAGACCGACGAGGTGGTGGAGGGCCCGATGTTCGTGGCCACGCCGGTGTTCGACGGCGCCACCGAGGAGGAGATATCGGACGCCATCGTGAAGGCGAACCGCAACCTCATCAACATGAACCATGAGAAGTACGGCACGATGGCGCGCGACGAGATGGTGCCGCAGCTGACGCCGACCGGCAAGACCTGGCTCTACGACGGCCGCACCGGCGAGAAGTTCCGCGAGCCCATCACCGTGGGCGCCACCTACATCCTGAAGCTGGGCCACATGGTCGACGATAAGATCCATGCGCGCTCGACCGGCCCCTACAGCCTCATCACGCAGCAGCCTCTGGGCGGTAAGGCACAGTTCGGCGGCCAGCGCTTCGGCGAGATGGAGGTGTGGGCGCTCTACGCCTACGGCGCCTCCAACGTGCTCCAAGAGATCCTGACCGTGAAGTCCGACGACACCGCCGGCCGTGTGAAGAGCTACGAGAGCATCGTGAAGGGCGAGAACATCCCCGCGCCTGAGGTGCCCGAGTCGTTCAAGGTGCTGGTGAAGGAGATGAAGAGCCTCTGCCTGAACGTCGAGCTCGAGGGCGCAGGCGGCAGCGTTGATATGAACATGGATAGCGATGAGGGCGACGAGGACCGCGCCATCTACGAGGCGCTGGCGGCAGGTGCCCGCGAGACCGAGAAGCAGGAGGGCAACGCCATCGACGACATAGCCGCCGAGCTGGGCGAGCTCATGAGCGATATCGACCGCAAAGACGCGGCCGACCTGCTGATCGATGACGGCGATACGCTGGCGGCAGCCGACCTGATGGCGAGCGCGCCGGTGAACAGCAACGCCGCTGAAGCATTGGACGACCTTGCGAACGAGTTGATCGGTTCCAATGAAGAGAAGGGAGCCGAATAATGGCGAACACCGAATACGACGTGCGCAACTTCGATGCGCTCCGCATATCCCTTGCCAGCGCTGAAGACGTGCGCAGCTGGTCGCGCGGCGAGGTCAAGAAGCCCGAGACCATCAACTACCGCACGCTGAAGCCCGAGAAGGACGGTCTGTACTGCGAGAAGATATTCGGCCCCACGAAAGACTGGGAGTGCGCCTGCGGCAAGTACAAGCGCGTGCGCTTCCGCGGCATCGTGTGCGAGCGCTGCGGCGTCGAGGTCACGCGCTCGAAGGTGCGCCGCGAGCGCATGGGCCACATCGAGCTGGCAGCGCCCGTCAGCCACATCTGGTACTTCAAGGGCAGCCCGAGCCGCTTGGGCTACCTGCTGGATATCCCGCCGAAGGAACTGGAGAAGGTGCTCTACTTCGCCAGCTCCATCGTCACCAGCGTCGATAAGGAGGCGCGCGACGAGGACGCCGACGAGCTGCGCGACGAGCTGGCTGCCGATCTGGAAGAGATCGACGCCGAGCGCGACCGCCTAATCGAGGCCACCCGCAAGCTCTCGACCGATTACGTGCCCGAAGACGACGACTTCATGGACTACGCCGATGACGACGACCGCCTGACGCCTGAAGAGGTGGAGCAGGAGATAGCTGACATCTACGAGGAGTTCAACGAGCGCAAGGCGCTGCGCGCTGACGCGCTGGACGAGTTCATGCGCATAGAGCCGAAGCAGCTGGTGCCCGACGAGGCGCTCTACCGCGAGATGCGCGCCAACTACAGCGACTACTTCAAGGGCGGCATGGGCGCCGAGGCCGTGCGCGACCTGCTCGAGCAGATCGACCTGGAGGCCACCGCCGAGGAGCTGCGTGAGATCATCAGCACCGGCAAGGGCCAGAAGCGCGTGAAGGCCACGAAGCGCTTGAAGGTGGTCGACGCGTTCCTGAAGAGCGACAACGATCCCTCTGACATGATCTTGGACGTGGTGCCGGTCATCCCGCCCGACCTGCGCCCGATGGTGCAGCTGGACGGCGGCCGTTTCGCCACCTCCGACCTGAACGACCTGTACCGCCGCGTCATCAACCGCAACAACCGCCTGAAGCGCCTGCTCGATCTGGGTGCGCCCGAGATCATCGTGAACAACGAGAAGCGCATGCTCCAGGAGGCTGTGGACAGCCTGTTCGACAACGGCCGCCGCGGCCGCCCGGTCACGGGCCCCGGCAACCGCCCGCTGAAGTCCATCAGCGACATGTTGAAGGGCAAGCAGGGCCGCTTCCGCCAGAACCTGCTGGGCAAGCGCGTCGACTACTCCGGCCG
>CAJTXX010000007.1 GCA_910584145.1 uncultured Eggerthellaceae bacterium | reverse complement strand
AGCATGGATCATCCCTGAGCAGCTATGGTGTACGGCTGGCTTTGCGAATCAACCGATTCCGATGAGGCATATATTGAAGGAACCTTGACACTGCAAGGATATCGAATTCACGACGAATCGGGATTCTCGCTTGAGCGCAGGCAGCCGCCGATGCCCTCTCCCCCCGGAAAATAATACAGGGTGACGAGCGATCGCACGAACGCCCACTTGCCGCATCGCCCTTCGCCGACTATGACCCTGCGTGCATCTTCACTGGATAATGGCCGGACGATCATTACCCCCTTCACGTTCCCATTGCTTCTGGAAATCCGGTCTACGGGTTTGTGCAATACGAAGCCCTACGCGCTATGGACCTAAGAGCGTGCGAAGACGAAGGAGCCATTGAGGCGATGGGCGCGCTTGACGACAATACCCTCGCGCGGGTCATGGCCTATGTTCTGGTGGTACTGGGAGTAAAGGGACTCTAGTAAATGCCTCGACCCGCCGTAGCATGAAGCGATATGCACGACGATCCGTCGGAAGTCTCTGCACATTATCCGGACGCTAATAAATCGTCTACGCGCTCGATGAAAGGCGCCAGCTCATCGAAGACAACGGCCGCGATCATATTCCAATTGGTACCTTCGTAATCATGAACGAGCCGATGCCTGAGCCCAGCGATCTGAACCCACGGAACCCCTGGATGGCTTTCAACAAATTCCAGCGAAAGACAATTCGCCTGCTCTCCGATGTTGTACAAAGGCGTGGTCACTAGCCACTGCGTCTCGAGATCACGAATGAGCATATCCCGCGTTATCGACCGAGAGCCGATCACTTGCAGAAGCTGATGACCCACTGCGGATATGCGCTCAAGGCGATAATCATCGCTCTTCACAACCGCACCGCCTCGCGCAGAACAGTGTCGCGGAATGCGCCAGCATCGAGTTCGGACACCTCGAATACGTCGACCTGCTTGCCCGATGCACGATGGAGACCTTCCGCAACCCCGAAGATGTCAAGCGGCCTGAAACCGGCGCCGCCCTCCAAAAGGATATCGATGTCCGACTTTTCGTCGGCCTCGCCGCGGGCATAGGAGCCAAAAAGACTGGCGGAGCGCATTCCATACTGCTCCAGAAGCGGAAGTATCATGGCACGAATCTCGGATGTCTCAAGCACTCCAGAAACCGACATACCGCCTCCTGCCTTTGCGACCAAACAAAAACATGATATCACGCATCGCCGTTTCTCCTCGATAGTTCGGCACCGTCACGCACGCAAGCCTTGTCACACCATACATGCAGCGCACGATAAGGATGCCAGCAACCCTCACATGCAATTTGGAACGCCCTGATTGCATGTGAAACATGGCACATGCAGGCTATTTACGCAGCTCCCGTTCGGCTTCGGCGCGGAGGGCCTTCTCGGCAGCGAGGGCGCTGGCCTCGCGCTCCTCGCGCTCCTCGACCGCTTCCTCCTCCGAGGCGTCGAGCGGCTTGCCGGCCTTCTTCTTGCGGGAATCGAGCGCGGTCTTCACGGCGCCGATGATGGCGGGCGCCACCGACACGGCCACGATGCCCAGCACGATCACCTCGAAGTGCTCCTGCACGAACGGCACGCCGCCGAAGAAGTACCCCACCAGCACGAACAAGCTGACCCACGCCACGCCGCCGATGCAGTTCCACAGCGTGAAGCGCGCGAAATTCATATGCCCCGTGCCCGCGATGAAGGGTGCGAATGTGCGGAAGAACGGCATGAAGCGCGTGATGACGATGGTGAGCCCGCCGTACTTGTCGAAGAAGCCGTCGAGCTTCGCCATGCGCTCGGGCGTGAGCGCCTTCACCTTCCCCGAATCGATGATGCGATGCCCTAGGAAGCGCGCTATCCAGTAGTTCGACGTGTTGCCCAAGATAGCCGCCGCATAGAACACGATGAGGCTGGCCGCCAGGTTCAGGCCGCCGCCCGGCGCGCTGAACACGCCCACCGCGAACAGCAGCGAATCGCCCGGCAGGAACGGGAAGAACACCACACCCGTCTCCACGAACACGATGAGGAACAGCGGCGAGTACACCCACACAGGGCCCAGCGCTATGATCCAGCCAGCGATGAAGCCGCGCGGGTCGCGCAGCAGATTGATGAAGAAGTCGATGATGCCCAATTCCGCTCCTCAGACGCGATGGGAGATAGCAGGAACGGGGATGATGGCGCATTCCTCGCGGCGCATCGGCAGCAGCCATCCGCGGCGCGGGATGTGACATCATCCCCGTTCCCCTGTCACATTCAGAAGCACCTCCGGAAGACAGGACGCTCGTCAGCGGTCCCTTATGGCTGCTTCCTCCCGGACCTGACCAGGTTCGGAACGTGGCGCCGCCCTGTCCTTCGGAGGTGCTCCGTGTGCGGGGATAAGTATAGACCAAAACGCGCTGCCGTTGCTCACAGGCTGGAAACACCTTCGCTCTCGCACACCTGCCAAGCCGCGCGCGCCGTATCATAGGACGATGCGGCATACCGACCGAAGGGGAGACCATGAAGGTGATAAGCGACGATTTCAACGCGAAGATAGACGCATACATCGAGCAGAACTGGGATGCCTGCCTAGCGGATATATCCCACCTGGTTGAGATACCCAGCTTCGAGGAGCTCGACAAGGCGCAGCCGGGCGCGCCGTTCGGCCCCGGGCCGCGCGCGGCGCTGACCGAGGCGCTGGCCATCGCCGAGCGCATGGGCTTCGCCACCACCGACGTCGACGGATACGCCGGGTTCGCCGAGCTGCCGGGCGCGAGCAGCACGCAACTGGGCATCATCGGGCACGTGGACGTGGTGCCCGCCGGGCCGGGGTGGACCTTCCCGCCCTACGAGGTGACCGTCAAAGATGGCTACCTGATCGGCCGCGGCACGCTCGACGACAAAGGCCCGCTCATGGTGTGCCTCTACGCGCTCAAGTTCTGGAAAGACCAGGGCGTGCAGCTACCCTACACGTTCCGCTTCATCTTCGGCGCGAACGAGGAGACCGACCTGCTCGATGTTGAGCACTACCGCAAGGCATATGCCGACCCCGCGTTCCTCTTCACGCCCGATGCGGAATTCTCCGTGTGCTACGGCGAAAAGGGCGGGTTCAACGGCACCGTCACCAGCGCGCCCATCAGCGATGGGCTGATCGTGGAGTTCACCGGTGGCGCGGCCACGAACGCCGTGCCAGGCGAGGCGCAGGCGGTCGTGCGCGCGAGCGCTGACGGGCTGCCCGCGGCCGACGGCATAACCATAACGCCCGCAGGCGACGGCACCATCCGCATCGAGGCGAAGGGCAAGAGCGCGCACGCCAGCCTGCCGGAAGGCGGCAAGAACGCCATCGCCATGATCGTCGACTACCTGCTGGCGAACGACCTGGTCAGCGCCGAGGAGCGCGCGTTCCTCGAAGCCGACAAGAAGCTGCTCGACCACACCGACGGCAGCGGCGTGGGCATAGCCGCAAGCGACGAGGACTTCGGCCCGCTCACGGTGATCGGCGGCACCATCGAGCTGAAAGACCATCGCCTGGTGCAGACGCTCGACAGCCGCTTCCCCACCTCTACCGACGGCGACACGATCCTGGCGCAGCTGCGACAGGTATTCGGGCCGGTGGGCGCCACGGTGGAGAACACGCTTTTGCTGCCGCCTTTCCTGACCGACCCGAACAGCCCCGAGATACAGGCGCTCAGCAGCGCGTTCAACCAGGTCACCGGCGAGGAGCGCAAGCCGTTCACCATCGGCGGCGGCACCTACGCGCGCGAGTTCACCCGCGGCGCCAGCTTCGGCGTCGAGATGCCGTGGATAGCGAACCCGGAGTGGGTGGGCAGCATGCACGGCCCCGACGAAGGCGAGAGCATCGAGCAGCTGAAGACTGCCTGGAAGATATACGCGCTGGCGTTCGGACGGCTCAGCGAGCTCGACCTGTAGCAAGCGCGCGAGCAGCCGGCCGGCAGATCGGCCCTTGCGCGACGCTTCGGCTTGTGTATACTAGGGCACAGTTTCGACCCGTTAAGGAGCAGGCTTGACCAGCACATGCACACAGGACATCGTGAACGCGCGCTTCGCGTGCGTTGGTGCATGGTGGTGGTACAGCCGAATATAGACGGATCATCGAAGCTTACCCCAACCTATGCATGGAAGCCCCCGGTGATCCGCCGGGGGCTTTTCTTATGCATGCATGTCGAGCGCCGATAAGGCCGATGAAAGGAGCCGAAGATGGCAACGAAGAACGCACCATACCGCCTGTACCTGCGCGAGGACCAGATCCCCACGCAATGGTACAACCTGCGCGCCGACATGCCCGAGCCGCCCGAGCCCATGCGCCTGCCGAATGGCAAGATAGCCGAAGCCGCCGACATCGCGCCCGTGTTCTGCGACGAGCTGGTGGCCCAAGAGCTCGACGACACCACGGCCTACATCGACATACCCGAGCCGGTGCTCGCCATGTACAAGGTGTACCGCCCGAGCCCCCTGTGCCGCGCCTACAACCTAGAGCAGGAGCTGGGCACGCCGGCGAAGATCTACTACAAGTTCGAAGGCAACAACACCAGCGGCAGCCACAAGCTGAACTCGGCGCTGGCGCAGGCCTACTACGCGAAGGCGCAAGACCTGGACCGCATCACCACCGAGACGGGCGCCGGCCAGTGGGGCACGGCGCTGTCGGAGGCGGCGGCGCACTTCGGCGTGCCGCTCGATGTGTTCATGGTGAAGTGCAGCTACGAGCAGAAGCCGTTCCGGCGTTCCATCATGCAGACGTTCGATGCCACGGTGACGCCGTCGCCGTCCACCACCACCGAGATCGGCCGGAAGATGCTCGCCGACCACCCCGATTCCACCGGCAGCCTGGGCACCGCCATATCCGAGGCGGTGGAGCGTGCGCTGAACGTGCCCGGGAACAAGGGTCGCTACCAGCTGGGCAGCGTGCTGAACCAGGTGGTGCTGCACCAGTCGATCATCGGGCTGGAGAGCTACACGGCTATGGAGGAGCTGGGCGAATACCCCGATATCGTCATCGGATGCGCAGGCGGCGGCAGCAACCTAGGCGGGTTGATAGCGCCGTTCATGCGCGACAAGCTCAACGGCACGCGCCCCGACACGCGCTTCATCGCCGTTGAGCCGGCGAGCTGCCCGAGCCTGACGCGCGGCCGCTACGCCTACGATTTCGCCGATACCGGCCAAACCTGCCCGATGGTGAAGATGTACACGCTGGGCAACGGCTTCCTGCCCAGCCCCGACCACGCCGGCGGCCTGCGCTATCACGGCATGGCGCCCGTCGTCAGCAAGCTCGCGCACGACGGCTACCTCGATGCCGTCGCCGTGAAGCAGACCGACGTGTTCGCCGCAGCCGAGCAGTTCGCGCGGTTGGAGACGATCCTGCCGGCACCCGAGAGCGCGCACGCCATCTTCCAGGCCATCGAGGAGGCGAAGCGCTGCGCCGAGACCGGCGAGGAGAAGACCATCCTGTTCGGCCTGACGGGCACCGGGTACTTCGACATGTACGCCTACGAGGCCTACAACCAGGGCAAGATGCGCGACCACGCCCCCACCGACGAAGAGCTCGAAGCCGGCTTCGCCACCATCCCGCATATCGAGGGCATCCAGTAACGCCCGCGCGGCGGCTTCCCCGGCGAGATGCCGCGCGGGGAAGCCGCCTTATCCAACGGAGCAGCAACGAAGGGGCAGCAGCGCAGCAGCGATTCGCCGCTGCACACGCCCTGACGCCGGTAGCGCGCTACTATCGAAGCGTGAGAAATCGAATGCGGAAGCTGGATGGAAAACCCCGACTTCCGCATTCGTCTGTTCTAGGCAAGGAGGCTGCTATGAATTTCATCATCCGTTGGTTGGTCACGGCCATCGCGGTGGGCGTCGCGGTGTGGCTGGTGCCGGGCATCGTCATCATCGGCGGCGACAGCGCGTGGGTCGCCATCGCCATATTCGCGCTGTTCCTGTCGCTCATCGACATCAGCATCAAGCCGATCCTGCAGCTGCTCAGCCTACCGGTCAGCGTGCTCACGCTGGGGCTGTTCTATCTCGTGGTGAACACGCTGCTGCTCTACATAGCCGCATGGCTCGCTAACGGCATCTTCCAAGCGGGCTTCTACATCGACGGCTTCGGTTGGGCGTTCTTGGCGTCCATCGTCATCAGCATCGTGTCGGCGCTGCTGAACTCGCTGCTCGCTCCCGAGCGCGACCGCTAACGCGCACCGCGCGCCAGCACCCACGAACAAAAAGGCCGCCTGGCCCCGCGCTCGATGCAGCGCAGGTGCCAAGCGGCCTTCGGAGCATTCAGCTCTGCGTGCCGGCCAGCCGGCCAGCGCGCCTATAGCAGCCGCAGATCGACCTCTTTCAGCTGACGCGCGGTCACCTCGTTGGGGGCGCCCGTCATGGGGTCGCTCGCGCTGCTGGTCTTGGGGAATGCGATGACGTCGCGGATGGAATCCTTCCCAGCGAGCAGCATCACCAGGCGGTCGAGGCCGAGCGCGATGCCGCCATGCGGCGGTGTTCCCAGCTCCAGCGCATGCACGAGGTGCCCGAACTTCTCGTCGATCTGCTCGTCGGCCAGCCCCAGCACGCGCAGCACGCGCCGCTGCTCCTCGGCGTTATGGATGCGGATGGAGCCGCCGCCCACCTCATAGCCGTCCATCACGATATCGTAGGCGTAGCTCTTCACAGCCAGCGGGTCGCTCTCCATACGCTCCACATCGGCGTCCACCACCTTGCTGAACGGATGATGCTCGGCCGCATACTTCTTCTCGTCCTCGTCATAGCGGAACATGGGGAAATCAACCACCCACAGAAGCGCATGCCCCTCGCGCGGGACGTCCAGCGCGTCGGCCATATGCAGGCGCAGCGCGCTCAGCACCGCATTCGCCACCGCGGGCGCATCGGCCGCGAACAGCAGCAGGTCGCCCGGCTCCACGTCCATCTCGGCCTTCAGCGCCGCGAATTCCTCGTCGCTGAAGAACTTGATGATGGGACTCTTCTCCTCGCCGCCCGTGGTGAACGCGATCCACGCCATGCCCTTCGCGCCGTTCGCCTCGGCTATGGCGGCCAGCTTCTCAACGTCGCCGCGGCTCCAATCACCAGCACCCTTCGCGTTGATGCACTTCACCACGCCGCCGCTCTGCGCCACGCTGCTGAACACCTTGAAGCCGGAATCGCGCACGATGCTGGTTATATCGTGCAGCTCCATGCCGAAGCGCACGTCGGGGCGGTCGTTGCCGTAGCGCTCCATCGCCTCGGCGTAGGGCATGCGCTGCAGGGGCACCTCAAGATCGAGCCCTACCGCGGCGAACACCTCATGCATGACGCCTTCCATCATGGTCATCACATCGTCTTCGGTGACGAACGACATCTCTATATCCACCTGAGTGAACTCGGGCTGGCGGTCGGCGCGCAGGTCCTCGTCGCGGAAGCAGCGGGCTATCTGGAAGTAGCGCTCGATGCCGCCGGCCATCAGCATCTGCTTGAACTGCTGCGGGCTCTGCGGCAGCGCGTAGAACTTGCCGGGGTTCGGACGGCTGGGCACGATGTAGTCGCGCGCGCCCTCGGGCGTGGAGTTCGCCAAGATGGGCGTCTCCACCTCGACGAAGCCGCGCTCGTCGAGCGCCCGGCGCATCGCCTGCATCACGCGATGGCGCAGCTCGATGTTGGCGTACATTTCCGGGCGGCGCAGGTCGAGATAGCGCCACTTCATGCGCGTCGTCTCGTCGGTCTCGATGCCATCCTCGATGGAGAACGGCGGCGTGACGCTGGTGTTCAGCACCTCAAGCTCGCTGGCGAGCACCTCTATCTCACCGGTGGCCATAGCGGGATTCACCGCGTCGGCGGCGCGCTCGCGCACCGTGCCAACCACGCGCAGCACGTACTCGCGGCCGATATGCTCAGCGCAGGCGAAATCCTCAGCCGATACGCAATCGGGGTCGACCACGATCTGCGTGTACCCGGTGCGGTCGCGCAGGTCTATGAAGATCAGCCCGCCGTGGTCTCGGTTATGCCACGCCCAGCCGCACATCGTCACCTGGCGGCCCACGTCGCTCGCGCGCAGCTGCCCGCACGTCGCCGTATGCATGCTGTATTCGTTCAAGTAGTCGGCCATCGCCATCTCCCCTGTATCCGTTCGAATGCAAACTGCATCATTGTACGCCAATATCCGCCCACCAACCCCCTGCTCCGGCAAACTACGACCAGCGTTCGAAGCGATCAAGAGAATGCTCTGCTCGCAGTTCCGTATTCGCATCTCTTATAGCAAGAAACGCACGATGTGTGACGTTTTCAAGGCAAAAGACAGGCGCAACGACCGATTCCGGGCGCCCGCTCATCCGTTCGCCCCGCGTTCTCCATATTTGAACGCTCATTTTTGTCGCATATCGCGCATTTTTTACTACGGTAGCGCAGATGTGGATTATCGCGGAGGGGCAGCCCGAGTTGCGGAATGAGCCTCTTTTTGGGAATTTTTTACCCTCATGCGAAAGAAATGCCCCTCGCGCGGCGAGGGGCAGCATAGGAAAGCCCCGCTCCAGCGCTTGCAGGCATTCTGGTCGAACGGCGAAAACGGCGATGCAGGCCCTTTTCGTTCGCATGAGGGTAAAAGATTCCCAAGAACGCGGCTTTTCCGCAACGCGGGCTGCCCCTCCGCTACAATCCGCGCGACAGATCGAAGCTGTCGGCCAGCGCGCTCGGCGCCAGCACGAAGCCGCGCGAGTCCTTCGCGCCCTCGTACGCCAAGTTCATCGCGCGCAGCTTCATGGCCTTGGGGTTGCGCTCGTACACATCGGCCGCCTCCACGAACATCTCGGAGATGTCCTTCTCCACCTCGGCCAGCAGCAGGCGCGCGTTCCGCTCGCGCTCGGCTTGCGCCTCCTTCGACAGCGCATTCTGCAGCTCGGGCGGGATCATGATGTCGCGGATCTCCACCGACATGACCGTGATGCCCCACTGCTCGCATTTCTCGCCCAGCGCTTCTTCCAGCTCGTGGTCGATCTGCTTGCGGCGCGTGGATACGTCGGCCAGGTTCAGCTGCCCGATCACATCGCGCATGGCGGTCTGCGCTGAGCGCAGCACGGCCTTCGGGTAATTCTCTACCTCGAAGCATGCCTTCTTCGGGTCCCACACCATCCAGAACAGGATGGCATCCACATCGACCGGCACCAGATCGGCGGTCAGCGCTGCCTCGGCCGAGAACGACGCGGTGCGGATGCGCAGGTCGACGTGCACGGTGGCATGGTCGATGAACGGGATGCACAGGTACACGCCCGGCCCGGCGATATGATGGAACTTGCCCAGGCGCAGCACCACGGCGCGCTCCCATTGCGGCACCACGCGCAAGGCGCACGCCAGCATGAAACCGCCGAGCACTGCCAGCGCGATGGTCAGGGGCGACAACGCAGGCAGCGTGGCGAAGAACACCACCGCGAAACCCACGCAGAACATGCAGATGGCGAACAGGTACACGCCGCCGCGCGACGCGTCGTTCGGCTCGATCTCGGTGCTCGCCACGGAATGCGACGATGCCGCCGGCTTCTCCACGGCTGCAGCGCCCTCGCGCTTGAACACGCCCATCCCCGCTATCCTCCCTCTCTTGCTGCCCTCAGCTGGCTTGCACGCCGATGCGCCGCGTCACCAGCGGACCGATCTCCTCCACCGGAACGCCCAGCTCCACGCATTGGCGGATGAATTCGTCTGCCAGTGTCTCGACCTCGTTCAAGTCGGCATCGGCCTGCTCGGCCTGCCGCTCGGCCACGAACGCGCCCTTGCCGCGCTTCGACACGATGTATCCGTCGCGCTCGATGTCCTGGTACACCTTGCCGACGGTGTTGTAGTTCACGCCCAGTTCAACGGCCAGTTCGCGCACGGTGGGAAGCTTGTCTCCCGGCTGATACTTGCCGGAAGCGATCAGATAGACGAGCCGATTGCGCAGCTGCAACCACAGCGGAATGCCGCTATCTGCATCGATGTAGATGCTGTCAGTCGGGCTGTCTGAGCTCACGGAGGCTGCGTCCTTCGTCTCGTCCAAAAGAGCGGTCGTATCATGATACCCATTTCCCCGGCTGGTTACCAGATGCCGCGCTGCCTGCCCATAGCCCAGCGGCACCACCGGCATCGCGGTCGCGGCGCCCTCCACGGCTACGCCTCCAGCTCCTCGGCCTCGGCCGCGAGCACCTGCGCGAGCATCTCCGCCACGCCGGCGTACAGCCCGGTCGCCGCGCGCGCTTGCACGTCGTCGCAGAACCGCGGCATCCACACCATCAGATGATCCTTCAAGAACGCCGCCTGCGCAGCGCGGGCCTCGCCCACCGCCATCGCGTCGCCCTCTTGAAGCCCCATCATCTCGCGCTCGCACAGCTTCGCCATGAATTCCAGCTCGGTGGCTGCATGATCTTCGGGAAGGTGCAGCCCCTCGGCCTGCCGGAAGCCGTTCTGGCGGTAGCTCGCCAGCACCTCGTCGCGCGCATCCTGCATTAGCAGCCGCTCAGGGCTGGTGTACACCGACTCGTATGGCGCCACCGGATTCGCCGACATCCCGAGGAACAGCGCCGCGAAATCCGCCGCAACGTCCACACGCGCCGGCTCGAGCGCTGCATCATCTTCGGGAAGCTCGGAGAGGTATTCCCCGAGCTTCCCTTCACGAGAGGGAGAAGAGCGCAAAGCGGCCAGCATCTCCACCGTAGGCTCCGAGAAGAGGAGCGACGAGAGGAGCTGATAGGTGAGCATCCTATCGCGTGCCAGGGAAACGCCCTCGCTGCAGACCATATCCATCGTCGCATCCTCTCCTTCGTCTCGAATCAGCCGATGTCCAGCTTACAGGAACGTGCTGATGCCTTGCACGGCCTCAAGCGCCACCGGGCTGACCAGCGCGGCATGGATGCCCGCCGCCAGCACCACGAAGCGCAGCGTGAAGCCGCCGACCAGCGCGCAGGCGCCGCCTGCTACCGGCAATGCTGCCAGCACCTGCTCGTCCTTGCGGGTACGCGCTATCACCAGCTGCGCCACCGCCGCGGCCAGCGGAGCCAGCAGTCCCACGACCACCACCAGCACCCAGAACTGCACGCTCAGCGCGCCTTCGGTCAGAATGCCGACCGACACCGCTTGGTTCGTGCCCGCCGCCTGCATCGAGGCGATGAACGCCACCAGCGTGATGCCCTCCAGCACCACCAGGCCGATCACCACCTTCTCGGCCAGCGAGCGGATCGGCTCGAACTCGGCATCGCGCTCAACGAACGCCGCCAGCATCAGCACCGCCGCCAAGCCCGTGTCCAGCGCCGATATGGTGAACAGCACCGGCAGCAGCCACGTGTTCCACAGCGGGATGGCCGGCGCCGCACCCAGCAGGATGCCCGTGTACACCGCCACGCACAGCGCGAGTGGCATGCCGATCATCGCCAGCACCCGCCCGATGCGATCGCGCTTCTCGGGCAGCGCCTTCCACGACTTGCCCAGCCACGCCACCACACCATCGGTCGCGCACAGCGCATTCAGCAGGAACACGATGAACGACACCAGCAGCAGCCACGCGCCGATGGTCATCCACGACGTGGGGTTCACGAAGCTCACCGGCATCAGCATGGCCTGGAAGGGCTTCTCCACCTCAGAGATCAGCGAGAGCAGCCCGATGGCCAGCGCGCCCACGGTTATCCACATGCCGCCCATGATGGTCTTCGGGAACTTGCCCGGGCGCAGCACTTTCACCAGCGCCACGGTCAGGAACGACCCCGCGCTCAGGCCGCCGAAGAACAGATAGATCGCCGGAAGCCAGCTCCAAGTATCTTGCAACTCAACCATTATGCACCTCCTTCGCCATCGCTGGGCGCCGCCGCGCGGGCAGCGCCCTCGTGTCATCCGTTATGACGCGATGAACGACGGTTTAGTCGAGTCGGATACGACGTTCTTGGCCGTCTTCTGCGCTTGCATCTCGCGCAGCTCGTCCATCGGCCCGAAGTGCAGCGCCTTCGTGGGGCAGGTGGCCACGCAGTGCGGCTTCTCGCCCTCGTCGATCTTCACGCCGTTGCCCAGGCACGCGTCGCACTTATCCATGCCAGCTTCGGTATACTCGGGCACACCGAAGGGGCACGCGAAGAAGCAGTAGTGGCAGCCGATGCACTTGTCCTTGTCCACCGTGACGATGCCGTCCTGCTCGCGCTTGCTGATGGCGCCCGCCGGGCATACCTTCTCGCACGCGGGCTTCTCGCAGTGCATGCACGACATGCTCACGAACGTGCGGTGCGTGTCAGGGAAGGTGCCGCTGTCGATCTCGTGCACCTTGCGGCGCGACACCGTGCCCGCCTTGATGTCATTCCACTGCTTGCAAGCCACCTCGCATGCCCAGCACTTGATGCAACGGCTGGTATCCGCATAAAAGCCGTATTGCTTTCCCATGATCACTCGCCTTCCTCAAGCTTGCTGATCTTCACCAGCGTCTGCTTGCTCATAGCTGAATGGAACGGATCGAAATTCTCGATCGTGGAGTCGTAGAGGACCGTCGAATCGCTGCCGCCATCGAAGCACCCATAGGCGGGCAGGCCCAACTCCTCGCACTCTTGCCACCAGCCGCGGCGGGTCATCAGCACCTCGGGAGAGATGCCCTCTTTGTACTCGGCGCGCAGCTTCACCCAACCGTGCGGGCTCTCCACCTTCATCCAGTCGCCGTCCTCGATGCCGTACTTCTTGGCCGTAGCAGGGTTGATCTTCACCCACGGGTACGGCTGCAGCTCGCGCAGATACGGCACGCCGACGTAGTAGCTGTGGTTGCACAGGCGGTACGCATGCACGTCAGAGATGACGAGCGGGTATTCCTCAGCCAGCTCCGGAGTGCCCGCAAGGCTCTCAGGCGGCCCCACATACTCGGGAAGATAGCCGAGCGCGCCCGTCTCGGTGTTGTTCGGCTTGCCGCCGATCCACTCGTTGTAGCACTGCACCTTGCCGTTGGGCAGGTCGGCGAACAGCTTCTCGTAATTCTGGTAGGTGGGCTCTTCGGCCTTGGCGCCATCGGTGCGCGCCACGAAGATGCCCTGGTTGGCGGCGCGCAGGTCCTCGAGCGTGAAGCCCGACCCATCGAGCTGCTCGCTCAGGCATGCATCCATGTCGCCGTTCCAGAAATCGTCGCCATAGCCCATCGCCTGCGCGAGGCCCATGTAGAAGTCCCAGTCGGAGCGCGATTCGCCCAGCGGCTCAGCGATCTTCTGGTTGATGGCGATGAACGTGCCCGCCGGCGTGTTCTTCGTGCCGAACTGCTGCGAGCACTCGTAATGGGTCGCGGCCGGCAGTACGTAGTCGGCGTAATCGCACGAGGTGTTCCAGTGCGTATCGTGCACGAAGTAGAAGTCGAGCTTCTTCAGCGCCTCGGCGATCTTCTTGGGTTGGCGCGTCGCGCCGAAGGGGTTGCTCGCCTGCCCCAGCACCGCGCGCAGCGGATACGGATTCTCGGTCAGGATGCTCATGAGCGCCTTGAAGTACGCAGAGTTCGGACCCGACTCCCACGTCTTGGGGTTCTGGTACCAACGCGGCGTCTCAGGCGCGACGAGCTTCGAAATGCCGGCGAAGTAGCCCTTCTCCTCATCCTCGGCGCTCTTGGGCAGACGATCGGTCAGGATGTCGAACTTCTTCGTCTCGAACATCGGCTTGGGAACGGTCTTCTTCGCGCCGCCGCCACCGGCGATGTCGAGGTTGCCGGTGATCGCCTCGATGAGGCAGATGGCGATGCAGGTCCAGTTGCCGTCGTTCTGCTGGTCGCCGATGCCGTTGCCGTACAGGATGCCCATGGGCTTCGTAGTGCCCATCAGGTGCGCCACTTCCTCGATCTGCTCCTTGGGAAGACCGGTGATGTTCGCCGCCCAATCGGAGGTGTAGGGCTTCACATGCTCGGCGAGCTTATCGAACCCATTGCACCAGTTGGTGGTGAAATCGTGGTCGTACAGGTCGTTCGTGATGATGTGATTCAGCACAGCCAGCGCGAGCGCACCATCGGTGCCGGGGCGGATGGGCACCCAGATGTCAGCATGAGCGCCGAGGCCGTCGAGCATCGGGCGGATGTCGATCACCTTCGTGCCGCGCTCGATGGCGTCCAGGCGCGCATTCGGCTTACCCTGGTTGATGGCGGAATTCTCGGGGTTCGCGCCCCAAATGACATAGAGCTTGGTCTTGTCCAGCTGGCCCGGGTCGCAATCGGCGTTCCCCAGGCAGATCTTCTTGCTCGCAGCGCGCTGCAGAGCGCAGATGGCACTGTGCATGTAGTTCGGGCTGCCATGCACGTTCAGGAAGCGACGGCCCAGTGTCCAGAGCACCTGATAGGCCTGCGGCGACAGAACGCCATACGACTCAGGGCCGTACTTCTCTTTCTGCTCCTTCAGCTTGTCGGAGATGGCTTTGTATGCCTCGTCCCACGTTGTGCGCTCGAACTTGCCTTCGCCTTTCTCGCCCACGCGCTTCATCGGATGCGTGAGGCGCGCCGGGTCGTAGAGCACCTGCATGGCGGCGTTGCCCTTGGCACACAACGTCTTCGACCCACGGCCGTAATTGTTGCCCGCTTCGGGGTTGCCCTCCACGTGCACCCAGCGGCCATCCTTGATGTGGCACAGCGTGGAGCACGCCGTTTTCGCCGGACCGCACATCTGGCACCATGCGTGCTTGATCTCGGTGGCGTCGCTGCTGGTTGCGCCCATCTTCTTGTCGTCCTCAGCGTAGGCGGTCAGCGTTTGCGCCGCAGTGCCCGCCACGGCTGCCGCCGCGCCCAGCGCCGCCGTGCTCGCGATGAACGCGCGCCTGCTCAAGGCCCTCTCTTCGCCCATCCTCTTCTCCTCTCTCTCCCCCGGGATCCCCCTCGATCCCAGGCCTCTCAGGAATCGGATACAGCTTTTTCCGCGCACCGGTTCAGGGCGTGCGAACGCGGTGCGATAAAACGCGCAAGATCAGAACATGCTGGTCAAAAGGATGATTAAAGAACGTGCTCTCATAGAACCAACTCCTCCATACGATGTCTCCCCACATCGGTGATGAATGGTTGATTGAACTATTGTCATAGTGTCATAGTTCTTTCGTGTTTACAAGATGCTACCAATAGATTATCTATCTATTTTGAGAACAATAAGACGGATTGTCGGGGATCGCTTCGCGGCAGTTCTCGCCGGACAAGGCCCACATTCGCCGCTCCCCGTCGGGCTCGTTCGCGCGCGCATCCGCTCGTTCGGTCTGCCGTACATCGCGGCTTGCGATCTGCCACGCTTTCGAGCGATCGTGCTGCATCGTTTTGTTACCTATATATCTATATATTTATGATATATTTATATATATCATGCGGTTTTGAAAGGAGCTTTCGATGGCGCTCCCTGTTCCTACGATACGCCCGATCAGCGATCTGCGCACCGACTTGAACGATGTATGCGAATGCGCGCGCACCACGCAACAGCCTATCTTCATGACCAAGAACGGCAAAGCCAGCCTCGTGGTCATCGACTGCGAAGCATACGAGCAGCAGCGCATGCACGACCTGTATGTGATGAAGCTGCGCGAAGCCGAGATAGAAGCCCGATACATGCCCGAGACCGTTACGCTCGAAGAGATGGACGAGCGCGTTGCCCGCATACTGGACGATGCGCGGAAGGTCTACGCCGATGCGGAGCGTTGATCTGCGACCGCGCGCCGCATACGACATAGAATCCATCGTCACCTATATCGCTATCGTGCTGAAGGCTCCCCGCGCTGCGGAAGATTGGTACGCTGACCTTCGCACAACGCTCGACCTGCTCTGTGAGCAGCCCGAGATCGGACGCGAATTCTGCGACGAGCATCTGCATATACAGCAGCGGCGCACGTTCCTCGTCGGGAACTATCGGCTGTTCTATTCGTTCAACGCAGCGCACCTTACGGTATGGCGCGTCTTGCACACCTCTCAGAATATGGACGACTACGCCCTCGTCGACTTGCAGGGATAGCATGTGGCGTTATGCGAGGCGGGCAGCCACCTCGGCGAGGAGGGTCTCCTGCTCTTCGTGGCTCTGCATGTTGCGCAGCTTCGCCACGCCGCAGGATAGCTCTTCGGGACCCAGCACCGCGACGTAGCGGGCGTGCAGCTTGTCGGCGAGCTTGAACTGGCTCTTCAAGCTGCGCTGCTGGTAGTCCATCTGGCAGGCGAAACCGGCATCGCGGCATGCCTGCGCGAGCTCGAAAGCGGCTGTGCGGGTCGTGTCGTCGACGCAGGCCACGAACAGATCGCAGCGCTGCGCTTCGGGGAATTCCATGCCAGCCGCTTGCAGCGCCAGCACGCAGCGCTCATAGCCCAGGGCGAACCCGAATCCCGGCGTGGGCCTGCCGCCCACTTCCTCGGCCAGCTTATCGTAGCGCCCGCCGCCGCCGATGGCGTTCTGGCTGCCCATGCCGTTGTCCACCTGCACCTCGAACACGGTGCGCGTGTAGTAGTCGAGCCCGCGCACCAGCGACGCATCTTCGATATACCCTACTCCAGCGCCGTCGAGCAGCGCTTTCACACGGGCGTAATGCGCACGGCAGTCGTCGCAGAGGTGATCGGTTATCTTCGGCGCGTCCTCCATGACGGCGGCGCACGCCTCGTTCTTGCAGTCGAACGCGCGCAGCGGGTTCGCCTCGGCGCGCGTCATGCACGTTCCGCACAACTGCTCCGCGTGCTGCTGCATATAGCTGCGCACCAGCTCGCGATACGCCGGGCGGCACGCCTCGCAGCCCATCGAGTTCAGCAGCAGGCGCATGTCGGCGCGCGGGATGCCCACCGCTTCGAAGAAGCGCATGCACATGATGATAGCCTCGGCGTCCACCGCAGGGTCATCGGCACCCAAGCATTCGATGCCGATCTGGTTGAACTGGCGCTGCCGACCCTTCTGCGGACGCTCAGCGCGGAACATGGGCCCTGCATACATCAGCTTCGCCGGGGGCGCCCCCAGAGGCACCAGATCGTGCTGCACCACGGCGCGCACGACCCCAGCCGTGCCCTCCGGACGCAGCGATAGGCGGCTCTTGGCCTTTATGCTGCCGCCCTCGAGCAGGGTCTTCAGGTTCTCGCCGGATATGGCGGTGAACATCTCCTTGCTGACCACATCGGTGGCCTCGCCTATGCCGCGCACGAACAGCTCGGTCTGCTCCATGATGGGCGTGTCGATGAGCACATAGCCGCAGCGCCCGAACACGTCGGCCGCCGTGCGCTTGAAGCGCTCCCAGAACAGAGCCTCGTTCGGGAGCAGATCGCGCGTGCCTTCGGGTGCCTTGATAACCATGTGCCTCACCTTTCGGATTCGATGGAGGAACCATTGTAGCGCAGGCGCTAGATTTACAAGACTACCGGGTAGATGTTAGTCTTATCCGCATGGATCGAGCACCCGATAGCCACAGGAGGCACCGCCCCTCCGGCCAGCCGAAGCCTGCCCGCAGCGCGCGGCCTGAACCGGGACCTAAGGGCGGGAAGCGCCATCGCAGCACCGCTGCGTCCGCAGACCGGAAAGGGTCTGCGTCAGCGCACGGTCACGCAGGTTCGCATGGCACTGCCAAGGGGCACCAAGCGCACCCCGCTGGTGGCAAGGGCGCAAGCGGGCATCATCCCAGCAAGCAGCATCAACAGCAGCACGGCAAGCCGAACGGCACCAGCAAGCACAACGGCTATAAGCGCACCCGGCCAGACGGGCCGCCGCGCAAAGGCAAGGCGCACAACGCCCCGCATGCCGGAGCGCATCCCGCGAACAAGCGGCCGCCGCAAGGCGGCGCGAAGCGCAAGCGCAACCGCAAGCAGCATCGCACCGAGGACATGATACAGCGCAACATGCTGCCCGGCGCTTTCGCCAGCACGCCCGATGGGCGCACGCAGACCACCATGACCCGCTATGCTGCCGGCGCAGTGGCCGCCGTCGCCATCGCGCTGCTCGTGTGGCATCCGTGGGCTGCGCCCGTCGCCGAGCAGCCAGAACCCGAATCGGCCGAGGTGCAGGAGGAGCAGCGCGCACCCTCGACGCTGGAAGGGGCGCTCGCCGCGCATCCAGCCTACGAGAACCCCTCGCCGAGCGACTTCTCGGCCATCGAAGCGGCCGACGCGCAGACCACGGCCGGCTTCACCCTGACGGAAGGCGACGCCCCCGCGCTGTCGTCCGAGCGGGCAGCCGCCCTCGACGAGGCGCTCGCCTATTACACCGACGAAGAGGTGCCGGTCGGGTTCTTGCTGATGGATATCGGCTCAGGCCGCGGTTTTGCGCACAACATCGACCAAGAGATCTACGGCGCCAGCACCTTCAAGGCGCTGTACTGCGCCTACCTGCTGATAGACCAAGTCGAGAACGGAGAATTCAGCCTTACCTCGGCGGTGCGCGACGGCGTCATGTCGCAAAGCGGCTCCTTCCGCTTCTCCGGGCAGGACACGCTGGAGAACATGATCAGCGACTCGATCATCTATTCCGACAACAACTCCTACGGGGCGCTGCGAGCCAGCTTCAGCGATGCCGACCTGGCTCGCTGGCTCGAATCTGTCAGCGCCGACAGCGGCATGGCCTACGATGAATGGTTCCCGCACTGCTCCGCGCGCGATGCGGCGCGGCTGTGGAGCACCGCCTATACCTACATGCAGACCGGCACCGAGGGCGCGCAACTGCTGAGCGAGCTGTGCGCGTCCACGAAGACCTCGTTCATGCGCGATGCGCTCACCAACGAAGAGGCGCTCTTGGTGGAGACAGACGCTGCGCCGGAAGGGCAAGAAGCCGTGACCGACGCCGCGCAAGAGGGCGGAGCGGAAGCGGGAGACACTGCGAGCACACCGGCTCCCGAAGGCGCGGGCGAAGGCGAGGCCCCAAGCGAGGGCGAGACCGCATCCGAAGAGGCCGCCTCTGAGGAAGAGCTCACCGTCAGCAGCGCCGCTGGCGTAGGGGCCATCAGCGCCTGCGTGGCCACCACGGGCGCTACCATGCAAGAGCGGATGACCGAGCCGATGCTCGTGCGCAGCAAAGCCGGATGGTACCCTGGCGACACCGAGGACATCTCATGCGTGAGCGAGAACGGCATCGTGACGCTGAACGGGCGCGATTACCTGATCTGCGTCATGACGGGCGCGCGCTACACCGACCGTAACGTCCTGCGCATGGAAGAGCTGACGCGTGCCGTGTTCGCGCTGCACGACGACCTGGCCTAAAGCCGCTCCACCACCAGATCGCCCATGCGCGCGGTGCCTACCACCTTGTCTGCCGGTGTGTCGGCGCAGGCGATATCGCCCGTGCGCCACCCCGCGTCGAGCACTTCAGTCACGGCGCGGCGCACATCGTCGGCGGCATCCTGCATGTCGAAGCTGTAGCGCAGCATCATCTCGCACGACAGGATCTGCGCCAGCGGATTCGCGATGCCTCGACCAGCGATATCCGGCGCGCTGCCGTGGCTCGGCTCGTAGAGCGCCGTGCTGTCGCCCAAGCTCGCGCTCGCCAGCATGCCAAGCGAGCCGGTTATCTGCGCCGCCTCGTCGGAGAGGATGTCCCCGAACATGTTCTCGGTGACCATGACGTCGAAATCAGCCGGGCGGGTTATCAGCTGCATGGCGCAGTTGTCCACCAGTATGTCTTCCAGCTCCACGTCCGGATAGTCCGCATCGTGGATGGCATGCACGATCTCGCGCCACAGGCGGCTCGATTCCAGCACGTTCGCCTTGTCCACGCTGGTCACCTTGCCGCGGCGCTTGCGCGCGGCCTCGAATGCTTGGCGTGCGATGCGGTCGATCTCGTACTCGCGGTATTCCATCGTGTCGTAGGCGCGCTGACCGTTTGAGCCGTCCAGCCCGGCGCCCTCTTCGTCGTAGAAGCGCTCGCGCATGCCGAAGTACACGCCACCGGTCAGCTCGCGCACCATCATCAGATCGACGCCATCGATCACCTCAGGCTTCAGCGTAGACGCCTCCGACAGCGCCGAGAAGATCTGCACCGGCCGCAGGTTCGTGTACAGCTCGAGCCCCTTACGGATGCCGAGCAGCCCCTGCTCGGGCCGCGGCTGCTCCGGGTCGGTCGTGTCCCACTTCGGGCCGCCCACCGCCGCGAGCAGCACCGCATCGCTCGCTTTCGCCACCGCGAGGGTCTCGTCCGGCAGCGCCGTGCCGCACGCATCGATGGCGCACCCGCCGATCAGCGCTTCCGTGTAATCGAACTGCACGCCGTACTTCCGACCCACGGCATCCAGCACCTTCACGCCCTCGGCGATGATCTCGGGGCCGATCCCATCGCCCGGCAGCAAGCAGAGCTTGTACGTTGTCATCGTGCCAGCTTCTCCTTCCAGCGATTCACCAGACCGCCCTTCTCGATGATCTCAGCGATGAACGGCGGGAACGGCTGCGCCTGGAACGTCTGGCCAGTCGTCACATCGGTGATGACGCCGGTATCGGCATCCACCGCCACCGTGTCGCCGTCACTGATGGCGTCCACCGCCTCTGGGCATTCCAAGATGGCCAGGCCGGTATTGATCGCATTGCGGTAGAAGATGCGCGCGAAGCTCTTGGCTATGACGGCGTCCACACCGGCGGCCTTGATGGCGATGGGCGCATGCTCGCGGCTGCTGCCGCAGCCGAAGTTCTCGTCGGCCACGATGATATCGCCGGGCTGCACGCGCTCAACGAACGTCGTGTCCAGGTCTTCCATGCAGTGCGCCGCCAGCTCTTGCGGGTCGGACGTGTTCAGATAACGCGCCGGGATGATGACATCGGTGTCGATGTCGCGCCCATAGCGGAAAACGGTACCTTCGAATTTCACCTAAAACCTCCGTATCTCAATCATCGTGGCACAAAATCGCATCGAGTAGACGAGTTCGCGCTTCCCGGCT
Organism: uncultured Eggerthellaceae bacterium; assembly: GCA_910584145.1. GTDB lineage: Bacteria > Actinomycetota > Coriobacteriia > Coriobacteriales > Eggerthellaceae > Adlercreutzia_A. The sequence goes on along the minus strand of CAJTXX010000007.1, from coordinate 42,656 downwards.
CAGCTTCTCGAATCGGCCCAAGCCTCTGAACGGCCGTTTCCGTTCTCGCTGTGCTCCGATTTCGCACGCCTTACGCCCAATCCGTCTATTCGCGGCACTTTTCTGCCACAACCGAGCCGTTTCTTACGAAATCAAGTCCTCTGGCAAGCCGATGTGGCCGAGCACGGCGCTCGCGGCAGCCACCGCAGGCGAGGACAGGTACACCTCGCTCGTGGGATCGCCCATGCGGCCCACGAAGTTGCGGTTCGTGGTGGCGATGGCGCGCTCGCCCGCGGCCAGGATGCCCATATAGCCGCCCAGGCACGGCCCGCACGTGGGCGTGCTGACGGCGCAGTTCGCATCGAGGAACACATCCATCAGGCCCTCGTCGATGCACTGGCGATACACCTGCTGCGTCGCGGGGATGACGATGCAGCGCACATCGGGGTGCACCGTGCGCCCACGCAGCACCTCGGCGGCCTGGCGCATGTCGTCCAAGCGGCCGTTCGTGCAACTGCCGATGACCGCCTGATCTATCGTCACGTGGCGCGCCTCGGCCACCGGGCGCGTGTTGCTCGGCAGGTGCGGGAAGGCCACCGTAGGCACGATATCGGCCGCGTCGATGCGCACGACCTGCGCGAACTGCGCGTCGGGGTCGGAATAGTACGCGGTATAGGGGCGCTCGGTGCGGCCATCCATATAAGCGCGCGTAACGTCGTCGACCGGTATCAGGCCCGCCTTGCCGCCAGCCTCGATAGCCATGTTCGATATGGACTGCCGCTCGTCCATCGGGAGCGCCTCGATAGCGCTGCCGGTGAATTCCATCGCCTTGTACAGCGCGCCGTCGACGCCGATCAGCCCGATGATATGCAGGATGACGTCCTTGCCTGAAACACCCGGCGCGAGCTGCCCGTCCACCACGAACTTGATCGTCTCGGGCACCTTGAACCACGCTTTGCCGGTGGCCATGCCCACACCTGCGTCAGTGGATCCCACACCGGTGCTGAACGCGCCCAGCGCGCCGTAGGTGCACGTGTGGCTGTCGGCGCCGATGATGAGGTCGCCCGCCCCCACCACGCCCTGCTCGGGCAGCAGCGCATGCTCGACGCCCATGCATCCTACCTCGTAGAAGTGCGTGATACCCTGCTCTCGAGCGAACTCGCGCACGACCTTCGCCTGCTCGGCGCTCTTTATGTCCTTGTTGGGGACGTAATGGTCGGGCACCAGCACCACGCGCTCAGGGTCGAATACCTCGCCGGATATCTGCTTCGCCGTGCGGATGGCGATGGGAGCCGTCACGTCGTTCGCCAGCACCAAGTCGAGGTCGCATTCGATGAGCTGCCCCGGTTCCACCTCGTCCAACCCGGCGTGGGCAGCCAATATCTTCTCGGCCATCGTCATAGCGCGCGGCATGAGCACCTCCGTTTTCCGTTATGGATCGTGCACCCGATTGTAGCACTCACGAACGCGGGCGCACCCAATCGAGCCACCTCTCTGCATCCTCCTGCGTCACATCCCACAGCACGATGGTGGTGCCGCCCACGCCAGCCGCTGTGCGGGCGCAGATGGTAGCCACCTTCGCCATGCGCTGGAACGGATTCGTGCGCGTGCTGCCGTACTGTATCTTGTTGCGCGGGAAGCTGCGCTCCTCGCGCGACAGGCCGCCGTTCACCACCTTCATGAACTGCCGGTTCACGGCGAAGCCCGATTCACGGGCCCACTTCACCGCGCTGACGATATCCAAGGCGAATATGGCAGCGGCCACCGCATACAGGGCATAACAGACGACATTCGCCCAGCCGAGGAGCAACGCATCCTCAGCAGCGGAGTTGACGGTGAGGTCGGAGCCGGGGGCGAACAGCACGTTCATCATGATCTGGAGCACAGCCACGCACACCGCCATCCAGAAGCCGCCACCCTGGATGATGCAGCGGCGGATGAGCCCGCGGCGCAGCGCCACCGGTGCCACCGGCGTGCGGTCTTGCGGGATGCCGGCGTATTCGGGCACGAGGCCCTGCAAGATGCCCGGCACGTCGGCCAGCTTGCAGAAGGGGTGGACGATCACGCCGCTCGTGTTCAGGCCGTTCTTCTGGCCGGAATCGTCGCCCGACTCGGCGTCGATCTTGTCGAGCGACACCTCGCAGTAGCCGATCAGCCGGCGGATGACCGACTGCTTCACCACTACCGCCTGCACGCGTTGGATGCTGATGGATTGGCGCGAATGCTGGAGCAGGCCGCGCTCCACCTCCACGCGGTCGCCCACGCGGCGTGCGCGGAAGCCGCCGAAGTTGAGGCACTGGCTCGCCGCCGAGACGACCCAGACGACCAGCAACAGCACCACGATCCCAACGATGGAGGCGACCAGGCCCGCGCCGGTCAGCAAGTCGGGCGCTGGCACGGTGAGGGATCCCATCACGCTGTTCGACTCATCGGGGAACGCCTCGAACACGAAGCCGGCGATCTGCGCCAAAGCAAGCAAGAAGCCCAGCACGAACAGCGCGAACGACGTGTTGTTGGAGAGGCCGGACAGGAACAGCTGCTTGTTGCTCAGGCCATACTCGAAGCTGGGAGCCGCTTCCTGCATGGGCGCACCGGCGAAGATGCCGCCTACCTCATCCCACGCTTCCTTGCCGTAGTCGAGCAGGTTGCCCGTTGCGGCCGGCTGAGCTTGACCGGGCACGGGCTGCGCGGCTGCGGCCTGCGGCTGGAGCGCCTGGCGCTTGCGCGCGTACAGCTCAGAGGTCAGCCATGTTGCCTGCACCTTCGTGACATACGGCACGATGACAGCCTTGTTCGAGGCGCCGCCCGCCGTGTCGATGAACACGTTGCACACGCCGAACACGCGCTGCACCAAGCTGGCACGCGCGTCGACCGACTGCACACGGTCGTAGGAGACGTGCACCCGCTTCTTCGTGATGATGCCGCTGTACAGGCTGAACTCGTTCGGCCCCAGCGTGAAGTACAAGCGCCGATACGCCAGCACGTGCACGAGCACCACCAGGCCCACCACCACGAGGAACAGCACGCCTACGCCGCCGAGCACGACGCTCAGCATGCCCAGCCCCGAATACCCGATCTCGTCGATGACGCCAGCCACCGAGGAGAACGACGTGACGAGGAGCACGAACAGCACCGCCAACATGCTGCGGATGGTGCCCAGCCAGATGTAGCTATGGTGCACATGGTACGCGGGCAGGCCGCCCTCCTGCCCGAACGGCTGGATAGGCTGCTGGGGTGCTGCCTGCGGTGCCGGCTGCTGCACAACCGGCTGGGGCGCTGCTTGGGCCGCTTGCTGCGCTGCCGCTACCTGAGGCTGCGCTGCCGGCTGCGGCTGTTGCGCTTGCTGCGGCGTCGCCGGCACGCCGTACATCTCGTCGTATGCGCCCGTCATCTATACATCCTCGCGCGCGATGCGGGCGAACTCGGCGGCGCGGTCGCGCAGCTGCTCGGCTTGCTCGGTCCTGATGCCGGGTATCTCGTGCTCGCCTGCCGCCGTCGCCACCGTGACGCTGGACAGGCCGAACATCCGCAGAACGGGCCCTTGGCGCGTGTCGGTGTTCTGCACACGGATGAACGGGATGATATAGCGCTTGCGCCAGATGATCCCCTTCGCGATATCGAGGAAATCGCCATTCAGCTGATAGCGCCAGCGCATATGGCGGATGGGTGGCAAGATCACCACGAACAGCACCAGTAATGCACCGAACACCACAGCCTCTGCTAGCAGCACGATGGGTATCCACCCTTCATCCGGCTCAGCAGCCGCTGCGATAGCGAACGGGACGAAGCAACACAAGAACGTGATGATGATCCAAATGGCGTCATTGATGCGCCAGACGTTCTTGATGCGGGGGTCGAGCTTCTCAGATGGCAATTCACGCATAGCATCCCTCCGGTCGTGCGGTCCTGTAGACAGATTCTACTCAAAATCCCCGAGCATGGAAGAAATCCCCGCCAGAGTTCTGGCAACCGAGCGCCGCAACCCGTGGGTGTCGAACACGTTTCGCGTGGGATATTCGGCGGTTGCCGTGCCCGCGGTTTTCTGACCTGATAGAATCTCCTGTGTGGGGGTGTGGTGGAATGGCAGACACCGAGGTCTTAAAAACCTCTGCCGAAAGGCGTGCGGGTTCGAGTCCCGCCACCCCTACCAATCATCGCTCCAACCCGAAGAGCATCCCGACCATCTCACGCAAAGCTCCGCTATCCGCACCTCGGCGAGCGGGCTCCTTACGGGTCGAACCGAGCCAGCGCCCGAGCATCCGCGCGCAGCAGCACCTTCACTCGCCCGCCCGTACCACCGACCACCCGGCGCAGCAGCATCCGTCCTACCAGCGCTTGGCAGCCTTCTTCATGGCGAGCATGTCGTAGAACGCTTCAAGGCGGGTCATCAGGCCGGTGTCGCTCGTCTCTGTGTCGTAGGTCAGGTACAGCACCGGTATGTGGAAGTCCTCCGAGATGCGGCGCAGCACGGGGATGCAGTCGATCTCGGGCGTGCAGCCGGCGCATTTCGCGTGCACGAGACCGTCGAAGCCCATCTCGGCGTACTTCTTCGCCGCGGCGAGCGTCATGGTTGACGTGGGCCCCATGTCGTACTCGGCGTACTCCGCGATGGTGCGCCGCAGGTTCTCTTCGTTATAGTGCGTGTAACGATTGCTGAAATTCAGCGTGCGGTGCACCTCCACACCCATATCCATCAGCTTCTCGTCGAGCCCCAGATTCGAGTTCTCGTCGATGGCTGTGTACAGCTCCCCGATGATGCCGATGCGCACCGGGTCAGCCGGCTTGTCGAGCGGGATGGCCCGCATCTCCTCCATGCCGGCGCGATACGCCTCGTCTATCTCAGCCTTCGTGGCCGCTGCGCGCATGGCGTCCATCAGGCCCTCCCACGCGCGGCGGAACGCCCCGGGCTCGCGCTCGAACCCGCCGTTCGCCATGTAGAAATCGCGAGCAGAATCGAGCAGCGTCAGCATGTGACCGCACGCCAGTAGCTGCTTCACGCCGTTGGGGATGGCTATGTCGGGATTCACCATCCGCAGCACCTCTTTGCCCCAGCCGATGTAGCCCTGCTCGATGCCGTGGCTGAAGTTCAGCATGGTGAAGTCGTAGCCCATGTCGCGCAAGATCTGCTCTTGCATCTCGCCGTAGTAGCCGAGGCGGCACGGGCCGCCCACCTGCACGAGGATGTCAGCGCCCAGCTCGAGCGCTTCTATCCAGTCGCCCATCATATGCTTGAACGGCGTGCACACGTAATCGCTCGAGCTCTGTATGCCCAGCTCCATCGTGCGCTTCGTGGCCTTCGGCAGTTGCAGGTAGTCGCAATCGAGCACCTGCTCGACGAAGTATTTGAACGCCGGGTCGTAATAGGCGTAGCGGAACACCGACACCAACGTGTGCTTGTGGCGGTCGCGCCGCAGCTTCTTCGGCAGATGCGGGAATGGCAGCATGCGGCGCGGCTCGTCGGGCTCGTACACCACCTGCGTGCGCACATCGTCGCTGACCGTCACCGGCACGGTGGCGTCCTCGCTGCGCGGCTGGGTCAGGCGCTCCAACACGTCTTTCGCCTTCTGCAAGCTAGGCATCCAGGTACCCCTGCTTTCCCTTGAATCTCAGTATGTCTATGAAGCTCTCGATGCGCGTCTCCATGCCGGCGCTGCCGCTCTGCGCGTCGATCATAAGGTTCAAGATGGGCACGCCGCGCACGTTGCGCATGATGGCGTCGTCGAACATGGAATCGGGCCCGCACGGGAAGGCCGACAGCAGCACGATGCCGTCGATAGCCTCGTGCATCTGAAGGATAGCGCCCGCAAGCTGGCGATTTATCAGCCACGGCAGCGTGTCGGAGAAGTCGAAGCTGCGCTTGAACGCGGCGGCATGGTCGGCTTCGTCGGCGAAGAGCACCGTAGCGCCCATGCCCTCGATAGCAGCCACGATATCGCCGGCGATGTACGGGTCGTGCGCGATGTAGGGATGCGCCACCAGCAGGATGGCGAGCGGGGCCTGCTCGGTGCCGGTGGGGTCACCCGCCGCCACCTTGCGGTACTTCGCCAGCAGACGCAGCGTCTCCTGCTGCGCTGCGGCGCGAGCAGCATCAGCCGCCTCCTGCGCGCGAGCAGCCGCCTTGTACGCGTGCATAGCCTTCTTCGGACTCGCACCCAGTTGGCGCGCGAGCTCTATGAACTCGCCGCGCGTGCGCTTGCGGTCGTTCGCGCTGCGCACCCGCATGGTCACCAGCTTCACCCCTCGGTCGCGGAATGTCGCCGCCACCAGGTCGGGCAAGCTCTGATACTTCGTGCAGAATCCGGCGCGCACGTCGCCATTGTCGTAGGACGGCACGAACAGCGCATCGCACTGGCCGCCGTCGAGCAGCGCCGCCACGTGGCCCATGTAGGCCTTCGATGCCAAGCACACCTCGTCAACGCTCGCCGCCTCGCCCGCTTCGAATACCGCGCGGTCGGTCTGCGGGCTGACCAGTACCCGGAAGCCCAGCTCCTCGAAGAAGCGCTGCCACAGCACGCCATACTCATGGAACAGCAACCCCCGCGGAATGCCTATCGTCTCGATATGTTGCAAAATACTCTCCTCGAATAACCGGTGGTACCAGTATAGTGAAACGACCGAGCCGGAAAAGGAGCATATATCGCATGCGCAAGAATGTTCTGTTGTTGTTCAGCAAGCTGCCTGAGGCGGGGTTGGTGAAGACGCGCCTGACCACGCTGAAAGATGGCGTGTTCGAGCCTGAAGTGGCGAGCGCGCTCTACCACTGCATGCTGTTCGACGTGGTGGAGATATGCATGGCAGCCTTCGATCAGCTGGAAGCGGAAGACGACGCCTACGAGCTGGTGATATCCACAGCTCCTGCGGCCGATGTCGAGCGCATGCGGAAGCTGTTCGCCGATGCGGGCACCTGGCCGCGGCCCATCACGTTCATCGCCGATGCCGGCCCCATCTTCGACGCGCACTATAACGACGCCTTCCAGCAATGCTGGGACGACGGCGCCGACTGCATCCTGTCGATGGGAGCCGATATGCCGGCGCTCACCGTGGCCGACGTGAAGGCTGGCTTCGCCGCGCTGCACGAGCTGATGGATGCCGACGAGCCCGGCATCGTGCTGGCACCCGATCAGGAGATGGGCGTGTCGGTCATAGGATGGACGCGCGAAACAGCGTTCGACCACACCGGCGTGTTCTACAACCCCGACGGGCTGACGGTGCTGCCCGCCTACATACAGAAGGCCCGCGAGGCGGGCCTAGCCGCGCGCTACCTGCCGCCCGTGCCCGACGTGGACACGATGGCCGACCTGATGCACGCCATAACGCTGGTAGAGGCGCTCAGCTACTGCGCGCCGTTCGACGGCAACACGCCGCCGTGGCGCACCGCGAACGCCCTGCGCGAGATGGGATGGGATGAAGTGCGCGTGCCCCCGAACAGCCTGCACGACCCCCGGGAGCACATCGACGGCTGACGACCAGCCGCCAGCGCACGGGATGCGGCTTAGATGACCTTGCCCTTGGTGTGGTCGATGCCGTGCTGGATGATCTGAGCGGTCCAGTCGCGGAACTCGCGCTTGCGGGGCACCAGCTCGCCGTCCACCAGCTCGTCGTATTCCACGGTCATGCGCTGGAAGCGCGTCACTTTGTGGGGCTCATCGACCGAGAAGCACTCCTCCACGGCTTTGAACGGCGCCAGCGCGCGCTTCATCACCGGATTGAACATCACGTGGGGCTCATCATCGTCGTCGAGATAGCAGATGGCTGCCTTCGTCTCGCCGATCTGATTAGCCGCGAGGCAAGCCATGTCCTCGGTAGCGGCTACCGTGTCGAGCAGGTCTTGCGCGAGCGCGGCATCTTCGGCCGTGCACTTCTCGCACGGCTGCGACAGTATGGCTTCGTCTTTGATGATCTCTTTGGCTGCCATCATGCTCCTCAAACGTTCAGGTAAGCGTCCAGTTGCTCGCGCGTGCCGATGCAGGTGCGCGTGGTGCTGCGGTCGATGCGCTTCACCAGGTTCGCCAGCACGCCGCCGAACCCGACTTCCACGAAATCGGTCTCGCCAGCTTCCAACAGCGCGCTGATGCTCTGCTCGAACATCACGCCGCTCTCCACCTGGGCGCCCAACCGCTCGGCGGCGCGCGCCGCTTCGAACGGCTGCGCGTCGGTGTTGCACAGCAGCATAGCGCGGGGCTCGGCGAATGCCAACGTGCCGCAGAACTTCTCCACTTCGCGGGCGGCGTCCGTCATCAGCGGCGAATGGAAGGCGCCGGCCGTGGCCAGCTTCACGCTGCGGTTGCCCGCTTCCTTCCAGAGCTGCTGCGCCCGCTCGATAGCCTCGCAGGTGCCGGATACGACCACCTGGCCCGGGGCGTTCATGTTCGCCGGAACCAGCACGCAGCCCTCGGCTGCCTGCTCGCAAAGCTGCTCGGCGTCGGCGACGCTCGCGCCCATCAGCGCGAGCATGGCGCCGGGGTTGGCCACGCACGCTGCCGCCATCGCCTCCGCGCGCACGCGCAGCAGCGCGGCCGCATCGGCCAAGGGCAGCACGCCGGCCAGCACCAGAGCCGATATCTGCCCCAGCGAGAAGCCGACCACCGCATCGGGCGCGAGGCCGTGCTCTTCCAGCACGCGCCCGACGCCCACCGACACCGCCATGGTGAGCCCCTGCGCCGCTACGGCGCCGTTCACATCGTCTTGCGAGCCTTCGCGCGCGAGATGCGCCAGGTCGAGCCCCAGCGCATCCGACATGACCGCGAAGGTATCGGCTACCGCGGGAAGGTCGAGCAGGTCGGCGCCCATGCCGGGCTTCTGCGCTCCCTGCCCCGAGCAGAGCCAGACCGTCATCGGGCGCTCCAAGCGCGCTCGGCGTTCGCGTCGGCCATCTGCTGCAAGTCGAGCGCGCCCCATGCCTGCGCCTCGGCCATCAGATCGTCGATGATCTGCAGGGCGGGCTTGCGGTCGTGCACGAGCGCTGCCACTTGGCCCGACATGACCGAGCCGCTCTTCACGTCGCCCTGCACCGCACGGCGCAGCGAACCAGCCAGCATCTCTTCGAGCTTGGCGCGGTCGGCGGCGCTGCCCTCAGCGGTGGCCTCCAGCTTCTTCGCCTCGCGCGAGAACGCGTTCTTCAACTGGCGCACCGGCGCCCCCGACGCGCGCCCGGTGACGATGGTGTCGGCGTCGCCCGCGTCGATGATCTTCTGCTTGTAGGCATCTGCCACGGTGCACTCTTCGGCCGTGAGGAAGCGCGTACCGATCTGCACGCCTTCCGCACCCAGCGCGAACGCTGCTGCCATGCCGCGGCCATCGGCCACGCCACCGGCGGTTATGACCGGGATGCTCACCGCATCGCACACCGCAGGCGTCAGCGCCATCGTGGTCAGCTCGCCGATGTGGCCGCCAGCCTCCTGGCCCTCGGCTACGATGGCATCGGCCCCGGCACGTTCCATCTTCTTGGCGTGCGCGGTGGATGCCACCACCGGCACCACCTTCATGCCGGCCGCCTTCCACATCTCTATATACGGTGCGGGCGAGCCGGCCCCGGTGGTCACCACTTCCACCCGCAGCTCGGCCAGCAGGCGCGCCAGCTCGGGAGCCTCGGGGTTCATCAGCATGACGTTCGCGCCGATGGGCTTGCTCGTCTTGGCGCGAGCCTCGCGCACTTGGTCTTCCACCCAGGACAGCGGGGCGCTGCCGCAGGCGATGATGCCTAGGCCGCCCGCCTCGCTGACGGCAGATGCGAGCGAAGCGTCAGCGACCCATGCCATGCCGCCTTGGATTATGGGCTTCTCGATGCCGAGAAGCTCGGTTACGCGCGTTTTCAATTGTGAGCCTTCCGCGTGCGCTTACAGCGAGTCGACGTACTCGACCAGATCGCCCACCGTCTCCAGGCCCTCGGGCTCGCCGAAGTCGATGTCGAGCTCTTCTTCCAGCGTGCAGGTCAGCTCGGCCATATCCAGCGAGTCGATGCCCAGCGATTCGAACGTGGCGTCAGGGGTGACCTGCTCGACTTCGATATCCAGGTTGTCGTTCAGGATGGTAGCGATGGTATCAATGGTTGCCATTTGGGCTCCTTTCTTCTCGGACGCCGATTATTCTAGCTTATTTCACGGCGTTTCCCCGGCTTGTCGGGCAGTATCGCGGATGATTCGCGCCCGTGAATGGGTATAATCCCATGAACGACTTGCAGATGCCGATGCGGGGTGCAGAATGCCCCGGTCAAGGTGGGGAGTATGACGAATAGCGAACGACGGATAGCGCTGGTAACCGGAGCCAGCCGAGGGATCGGGGCCGCGGTTGCCATGCGGCTGGCGGAAGACGGCATGAACGTGGCCATCAACTTCCGCAGCGAGGGCAGCCGGGCGGCGGCCGAGGAGCTGCGCGCGCAGATCGAAGAGCGCTTCGGCGTGGAGGCGATGTGCGTGCACGGCGATGTGTCGGGCTTCGAGAGCGCTAAGGACATGGTGGCCGCCGTGGTGGAGCGCTTCGGCGCGCTGCACGTGCTGGTGAACAACGCGGGCATCACCCAGGACGGCCTGCTGATGCGCATGAGCGAAGAGCAGTTCGAGCGCGTCGTGGACACGAACCTGGGCGGCGCATTCAACTGCATGCGCCACGCCGTGCCCGTCATGTGCAAGCAGCGCTTCGGGCGCATCGTGAACATCAGCAGCGTGGTGGGCGTGCGCGGCAATGCCGGACAGGCGAACTACGCGGCGTCGAAGGCGGGCATCATCGGGCTGACGCTGGCTGCCGCGAAGGAGATAGGCGGGCGCGGGGTGACGGTGAACGCCGTGGCGCCCGGCTTCATAGAGACCGACATGACCGCAGCGCTGTCCGAGAAGGCCACCGCTGCGCTGACCGACCACATCGCGTTGAAGCGCCTGGGGCAGACCGAGGACGTGGCGTGCGCCGTGGCGTTCCTGGCGAGCGAGCAGGCAGGCTACATAACCGGACAGGTGCTGGGAGTGGACGGAGGGATCTCGCTGTGAGTGCGAATACGTGCGAGGGCGCGGTGATGCCGCGCCGCGTGGTCATAACCGGGATGGGCGCCATCAGCCCAGCCGGCGTGGGCGTGAAGGCGCTGTGGGATGCGGCCGTGGAGGGCGCATGCACCATCAGCCCGCTTGAGAACGAGGTGGCCGAGGCCGTGAACGTGAACGTGGCCGGCCAGATACGCGGCTTCGAGCCCACCGAGCACGGACTGACGAAGAAGCAGGGGCGGCGCTGGGAGCGCTTCGTGCAGTACGCCGTCGTGGCTGCCGACGAGGCCATGCGGCAAGCTGGCCTGGTGGTGCCGGCCGAGGCTGAGGGCGACACGCCCTGGCAGCTCGCGCCCGGCGTGGAGGCTGAGCGCTTCGCCACCGTGTTCGGCAGCGGCATCGGCGGGATGGACATCTTCACCAGCGAGGCCGTGAAGATGCACGAGAAGGGCGGCAAGCGCGTGAGCCCTCTGTTCATCCCCACTATGATCGGCAACATCGCCGCCGGCGAGCTGGCGATACGCTACGGGCTGCAAGGCGAATGCACGAACTGCGTGGTGGCGTGCGCCACTGGCACGCAGTGCGTGGGCGACGCGTTCCGGCTGATACGCTTCGGGCTGGCCGACCGGGTGCTCTGCGGCGGTGCCGAGGAATCGGTATCCGATATATCCATCGCGGGCTTCGCCAACCTGGGCGCGCTGACGCATGAAGAGGACCCGATGCGCGCCAGCCGGCCGTTCGACGTGAACCGCTCCGGCTTCGTGGCCGGCGAGGGCGCAGGCGCCCTCGTGCTAGAGAGCCTTGAGAGCGCGCTCGAGCGCGGGGCGGACATCTTGGCTGAGGTGGTAGGCTTCGGCACCTCGTGCGATGCGCACCACATAACAGCACCCGAGCCCAGCGGTGAAGGCGTTGCGCGCGCCATGCGCCTCGCGCTCGACGAGGCCGGGTTCACGCCCGATGAAGTGGGGCACTTGAACGCGCACGGCACGTCCACCGGGCTGAATGACGCCACCGAGGCGCGCGCGTTCTGCAAGCTGCAAGGCGTGGAGCACAGCAGCATCCCCGTCACCTCCACGAAGGGCATAACGGGGCACATGCTGGGCGCCGCCGGCGCGGTCGAGGCCATCGTATGCGCCTTGTCGCTGGCGAACGACCTGGTGCCGCCGACCGCAGGCTTCGCCGAGGCCGACCCGGAATGCCCGGTTGAAGTGCTCACCGAAGCGCGCCGCGGCTACCCGCAGACGGTCGCCCTCTCGAACTCGATCGGCTTCGGGGGCCACAACGCCACCTTGGCGCTGGCACCATACAAGGGATAGTTGACTGAGCGCCCGAGCGTCTGCCGACCCCGGGCGCTCTCTTCGGATGCATCGGCAGAAGACGGCCACGAGCCACAGGAGGCACCACATGGCGAACGTAGGATTCCCGTGCGAGCGCGACGGCGTAGAGCAGCTGCTGCCGCACCGCGACCCATTCCTCTGGGTGAGCCGCGTGCTCTCATGCGAGCCGGGCGAGCACATCGAAGCGCAGCTCGACGTGCGGCCCGACCTGCCCATCTTCGAGGGCCATTTCCCAGGGCATCCGGTCTTCCCCGGCGTGCTCATCATGGAGGCGCTGGCGCAGGCCGCCTGCTGCTGTTTGATGGCTGCCCAGGATGAGACGGTTGCGCTGGGCTATCTGGCCGGCATCGACAAGGCGCGCTTCCGCGAAACGGTGCTGCCGGGCGATACCATCGACTTGGAGGCCACCATCGTGCAGGCGAACAGCAGGTTCTGCAAAGCCGAGGTGAGGGCCAGCAAGGACGGCAAGACGGTGGCCGAGGCCATCCAACGCTACTTCTTCGCCGCCTAGATCAGGCGGAACTGACAGGAACGGCCTGCGGGCTGGAGACGATCGAGGACCACAGGAAGCAACATGGACCCAGAGCGCTACTATAAATACACCGATTTCGGCACCGTCGAGCAGCCGGCGGGTGTCATGCCCGTCGAGCATCAGCCCGAGGAGGCCGACGAGGCATCGCCCGACACCGTCTATCTGCTCGACCAGCTCAGCCAGAAGCGGCCCGGGCCGGTGCTGCTGGCCGGCTTCGGCACGCCGCTGAAGAACGCCGTGCGCGCGGCGTCTAACCTCGGCGTGCGGCCCATCTTCACCACCGGTACCGACGACAAGCTGCGGGCGTTCTCGTTCGGCAGCACGGCCAACGTGACCTCGCTCGGGCCGAAGTTCGACGAGCGCCTGTTCACCAACGAGTTCGCGGTGCTGGAAGCGGCTGAGCGCATCGGTGCGCGCACGCTGCTGTGGACCATGCGCGAGCAACCGAGCGCGCTGCTGCGCAGCGAGGCGCAGCGCCGCGGCATCCTGATGATGATGCCGCACGAGAGCGACCGCTCGCTGCTGACCTGGGTCGGCATGCCCGCCGAAGACGAGCTGCCGCCGGCGCGGTGGCGCATGTGCGCGCATTGCCGGCTCACCCACGACGAGGCTCGCATCCGCGCGAACGACTGGAAATGCCCCACATGCGGGCGCCTCTATCGCATGGATTCCGACGAGCGCATCGAAGCGACGTTCGACGCGGGCAGCTTCCACGAGATGGATGCCGACCTGCCCGAGGCCGACCCCCTCGACTTCCCCGGATTCGACGAGGTGATCGAGCGGGCGCGTGATCGCAGCGGCAAGCGCGAGAGCGTGCGCTGCGGCACCGCGCGCATCGAGGGCATCCCCGTTGCCGCCGGCATCATGGAAACGGCGTTCATGATGGGCAGCATGGGGCATGTGGTGGGCGAGAAGCTGGCGCGCATGGTAGAGCATGCCACGACCGAGCGGCTGCCCGTCATCATCTTCTGCGCTTCGGGCGGCGCCCGCATGCAGGAGGGGCTGGTATCGCTCATGCAGATGGCGAAGGTGTCAGCAGCCATCGAAGCGCATTCGCGCGCCGGACTGCTGTTCGTCTCGGTCATCACCGACCCCACCACCGGCGGCGTGACCGCCTCGTTCGCCACGCTGGGCGATATCATCCTCGCCGAGCCGCAAGCGCTCTTAGGCTTCGCCGGACGTCGCGTCATCCAAGACACCATCAAGCAGACGCTGCCCGAGAGCTTCCAGAGCGCCGAGTTCGCGCTGGAGCACGGCCTGCTCGACGCCATCATAGAGCGCGCCGATATGCGCAGCACGCTGGCGAACATCCTGCGCCTGCACAACTACGAGAGCACGGAAGAACCCAGGGGGACGGAGCAGATGGCATCTTCCCCCGATAACGGCCCTTCCGATGACAAGCCCTCTGGGGAAGATGCCATCTGCTCCGTCCCCCTGGGTTCTTCCGCAGCGAGCGCATGGGTGCCCGAGGCGCTGCGCGGGCTGATGAGCGGGCTCTCCGGCCTAGCCGACTCGGTGGGACAGGCCATCGGCGAGCAGACCTCGGCCGCGGGCATGTGGTGGGCGCTGCGCAGCAAGGGCGTGGCCGACCTGCCCAGCACCCGGCCAGCCACCACCAGCATCAACATCCCCGTGCCCGGGTCGAAGCAGCCCGCCGCGACGAACCGCGCCTGGGAGAGCGTGCAGCTCGCGCGCAACGCCAAGCGGCCTACGTCGCTGTATTACATCGCTTCCCTGTTCGATGATTTCATCGAGCTGCATGGCGACCGCGCGTTCGCCGACGACGGCGCTATCGTGGGCGGCATCGGGCGCATCAATGGCCGCGAGGTGACGGTCATCGCCGAGGAGAAGGGCGCCGACCTGAAAAGCCGCATCGCTCGCAATTTCGGCTGCCCACAGCCCGAGGGCTACCGCAAGGCGCAGCGCCTGATGCAGCAAGCCGAGAAGTTCGGCCGCCCCATCGTGTGCCTGGTAGACACGCAAGGCGCCTTCTGCGGGCGCGAGGCGGAAGAGCGCGGCATCGGCAACGCCATCTCGGAATCGCTGGCGCTGATGGCCGGGCTGACCGTGCCCGTGATAACCGTGGTCATCGGCGAGGGAGGCAGCGGCGGCGCACTGGCGCTCGCGGTGGCGAACCGGGTGGCCATGCAAGAGAACGCCGTGTACTCGGTGCTCTCGCCTGAGGGCTTCGCCAGCATCCTCTGGAAGGACGGCAACCGCGCACCGGAGGCCGCCGAGGTGATGAAGATGAGCGCCTCGGATGCGCTCGCGCTCGGCGTGATCGAGGATGTCATCCCCGAAGGCGCCGAAGCCGCCCACGAGAACCCCGACCAAGCAGCAGCCGCCGTGTGGCTCTACATAACCGCCGCCCTCGATGAGCTCTCCGCGCTCACCCCCGAGGAGCTGCGAGCCCAACGCTACGAGCGCTTCCGGAAGTTCTAAGCCTCAAAATCCCGATGTCAGTCCGCGAGTACCGCAGCGTCAGCTCATAGCCCTTCGTAGTGCGACCACATGCGGATGACCTTCACTATACCGTCGCACCGCTCGCCATCCGCCTCCCCAATCCCTGGGATCACTTGATATACGAATCGGTGCTGCAGGTTGATACGCCGAGAGTACGGGCCGGAAAGATCGCCAACGAGCGCTTCGTATGATGGCGGATTCTGGAAAGGATCATTCCGGACGATATCGACCAGTTGCTTTGCCTTCTTATCTAAACCAGCAGCCTTCAGCTTCTTCGCATCTTTAGCAGCTTGCTTCGTGAATCTCACCTGGTACATAGCTACCACTCGAGCTCATCTTCGGTCAGGCAATCGTTGAGGTGAGCCACCATGCCCTCCTGCAACGATTCGCTCATGCCGGGGATGCTCGCAAGATAAAGCGTCTCTTCGATAGCGGCCCAATCGTCTTCGCCGATGAGCACCGCACCCTTACCTTTGCTGTTGGTGATGGTGACGGGCGCGCAGTTGGCATTGACCTGGGCGATAGTCTGGTAGATATTCTGTCGGAACGCCGTTGCTGTGATGGAAGTCATGATGAACCTCGCTTCCGTTGTCTGACACCCTTACCATAACGTACGTGATTACGTACGTCAAGGCAGCGAATGAAGGCAACTGTGCTACACGCTGCCGTGGCGGACCGAATCGCCGGGGTTGATGGTCATCGACTGGAAGCGGTCGGCCATGTACTCGTTGTCGAAATAGTCGGCGTAGAAGTGCTGGATAGGCGTCACCACCGGGTCGCCCGCGAGGCGCTCATACCAGCAATCGAGCGATTCCAGCGTCAGCACGGCATCGACCAGCATCAGCACAGCTGCAATCGCAGTGACCGCATAGCGCCAGTTCCACGGTATCAGGTTCACGATGCGCAGCAGCAACGGCAGCAACAGCTTTATCCACACCACGCCGAGCAAGCCCCACGCACCCATCGCCCAACCGCATGTGCGGCCGCCGATGGAGAGCCACTGGCCCGTGTAGTCCCACGCCACCGCGCCGAACGTGTATTGCATCCACACGCTGACGAAGTATTCGAACGCCCCGCCGATGATGGCCGAGCAGAAGAATATCAACAGCACATTGCGCTTGTAGAGGCGGTTCAGCAGCAGCGTCATCAGCAGCGCGCCGCATCCGTAGATGGGGCTGAACGGCCCGAACAGCAGCCCCGCGCGGTCTTGCCATTGGCCCGGCACCACCACGAAGTAATGGAAGAGCGTTTCCATGCCATCGCCCAGCACCGAGACGAACACGAATATCCAGAACAGGTTGAAGAAATTCAGATCGATATAGCCCTTGCCGCTGGCATCGCGGCCGAGCGTGCCGTCCTCCTGCTCTTGGCGCAGCTCGCTCTCGTGGAGCTTCCGCTGGAGCCGCCGCTCGTCGCGCAGGCCGGGATCGAGGTATATCTGGAAGGCGATCAGGATGCCGAACACCACGCCATAGAGGATGAGGAACGCGCTGACGCCGTAGAGCATGAGCGAGCACGCCGCGCCCAAGATGAGCATCACGTAGAGCGCATAGATGATGAGCGCCGCGAACCGGCGCCGGTTGCGCAGGATGCTGACGCCATAGATCAGGAATGCGAGCGATATGAGCACGAGGTCGGCGAGGAACACGAATGTGACCACCGTCGTCGACAGCCCCATATCGGCCATACGGCCCGACCGATACGCCTCGATGGTGCCTACCAAATCCCACACCACGTTGCCGAAACCATAGAGCGCGCCCAGCACGCACAGCACACCGAACACCTTCATGGCTATCGGCAGCTTCTCGCAATCGACCGGGGCGGACACCATACGGCGCCACCAGCTGGCGTCGAACGCCTCGCGCATGTCGTCGCGCATCTGGCGCAGCTCTTTGCCGAAATCGGCGCTAGTCGCCAGCGTCTCGCCCTTGCGCGGGCGGCCGCGGCCGGGGTCGCTTGGTTTTCGATCGTTCGTGCCGGTCATGATGGTAGCCTCTCAGTCTTGATGAGCATAGGCTACCGCAAGGAACTCCTCGGCGGTCATTTCCGTAAACGAAGCGATGAATACGTCAGCTGCCGCTGCCAGCTCTTCGCGCGTGCCCGCCACGTCGGTATCGAACACGCCCACAGTGCGATACCCCGCGCGCGACAGCGTCTCTATGGCATACCGCGCATCCTCGAACCCCCAGGTGCGGCAGCGCGGCGTGCCGAGCACCTGGCGCGCCATATCGTAGACCAGCGGTTCGCGCTTCGGGGCGCCAGCGTCCTCCACCGACACGATAGCGCTCATATACTGGGCGAGCCCGGCCGTCTCAAGCCCGGCGCGCAGGTTCTGCGGCGGGGTCGACGACGCTACCGCCATGGGCACGCCCGCCGCATGCAGGCCGCGCACGAAAGCGGCAGCACCCGGCCGCGGCACCGCCTCGGTGGCGTACCACTTCGCCGTCTCGTCGTTTATCATGCGCTCGACATCGGCGCCGCTGCAACCGATGCCATGCTTTTCATGCATGTAATCGGCGCATTCCCGCAGCGTTCCAGCTGTCAGGAAATCTTTGTCCTCTTTCGTGAACACCACGCCCGCCTCCTCGGCGATGCGGTCGTCCAGCGAATGCCACATCTCCATCGAATCGAGCAGCGTGCCATCGCAGTCGAAGATGACCCCTATGCCTGCCGTCGCGATCATGCGCAACGCTCCGCTCTGCCGCTTCGGCCCCCAGCACCGCCCTGCTCTTCCGCAGCGATCAGGAGCGCAGCGCAAGCCCGAGCAGCCTTCATAGCGCGGCCCATCATCTTACGATGCTCACTCCTCAACGCGTATCAGCGACGGCTCGCCCTTCACGGTGTCAGGCAGAGCGCATATCTCGTCGATGGCAGCGCGCACATCCTGCTCGCGCGCCACGTGGGTGACATATGCTAGGTCGACCGTGCCGTCGGCGCCCGCGCCGCGCTGTATCATGGAGTGGATGCTCACATCGTGCTCGGCGAACACGCTCGCCATAGCCGCCAGCACGCCGGGGCGGTCGCTGGCTGTGAAGCGCATGTAGTACTTCATCGAAAGGCTCGTGATGGGGCAGATGGGCAGCTCGTCAGTGCAGGTGCAGCCAACGATAGGCGCCACGCCCTGTGTCAGATGGCGCGCAACTTCCAGCACGTCGCCCATGACGGCGCTGGCCGCCGCACCCGCACCCGCGCCCTCTCCGAAGAACATCGTCTCGCCCACGAAATCGCCCACCACGTAGATGGCGTTGAACACGCCATTCACAGTAGCAAGCTGATGGTCTACCGGGATCATGGTGGGATGCACGCGCACGTCGATGCCCTCGGGAGTGCGATGTGCGATAGCCAACAGCTTCACCACGTAGCCCATATCGCGGGCGGCATCTAAGTCGGTGGGGCTGATGGTGGTTATGCCGCGCGCGTACACATCGTCGAGCGTGACGCGCGAATAGAATGCGATGGAAGCGAGGATGGCTATCTTAGCCGCCGCATCCAACCCGTCCACATCGGCTGACGGGTCTGCCTCCGCGAAGCCAGCCGCCTGCGCTTCAGCCAGCGCCTGCTCGTAGCTCATGCCCTCTTCTGACATCTTGCTGAGCATGTAATTCGTGGTGCCGTTCACGATGCCCATCACCGTGCTGACCTCATTCGCGATCAGCGAGTGCTTCAGCGGGCCGATGATGGGGATGCCGCCGCCCACGCTGGCGCCGAATGCCAGCTCCACGCCCGCAGCCTTCGCTGCGCTCATGACCTCTTCGCCATGCGTGGCCATGAGCGCCTTGTTGGCGGTGACCACGTTCTTGCCGGCAGCCAGCGCTTCGAGCACGACCGTGCGCGCAACAGTGGTGCCGCCGATCAGCTCGATGACGATGTCGATATCAGAGTCGTTCGTTATGTCGTGGAAATCGTCGGTGAAGAGCTCGCCCACGCCATGCGCCTCAGCCTCAGCCGAGCTGAGCGAGCACACGCGCACCAGCTCGATGTCGGTGCCCAGATGGCGCTGGAATGCACCGCTATGCTTATTGATGATATCTATGCAGCCACCGCCGACCGTGCCAGTGCCCACCAATCCGATCTTCACAGCCATGGAGTCTCCTCTGCGATTCCGCGATCAAGGTATCGACCCAGTATAAAGGAACACCCGCAAACCACCGCGCGAACAGGGCGAAAGGGCATCCATGCTGAGCGGATCAGGCTACACCGATGCAACTCAAAAACGAATGCGACATAGATTTCGTTTAAAGGTATACACGGAAAAGTATCTATCAAATACGATTTTTCCTAGTATACTCGGAAAAGTTAGAACTCATCGAAAGGGCATCCTATGCAGCTCAAAGAACGTCCTTTGTATCTTGATAAGCTCATCGCGTTCCAGGATAAGCCCTTCATCAAGGTGCTCGTGGGCATGCGGCGCTGCGGTAAATCCTCGTTGCTGCATCTGTTCGCCGATCATCTGCGCGCATCGGGCATCCCGGCTGATCGCATCATATCCATGAACATGGAAGCCGCGGAATACCTGCCCGTCACCGATAGCGATGCGCTCCTGAGCGCCATCACCGCCGCTATGGACAGCGCCGCCCCGGCCTCTTCGCGCTTCTACCTGCTGCTCGACGAAGTGCAGCTCGTAGACGGCTGGGAGCGCGCCGTGAACGCCCTGCGCGCTCGGAATGACACCGATATCTACCTGACCGGCTCGAATGCCTACCTGCTGTCGAGCCAGCTAGCTACGCTGCTGTCAGGCCGCTACGTGGAGATACGCATCTACCCGCTGTCGTTCAGCGAATTCGCGCGCTTCTCGGGCGAAGACCTGCCGAAAGAGGCGCTGTTCACCCGCTATGCCACCTACGGCGGGCTGCCGCCGGTCGTAGAGCAGGGCGACGAGCGCATGCTCGCGCAGACCGTGCTCTCGGGCATCTACAACACCGTGTTCGTGAAGGATATCGCGCAGCACAACCAGATACGCAATGTCGCGGTCTTCTCCGACATCGCCCGCTACATCGCCGACACCGCCGGCTCCAGCGTATCCATCGTGAACATGGAGAATCGGCTGCGCGCCGCCCACCGCAAGACCTCGAGCGACACCATCGAGCGCTATCTGCAAGCCCTCGTCGACGCCTTCCTGTTCTACCGAGCGCGGCGCTTCGACCTGAAAGGGGGCGCCTTCCTCCAAGGGCTCGAGAAGTATTACTGCGCCGACCTGGGCATAAAGAACATGCTGCTCGGCTTCCCCGATCGCGATTTCGGATTCACGCTGGAGAATGCCGTGCACAACGAGCTGCTCGTGCGCGGCTTCGATGCGCAGGTCGGCAAAACAGGCAGCCTCGAGGTCGATTTCGTCGCAACAATGGGCGAAGAGAGCCTCTATGTGCAGGTGTGCGCATCGCTGCTCGACGAGAGCACGCGCGAGCGCGAGCTGGCACCGCTGAGACAGCTCGCCGGCAGGCGCGGCCGGAAGATCGTGCTCACCTACGACACCATCGGGCTCGGCTGGAACGGAGACATCGAGATAGCGAACGCCCTAGACTGGATGCTCGAAGCGTAGCGCCCGCAGCGCAGCCGCACCCATACTGCAGCATCTCCCGAGCGAGGGGCGGCGGGCTACCCGGACTGCCCGCCGTCCCTCGCTTGCGGGCCCCGCATCAGCGCTCGTCGTCTGCTCTGCGCTCGTTGCGGCGGCGGTTGCGCACGATGAGCGCAGCCCCGGCAGACGCGCAGGAGATGGCCGCCAGCACGAGCGCAGCTATGGGCAGCGCATCGCTCGTCTGCGCGAGCGACTGCAAGCGGCGTATCGTGCGCGCGGGCTCTGAGTTATCGCCCGCAGGCAGCACCGGCTCGAACTCCACATGCAGCTTATGGTCTGCCGAAACGCCCTTGAGCACCCACTGGCTGCGATGCCCTGCGTAGCGCTTGCCATCCGCCTCCACGAAAGCCACCTGGTAGCCCGCATCGGGGCGCAGGTCGAACGCGATGTCGGCGCCTGCGCGCACGCCCACGCGCCCGCTCGGGCTGATGGTGCCGTGCGCGCCTGCGCTGGCCTCGATGAAGAAGCCGGCGTGCTCGTCGCCATCTCCGTTCCCATCATCCGGACCCGGGCCCGGCTCCGTCGCGCGCTCGACGAACGTGCCCGTCACATGGGCATCCTCGGTGGCAGTGAACCGCACCACGCCGCCCTCCTCGGGCACCTCCAGATCGCGCCCGCCCGCGCGCCCGGCGAGCAGATCGAGCAGCCCGGGCGCTTCGCTCGCGGGCTCATAGCGCACGCTCGCCACCTCGTATCCTTCGGCCGGCACCACGCTTATGGCCACCTCTTGCCCATCGAGCACGCTGAGCGCGCCTTCGATGGCACCATCGGCATCCATCGTGCCGCCCTCGACATTCCAGCTGAACGTGATGGTATGGAACGCTATGGGCGTGAACGACACCTCCAGGCGCATGTCAGAGGTGAGCGTCCCGAACGTGTAGGAGCTTGCCGCCTCGGCGCCTGCCATCTCCTCTACGAGCTGCTCCGAGCCATCGGCGGCCACGGCCAGCACGCGCAGCTCATCGACCATATAGCCCGCATCGGGCAGCAGCAGGAACGTCGGGTGCATGTCAGCCGCATACACAGCCGCATGCGCAGGCGACACCGCGCCTCCCGTACCCACCACGCGCGGCTCGATCGTGAACATGCCACCTGAGGGCTCCGGGCGCGTGCCAGGGCCGAACACGGCGCTTATCCGCATGCCTTCCTCAAGCTCCCAACCCTCGAGCGTATAGAGGTAGGTGCCCTCGGGCACATCATAGCGCACCTCATCGAAGCCGCCCTGCCCGTCCGGGTAGGTGAGCACCACCTCGCGCAGGCAGCGGCCCTCATCAGCATCGAAGAACAGCGCGAGCTGCTCTGCGCGCGATACGACCATGCTGCCATCGGGGCTGATGCGCCCGCCTGCCACGTTCTCGTCGACCTCCACGCGCACCGCATCGCTCGCGAACACCGCATGCACCTTCATGCCGCCTGTGAGCGGAAGCGTCACGCGCCCGTCGCTCACCTGATCGATCATATCCTCAGGCTTGCCAGAGCCTTGCGCTACCCACAGGTGCTCCAAATGGCAGTTGGCCGCCGGGCGCGCGAACAGCTCGGTTGACACCACATGCCCCGCCGGTATGGAGATGGTGCCCTTAGGAGAGATGGTCCCGAAGCTGCCGTTGTCCGATATGACGGCCTCCTCTATATCGCCCCATACCTGCCCAGGCGCATCCTTGAACACCACATCGACGACGATATCGCTCGGGATGCGCTCGATCGTGAACTCGTACCCATAGGCCGCGTCCCCCGCACCGTCCCCGAGCGTCGCATCGCTTATCGGTCGCATGTCCTCGGGTCGCACGACCCCGGTGGTACCGCCCGCATCAGTGCTCGACCAGGTGATGCTCTCCACATCGAACCCATCATCGGGGAACACGCTGAACGTGTAAGATGCGCCTTTGCGGATGGTGATGTGCGTCGGGGAGACGATGCCGCCTCCCTCTCGAGCGCGCGATGATCCGCTCGAGCTCACCCCTACGTTCACGTTCACATCCACGAACCCATCATCATCTGACTTCGGACGGAACGCTACTTTCATCGTCTGGGTCACGCCGCCCGCGAACGGGATGCCGATCTCGGCTTTGGCGCCGGCATCGGTGGTGCGTATGTCGAAGGTGCGGCTGCCGAAGGCGAGCGTCGTCTTGTCGATGTCGACCACATAGCCCGCGTTCGCAGCCACCTTGAACGACACCTTGCCGTCTGCGCGCGTCGCACGCAGCTGCGTTATGCCCACAGGGTCGGTCTTGCCGCCGCGCGTGGTGTTGATGTAGTAGATATCCACGCGCTCGAAGATGACGCGCACCTCATAGCTGCATGCCACCGCGGGCACGCTCACCGTGCCCGCACGGGCCGCCTCAGTGACATCCATCGAGCCTGCCTGCGCGCCCGTCTCGTCGAGCAGGGCGAGCTCAGCCGAGTTCACCTGCCAGTTCGCTGTGGCAGGGCTCACCGATACCGTGGCCTGCGAGCCGAGGGCGGGCGTCGTCGTATGCACGCGGATAGAACCGCCCTCTGCCTTGGCGATACCAGAGCCGTCGGTGCGCGCGAGCACGCGCGGAGGCTCCTCATCTGAGAGGATGGTGCCTTGCATGGAGAAGCGCTCGGGCTCGAGCGGCACCCCATCGGCGAACGTGAACCGCACGGCTGTGCCCTCCGTGAGCGCAGGTATCGCGTATGCGCTACCGAGCACGCTCACCTCCCGCCAGGAAGGGTCGGACTCCGAGGGCAGCGCACCCGAAGCGCCGAGCGGCGCCACCTCGATGCGCGAGGCCACGATGCCGCTGCCGATCATCTGGGCGCGGACGGCGCTGCCATAGGGAAGCTCGGCCTGCGCCACGGTAGATGTCCCCTTATAAGGCACCGGTGCCTCATCTGCCGCCGCGAGCGCATCGGGTGCGCCCTTCACGCTCGCATCCGCCGGGCGCGCCACCACCTTCAAGGTGACATCCCCGCCACCGGAGGAGACAGCGCAGAAGCTGACCTCGAGCACATGGGAGGCGCCCGCGACGATCGGGATATCGAGGAAATCGACGCCTGTCAGGGAGACCTCGCGCCCATCGAGTGCGACCGTATCGATGCGCTGCCCGGCGAAGGGCAGGAACGTGTAGCGCGCATGCGCCATCTGACCGCCCGCCGCCCACTCGGTCGTTCCCAAGGGCAGCACCTGGCCCGCTCCCGTTGCTACACGGGCCGTGACGGTCATAGCCCCCGCGGGCGCCACCATGAGCGCATAGGCGCCGATGGCGGTATCTCCTGTGGGCCGTGCGAAGGTGATATAGTAGCGCTCAGGCGCGCCGTCCTCGCCCGGGAGCACCGTGCGGGTGGCGGCGTACTCCACGAGCTTGCCGCCTTCGAGCGCCACAACGCGCACAGCGCTCGCCCCGTCGGGCAGCGCATCGTAGGTCGCTTGGTCGATCTGCAGGCTCACGCTGGTGATGGCGCTCGCAGCCGGAACGCCAGGGGTGCTGGTCGATACGGAGAGCTGCCACATGCCGCCTATCGCATCCCCCGCTGCTGCTTGAGCGAGCGTCTGGTAGGCAGGCGAGCTCTGGTCGACATCCTCCGCCGCGAGCACAGCCGCGCCATCGAAGCGACCCGTCACCTGCGCTATGAAGTCGTTAGCCGGATGCGGGTCGGCAGGCGCATAGAGCACATCCCCCTCCGGGATGGGAGGCGTCGCATCATAGCCTACCACCGCCACCTCGGTCTGCGCCTGTAGCTCGGCCCCCGCATAGCCGCTGTAGGTGCGCTCGTGCCCGACGCCTTCTCCCTTAGAGGCGCCATCAGCGAGCGCAGGCGTTGGAAGCATCGTCGCCACCATCACCAGCGAGAGCGCTGCTGCAAGCATCTTGCGTATCGTTTTCCCCATGATGTTTCCCTCACCCTTGATCGAGCGCGCGCTGGCGCCCTGCCTTCGCGGCGGTGCCACGCCCGCCCGATGCGGTGCTTCCCCGCCCTAGCTGAGCACCCGTATCGTCATGTTCGCGGCGGCCTGGCCGATCTCCTCTTCGCTTGCCGGGTCGAGCGCGTGGAAGATCGCCGTGCACGCATACGTACCCGCAGGAAGCTCTGCGTCCAAGCGAGCGGACTGTATGTGGTAATTCGGCTCTAAGATGCCGCTTTGGTAGATGATCTCGTCTGTATCATCGCGCACGATATCCACCTGCATCAGATAGCGGTTGCCCGGCACGTTCTCGATCTTGATCGCGCCTTCCGAGGCGCCGTCCTCAAAGTCGACCGTGCTCGCGATGGAGATGTTGAACATGCCCTCCTCCACGATGCGGTCGAGCTCGGCTTGCACCTCTTCTTGGCTCTTGCCCTCTATCTGGCCGATGAGCGCGTTCGCATCGCGGCTTGAGCCCTGCTGGCCCTGCCACCAGATGTACGCGAAGGTGCACGCTGCCGCAAGGGCCGCTATGGCCACCACGACCGCTATCCAGAAGGCTGCGCCGCGCCGCTTCTTCTCACGGGCAGGCTCGCCCGCATCGGCTCGCGGCGCGCCTGAGCCGGGGGCATTCGGTGTAATCTGTTCCATGTTCATCCTCATACCGGGTGGACACAAGGGGCCGCCGCGCCGCCAAGCACCGGCGGCCCCGCTCTCAGCGCTTGCGCGCTCTCAGAGGCTCGCTTTCAGCTAGTCAGCCTGAGCGATGGTGTAGACCACCTTCACCGCAGGAACGGCCGTCTCAGCGAAAGTGCTGCCGGTCTTGGGCTGAGCCTCGCCGGAGAGCGCCATGTTCACCTTGTCGCCCTTCGCAGGAGCCGTGAAATCGGCAGTGATGGATGCCTCGGTCGGCTTCACCTGGACGGTGCTACCGCCGTTGGCCACGTTCAGCAGGATCGCGTTGTTGCTGCCCGGCGTCACCGTGGAAGACGACGACAGGGTCCAGCCGCTGTAAGGAACGCCCTTGACCTTGGTCACCTTGATGCCCAGGTCGCCCTGGTTGGTGATGGCGTACTTGTCAGCGGTCGGCGGAGTGATGGCGCCGCCATCCTGCGGAGCGGCCACGGTCAGGCTCACCGGGATGGTGGCCACGATCTGGCTGGAGCTGTCGTAGCCGAACAGACGCACCTCGGTCTCGCCGGTCGCACCCGTAGCGTCGCCGACGATGTTCTGGGTCTCGGCGTTCACGCTACCCTCAGCCGCGAACGCCGGCATCGCGCAACCGATAGCCAGAGCCGCAGAAGCTGCCACTGCACCGAGAGTCTTGCTCATCTTCTTCATGGTCGTTTCCTCCTTGTGTCGTTTGACCATTCCTTGCTCATATATCCAAGGGCTCCCTTGCCCTTTGATACCTCTGCTCGCTCGCTTACCCGAGCACGTTCAGCGTCACCTTCGCGGCGGCTTGGCCCACTTCATCGAGCGTGTCGGGGTCGAGCGCGTGGAAGGTGGCGGTAGCGGCATAGCTGCCCGCATCCAAGTCTTGCGACAGCGCGATCTTCTCGATGTAGCTGTCGGGCTTGAGGCCGCCTGATCGGTAGATCGTCTCGCCGGTTTCGTCTAGCACGATATCCACCTGCATCACGTAGTGGTTGCCTGGCACGTTCTCTATGTAGGCCGTACCCGGGCTCGTGCCGTCAGCGAACTCGATGACGCTCGCGATGGAGATGTTGAGCATCCCCTCTTCCACGATGCGGTCGAGCTCGGCCTGCACCTCTTCTTGGCTCTTGTAGGGCGCTTGCCCGATGAGCGAGTTGGAATCGTAGAAGTCGCCCTTGCCGCAGAATGCGAGGACAAGCGCCACGATGATCGCCACCGCCGCGATGAGCGCGACGAGCACGATGACGACCGTGCGCTTGGCGCTCCCCTGCCCTGCCTGCGGCCTGCCGGCAGGGCTGCCGTAGGCACCTGGCACCGGCGCTGAGGGCGGCATGCCCGCGTGGGGGTGCATCTGCTCTGGGCTGTTGTCTCTGTCTGTGGTCATGTATATCTCCTCCGTGAGCTTTCCGTTTGCGGTCAAGCTATCTCGAATGTGAAGTGCAGGAGCGCTATCGGCGCCTCGCCCTCCGGCACGGTCACATCCCGCACCTGTACCTGCTCGAGGTCGAGCTTGTAGTCGATGCCCTTCTCCTGCGCAGGCTCTACGCGCAGCTTGCCGAGCGCGCTGCCCGCAGCGGTGCCGAGCAAAGGCACGCGCCCGAACTTGCTCGCGTCGTCCGCATCGGCGAACAGCACCGCCACATCCTCTGCGCTATCGGAGAAGATGCGCAGCAGGTTCTCCCGCCGCTCGGCATCAGTGGCGCCAGACGGGCCCGTGCCAGAAGACAGCCCCGACTCGAGGGTCAGGTCTCCCGCCACCGGCGAGAACGAACGGAAGACGGCGCTCGTCTCGATGGGCTCGAGGCCGACGGACGACTTGAACACCCCCACCGGCACCACCACAGGGGCGGTCACGCTCATAACGGGCACCCACTTCGCGTAGTAGGTGGTAGTGCCTGCCGGGAAGGTGCTCGGCAGCGCCGCGAGCGCATCTCCTGCAAGCTCAGGGTCTGCATACCAGCCGGCGAGCTTGTAGCCGACGCGCTTCACCTTGCTCTCATCGGGAAGCGCGGTGTCCTCTATAGCCTGGCCCGTGACGCCTGCCAGGTCAACGCCGTCTTCCTTCTCGCCACCGTTGGCTTCGAAGACGATGCGCGCCGGAAGGGCGGTCCAAGTACCCGTCAAGGTCACATCGGAGTTGGGCATGGTGAAGGTGCCATCGGACTTGATGGGCACGACGATGCCTTCCCCGTAGGTGCCCTGCCAGCCGCTGAAGGTATACCCCTCTGCACTCGGAGCATCTGCTACGCGCACGGTCTGGCCGCAGACATACACCGCCTGATCGCTCGGCAGCTGGATGCCTGCGGGCACGGTATCCGTCCCCCACTGGTAAGTCAGGCTGCCGCGGTAGCGCTTGTAGTACGCCTTCAGCGTGAGCGACCCATCCGAGCTCACCGTGCCGCTCAGCAGGTTGCGCCCATCTCCCTCATCGAGGTAGAAGCTCGCATCCTCCAAGGGCACGACCGATACGGTAGCACCGGTCTTGCCGGGCAGCTCCTCGCGCGTCAGGTCGAATGTGCCTTCGAGGTTCTCCACCCAGTGCTCAACGACATAGGTGGCATCCTCGTTCTCTTGCCAGATGGCGAAGAGGGTGACTGTCTTGCCTTCCTCGACAGCGAGCCCGCTCACTTCTTGCTGGTCGCGGAACTCGGGCGTGGTGGCGCTGCTGTTGCGCGACCATCCGAGGAAGGTGTGCCCCGCCCGCGCGAACGCGTTCTTGGCGAGCGGAGCCGCCTCGTCGTAGCGGCGCGATTCAGATGCCATCGAGCCGCTCGTAGCGCCATTGCCGTCGTAGGCTATCAGGTAGATGATGGCCTCCCACTTCGCGAAGTAGGACGCATCTTCCACAACGGTTATCTCCCTGACACCCGATGGGGCATCGGGCGCGGTCGTCCACGCATCGAAGGCGTATCCTTCCCTGGTAGGCAGCGTCGAGCCATCAAGGCCGGACGCCTTCGAGCCGTACTCGTGCTGAGAGGTCTTAGCCGTCGTCGTCCCATCGTCCCAGTGGCCGCTGCGGGGGTCCCACGTTATCGTGTAGCGGTTCACTTCCCACACCGCATACAGCGTCACCGTCGCACCCTCCACAGAGCTCAGGTTGATCACCGACGCACAATCGGCGAATCGCACGTCGGTGCTGCCTTCCGACGTCGCCCAACCCTTGAAGGTGTGCCCCGCCTTAACGAAGCCGTTCGGCGTGAGGTTCTTCGGTATGCCGAAGATCATGTCCATCGCGGCCGTGCTGCCCGAGGTGGCTCCATTGCCATCGAATGCCACCCTATACGCGTTGCCGTTCCATTTGGCGTAGTAGGTTATGGGGCCTTCGGAGGTCACCTTGGTAGACGGGCTTATCGGGCTGCCCGACAGGTCGCTCGACGCATACCAGCCACCGAAGGTATAACCGGTCTTGGCAGGGACAGGAAGCGTCGACCACCTGAACGACAGCGTTCCGTCGAACCTGACCGTGCCAGAAGCGACATCGGTACCGCCATTGGAGTTCCAATTGATGGTGACGTCCTTGGCGACGGTGCGAGCCTCATACGTCGCCGAGACCAACGGGGACGCTGCCGAACCCTTGGCATGCAAAGTGGTGCCATCCACATACACGCTCCCTGACGTGTCGTATATCCACCCCGCGACATCGCTGAACCAACCCTTGAAGGTATAGCCGGTGCGCACGGTGGCGGTAGAGCTCATCGAGCCGGTCACCGCGCCTATGGGCGCCTGCGGCCCAGACGGGCTCACCGTAGAGCCGCTATCTGCTGCGGTGAACGTCAGCGTCACCATGTTCTCGGCCCACACGGCGGTGTAGCTCTTGTTGCCGGTAGAGCCCTTGGGAATGGATACCGACGTGCT
Source organism: uncultured Eggerthellaceae bacterium (assembly GCA_910584145.1). Classification (GTDB taxonomy): domain Bacteria; phylum Actinomycetota; class Coriobacteriia; order Coriobacteriales; family Eggerthellaceae; genus Adlercreutzia_A. Next base: position 13,417 of record CAJTXX010000007.1, on the reverse strand, counting down.
CGCTGAGCCCGAGCCGTTGAGCTGCCAACCACCGAACGTGTAACCGCTGCGCGCAGGCGTAGGCAAGCTGAACGTGTTCGACTCTATCGTATAACCCTTGGTGTAGGTGGCATTCGGGCTCACTTGCGTCCAGCCTGCGACCGAGCCGCCTGCCGTGTTCAAGGTGATGAGATAGTCGTTCGCCTTGAACTGGGCTATGTAGGTCATCGCCGCCTTCACCAGAGCCGTTGCGCTATGCGCCGGGCTCCATCCGGTGAACGAGTAACCGTTCTTCGCGGTGACGTTCGCAGCCTCGCCGGTCTGGTCGCCATAGGCATGCCAGCCGCCGCCTTCATCGACCGTGCCTTTGCCGGCATCGGAAGTGGTGTAGTCGATCTTGAACTTTATCTTGTAATACACCTTGAACACGGTCGACCCGTCCGCTTTGATGGTCGCCGTCAGCACATCGGCCTTGCCGCTGCCGCCGTTATTGCGCACATATATCTCTTTGTTCGCCGTGAGCGCCGGTATCTGAGGATGCTGCGCGTTGGTGGACACCTCGACGTCTGCCCCCGATATGGTCTTCGACTCGTTGAGGGTGCCGTTCGACTTGGCCGTTGAATACGTAGCTGTCGTGGGCCACGTGCCATCTTTTCCCTGATAGTAGTACTCGATCTTGTAGCCCAGATCAGTCCGAGGGCTGAAATGCGCCGTATATGTCTTGTCTGTCAACGTCGCCGCAGCAGAGCCGTTCACGTACAGAGTTTTACCCTCCACGGGGTCTACGAACACACCATTGCCGGTGTTGTAGATAGGGATCCGATCAGCACCATCGTACCAACCGTCGAACTTGTAGCCCGAATTAGCACTCGCCTCAGATTCTTGGCTTCCCGTGACCACGCCGACATTCCACGTGCCAGACGGGGAAACCGTGCCTCCCGGCTGCGCCTCGAAGGTGATCGCAGCTTGATTCTCGGCAGCCATTCCCGAGAAGGATATATCCCCTGTGTGGTAAGGACGTATAGAAACGGTGACGAGAGCCGTCCTGTTGTTCGTGAAGGATATATCTCGGTCTGCAGTCGTCAAATACAAGAGATTGTTATAGCCACGCAAGGCTGTGATCCGCACTGTGAATTCTTGCATCTCTTCACTGTAGGTATAGGTCGTTTGCGAGAGTATGAACTCATCTACGCCGCTTGATTTGTTTGCGATGATGTTGTATTCCTTCAGCGCAAGCGAACCTGACAGAACGAGATTACCTGTCGCATTAGCGGGTATGGTCACCGTAACGGTAGCAGCGCCATTGTTAGCGAACGTGGCGCTCGGGCCACTCGTGCGCGAGAGGGTGAGCTTGCTCTCGTCGTACCACTCGGCGCTGCTATAAGCCGAAACCGTAAGGGCCTGAGCTGACGCACTGTATGTATAGCTCGACTTCGAGAGCTTGAAGCTGCCTACGCCATCTCCTTTATTCGCTGTGATGGTGTAAGTATTCGCTGCAAGCGAACCTGATAAGGTCAGATTTCCTGTTGCGTTCGCGGGGATGTTCACCGTAACGGTGGCAGAACCATTATTAGTGAATGTGGCGCTCGGGCCGCTCGACTTCGAGAGCGTGAGCTTGCTCGCGTTGTAGCCGGTGAGCGCTGTGGCCTTCACGGTGAAGGTCTGGGCTGACGAGCTGAACGTATAGCTTGTCTTCGAGAGCGTGAACGCGCTCACGCCGGTACCCTTGTTCGCCGTGATGGTATACGTATTCGCTGCAAGCGAACCTGATAAGGTCAGATTTCCTGTTGCGTTCGCGGGGATGTTCACTGTAACGGTGCCGCTCCCATTGTTCGTGAACGTGACGCTCGGACCGCTCACACGCGTAAGGGTGAGCTTGCTCGCGTTGTAGCCCGTAAGCGCTGTGGCTTTCACGGTGAAGGTCTGGGCTGACGAGATATGGTTATAGCTTGTTTTCGAGAGCGTGAATGCGCTCACGCCAGTTCCCTTGTTCGCCGTGATGGTACTGGCGCTCGCCGGCAGCGAGCCCGACAGAACAAGATTCTCCGTCGCGTTCGCCGGGATATTAACAGTGACTGTGCCAGTACCGTTATTCGTGAAGGTGACGTTAGGGCCGCTCACGCGCGTGAGCGTCAGCTTGCTAGCGTCATATCCCGCATTAGCTGTCGCAGTCACCGTGAAAGTCTGCGTTGATGTGCCGATCTGGTAGCTCGTCTTCGAGAGCGTGAGAGCGCTCACGCCGGTGCCCTTATTGGCTGTGATGTTATAGCTCTTCTTTGCAAGAGAAATCGTTACAGCCGGCCACAGTCTGGATTCGGGTCCAAAGACACATTCGATAACGCCGTACTCACCCTCAACGTAATAACTTAATGAAGTGGTAGGATAAGGAGTAGACAGCGCCTTCTCATTGATATCATATCCAGGAAGAGCGCTCACATAGAATTTCGAACCAGGCCTATGGGATGGCGAACTGGGTACCCATGTAGCGTATTGCTTGTTGCTCGAAACGCACGCAACACCGATATTGGCCCCCGGTGCAACCTTTGCTGAATACTGCGGCAAAGAATATTCCCACACTGCGTAGTAAGTTTTAGCAGAGCTTCCGACAGTGATTGTTTTACTACCGCTCGAAGCCGTAGAGCTCTCACTCCATCCAGCGAACACATAGTTCGAGTCTCCGTCATGATATGGCACATGCTTACCGAGGTATCCTTCGATCGAAGAGCCCTGTGCGTGGCTTGAGGTGCGAGGGTTTTTATCCCCCCCAGTCGACGGTGTCGGCGATGGCGCAATCGTCCCTCCGGATGCCATCGCCGCTCCCCCCTCGGATACCTCCGTAGCGGTCGGAGTAGGAGAGCCTATCCAGTAACCCCCGTTGGGGTTGAACGTGATGTTGACCGTTGCCGCCCGGGCCTCGGGGTCTCCGGCTTCGGCGGCTGCTTGCGGTTGGGCGCTGGCGGGCTGCACGGCGATGCTCCTCGCAGCTGAGGCGAGGGTCACCGGGGTGGCTATCGTCACGATGCTCACCGCATCCTCGGCATCGCCCATCGGGCGCAGGGCCGCGCGCTCAAGGCGCATATCGGAGCTCTTAACGCCGCTCACCACGACCTCTTGCAGGGCAACGGCGAGCTCCACCTTCACATCGGCATTGCCTATCTGCTTGGCCGAGATACCGCCTTCATCGGAGACGCTGATCGACTGAGCGCGGTAGGTGTAGTTCGTCTCCACCTCGCCGAGCGCTTTGTAGGCACCCTCGTCGAACAGGTCGGCTTCCTCACCAGATGCGAGCTCAATGGTCTTCGCGGGCAGCTCCAACGCATACGGGTAGAGGTGGTTGCTCTGCGTTGGCGCGCCGATTATCCAACTGTACATGCCGCTCGTGCGCGCAGGCGTGTAGATGCTCACGTTCGACGCACCAGCGAGCGCGGTATCGGACACGCCGGGCACATCGTGCAGGGCGACGATATCGGTGCCGTTGATGCCGGCGAGCGCTTCTGCGCCTAGGACATCGAGGCTCGTCGGCAGCGCGAGCGAGAGCAGGGCCGTACCAGCGAAGGCGCGCTTACCTATAGTGCGCACGCTGTTGGGCAGATGCGCGGTCTTGAGGTTCGCGCAGCCATCGAAGGCGCCGTCGCCTATGGAGGCGAGCGTGGATGGAGCATCGACGGTGACGATGCTCTCCTGGCCCTCGAATGCGCCCGGGGCGACAGAGGCCACGGCATAGCGCACGCCATCAAGCACACCATAGGCGGGTATGTCGAGCGCGGCAGGAGCAGGATCGCTGCCAGCCCAGCGCACCGAGAGCGTCATGTCGGGTTGCAGCTCGAAAGCGAAGCCGCTGCCCTCGATGGGCTCGATGGCATCTCCCGGCTCAGCCGCATCAGCGAAGCTGGTGAACCCAGCCGCTTCCCAAGCTGCACGCTCGGAGGTTATGACGGTGGCGCTGGCGATGGCCTCAGCCGCGAAGGCGGGAAGCGCATCTGCCTCGGCGCTCTCGGCTGCGCCCCCATCATCGGATGCGGAAGCCGCCACCCCGATCGCCTCGATCGCGCCCGAGGCGACGATGGTGCGCAGATCGCGGTTGCCTGCGAAGGCGCCCTCGGCTATAGCCGTGCACTCGGGCACGATAGCCGCGCTCGCGCCCAAGCCAGCAGGTGCTGCTATGAGCGTGAGCGCTCCATCGGCCGCATCTTCCGCATCGGTGTTCTTGCTGTATAGGATGCCGTTCCAAGAGATGAGAGGCAGCCTATCCGTGCCCCCTGTCGGGAACTCCACCGCCGAGAGCTTGGTGCATCGGGAAAAGACGCAAGCAGGGACAGAGGCGGCAGATACAGGGAGCACGGCGGCGCCCTCCATACCCTCTGGAACGAGGAGGAGGTTCGTGAGCTCTTCGTCGAAGAGCATGCCGTTGTGGCTGGAATAGGCAGCGTTGCCCTCGCCCACCTGCACCGAGGCGGCGTTCGGGAAGCGCTGGAAGAAAGCCAGGTCGATGCGCTCGACCGTAGCAGGTATGGCTACAGAGGTGACGTTCGGTGCCTTGTCGGCTGCGCCGTAAAAGTCGACCGTGTAGGGATCGGCCACACCGGCGGCGCAACCTTCCGCTGATGCAGGTTCGTCTGTTACCGCGTCAGCGGTCGAAATTTTTTCTCGATCTGCGGGGTCATCCCCAGTTGGATTTAGCGCTGACCCCCCCCCGCACAGATTCTGGTCACAGCGAAGCCTTTGTCGCCGGAGCGCACCTCGTGCGGGATGGTAAGGGCGCCTTGCAGCGCGTTGCCGGTCCAACCGACGAACGACACCGTGTCGGGCGCATCGGCGTTCACGGCGTAAGCCAGACCGCCGGAGACGATCAGCGCACCAGAGGCGCTATCGGAAAGAGCCACCTGCGCGGCCAGCATGTCAATGTCGGCATCGGAGGCGCTCACCTGCGCCGGAACGCCGGGCGTGCTGCTCGGCTCGGGTGCTTCCTCGGCAGCGGGCTCAGCCGGAGCTGCAGGCTGCTCGGGTGCATCTTGGCTCGTAGCAGGCACGATGGCTACTTCCTCGGAGACGATGCTCGCCGAGGCGGATGCGCTGCTGCCGGCATCCTGCGCCGCCGACGCGCCATCCTGCGACGGCGTTGCAGGCTCGGCTGCAAGAGCGCCAGCAGGGCACATCGTCGCCACGAGAGCGAACGCGGCCATAGCCGATATAGCCTTCTTCGCGAAGGCGCGTGTCTTCTTCATGATGAACCCGTCCCTTGTCGTTCCCTATCCACCTGCTGCATCGTCCGGTTTTTTGTCCCGTCCGGACAACGAGCGTGATCCCGGGTGGAGATGGAACGCTTTCCGTTGCTACTGAACACTGCGCAATCTAACCCACCGATTCTCAGGTTTGCAACCCCTAAAACCCAATTCAACAAATCTTCAAAACCCGCAGGCGGCTCCACACAGCAATATATCGCCCGTTCAGAGACGATATTCTAGTCGATGCGCAGAAACACAGATGGCGCGCGGCCGAACCCGCACGCCATCACAAAGCCTTCAAAGATCAGGCTGCTTCCGCTATGAGAACGCCCTACAGATCGCGGGCGTACAAGTCCTCGTACGTTTCCCGACGGGTGGTGACGCGGGCTTCGCCATCGCGCACGAACACCACGGCGGGGCGCGGCTGGCCGTTGTAGTTGCTCGCCATCGTGGCGCAGTAGGCGCCGGTGCCGAACACGCACACGATGTCGCCCACCTCGGCCTTTTGCAGCGGCATGTCCACCACCACTGCGTCGCCGCTCTCGCAGTGCTTCCCGCACAAGGTGACGATCTCGGTGCGCGGCTGGTCGGCCTTGTTCGCCAGCGTCGGCTCGTAGTCGGCGTGATAGAGCGCCGTGCGGATGTTGTCGCTCATGCCGCCATCGACCGCGACGAACTTGCGGATGCCCGGCAGTGTCTTCAAGATGCCCACGGTGTACAGCGTGACGCCGGCATTCGCCACCAGGCTGCGGCCCGGTTCCACCAGCAGGCGCGGCAGCGGCAGGTCGCGCGCCTCGCACGCCTCGCGCACCGCGCTGCATGTCCCCTCGGCGAACTCGTCGATGGTCGGCGGCTCGTCGTCGGCGACATAGGCTATGCCGAGCCCGCCGCCCAGGTCGAGCTCTTCCACCGTGTGCCCGTAGCCGTCGCGCACGCGCGCCATGAACCCGACCATCACGTCGGCCGCCTCGCGGAATGAATGCAACGCGAATATCTGGCTGCCGATGTGGCAGTGGAAGCCTGCCAGATGCACGTGCGGCGTCTCCAGCGCCGTGCCCACGCAGGTGTATGCGAAGTCGTCTTTCATGGTGAAGCCGAACTTCGAATCTTCGCAGCCGGTGCGGATATACTCGTGCGTATCGGCCTCCACGCCCGGCGTGATGCGCATGAAGATGCCCTGCGTGATGCCCAAGCGCCCCGCTATCTCGCTGATGCGCGCCAGCTCGATGCGGCTATCCACCACGATGCGGCCCACACCCGCGCGCATGGCCTCTTCGAGCTCCACCGGCGTCTTGTTGTTACCGTGCATCACCACGCGCTCGGCCGGGAACCCTGCCGACAGCGCGCACGCGAGCTCGCCGCCGCCCGACACATCCAGGCACAGCCCCAGTTCGTCGGCGATGCGCACTGCCGCTTTGTTCAGGAACGCCTTGCTCGCGTACACCACATCGGTCTGCGCGTAGCGGCTGCGGAAAGCGCGCAAGTACTCTTCCATGCGCCAGCGCAGATCGGCCTCGTCGAATACGTAGAGCGCCGTGCCCTCTTCCCGCGCCAGCTCCGCCATGTCGACGCCGCCGATGAACAGGTGCCCGTCGCGCACCTCAGCCGTGCAGGGCAGCACGCGGCCTAGATCCATCGTAGTGCGGTTATCGGGCTGTTTGGAAAGGTCGGACGCAGGTAAAGCCATATCAACTCCTCGGTACGTAATAGGTCGCCCCATTCTACCAAAGCGCCGTTACAGGGAGGTTTCGCGCGCTGCTGAGCCACGCGGGTCGCGCGCGGTTTGTTGCCATCGTTCGGGCGTTCGGTTATTCTTATCCGTGGATAATCAAACGCTCAAGGAGGTCATATGGCTAAGCAAGAGCCGTCGATGGACCAGTGGCTCGCAGAGGCGAAGACGACGCCCGAAGCGGCGCAGTGCGGCATGTTCCTCACGCATAACGGCGTGGTGCGCATAACGCCCAAGGCGCAGGTGCGCGAGGGTGCGCAGGGCCTCGGAGACGTGGCGCAGATAGAATTCAGCTACGATGCCGCCGGCCTGGACGCAGCGGTGGCCGAAGCGCTCACGTGGCCGGGCGTGTACTACGTGCGCACATGGCTCAACGAGGGCGTGCTAGGCGTGGGCGACAGCATCATGTACGTGCTGATCGGCGCCGACATACGCCCGAACTGCATCGACGCCTTGCAGAAGCTGGTCGGCAAGATCAAGAACGAGCTCGTGGTGGAGAAAGAGATATACGCCTAATCCCACGGATCGCGCTCGAAGAGCGGCTCTACATAAGGTCTATCGCTATAAGGGTCGTACCCATCATCATCCTCATGAGCGGCCCGCAGGAACTCATCCTGCCGGGCCGCTTCCCTTCTCAGCTCTTGTTCCGACGCGCGCTCGTCCATGATCGCTACCCGAAGTACCTCACGCCGGCTTCGAATATCGGCTGGTAGAGGTTGCCGGGTACGTTCTTGTATAGGTTCGCGCCGGCGCGCTCGGTGTGGCCCATCTTGCCCAGCACGCGCCCGTCGGGGCTGGTTATGCCCTCGATGGCCAGCATGCTGCCGTTCGGGTTCGCCGCGAGGTCCATGTTGGGCTGCCCGGCGGCATCCACGTACTGCGTGGCCACCTGACCCGCCAGCACCAGGTCGTCGATCAGCGCAGGCGGCGCCACGAAGCGCCCCTCGCCGTGGCTGATCGCCACCGTATGCACGTCGTCCACCTGGCATTCTGCCAACCACGGCGACAGGTTCGACGCGATGCGCGTGCGCACGAGCCGGCTCTGATGGCGGCCGATCCGGTTGAACGTGAGCGTCGCGCTGTCGGCCGTGGGCTCGACGATATCGCCATACGGCACAAGGCCCAGCTTCACCAGCGCCTGGAAGCCATTGCAGATGCCGAGCATCAGGCCGTCGCGGTTCTGGAGCAGGTCGCGCACAGCCTCGGTAACGGCTGGCGCGCGGAAGAACGAGGTGATGAACTTCGCCGAACCATCCGGCTCGTCGCCACCGGAGAACCCACCTGGCAGCATGACGATCTGCGCCTCGCCGATCAAACGCGCCAGCTCGGCGGTGCTCTCGCGCACGGCATCGGGCGACAGGTTGTTCACCACGAACGTGGTAGCGCGCGCACCGGCCCGCTCGAACGCCGCCGCTGAGTCGTATTCGCAATTGTTGCCGGGGAACACCGGGATGACCACGTGCGGCCGCGCGATAGCGCTGCCCTGGTAGCGCGCCGCGCAGCCCGCTGTGTAGCTGACAGCCGGCACCTCTTCGAGCGTCGCAGCATCCGCCGCCAGCGTGCGGTACGGGAACACCGGCTCGATACCAGCCTCCCACACCTCTTGCAGCTCCGCCAAGTCGAGCGCTTCGTCGGGGAAAGCCAGCGCATAGGCCTCGGTCGTCTCGCCGATAACGGTGACGGACACGCCGTCAGCCGCAGGAAGGGGCGCACCGTCCGCCAGCTCCACGATGAAGCTGCCATATGCCAGGTCGAACAGCGCGTCGGCATCCACCTCGCGGGCGAGCTCCACGCCGATGCGGTTGCCCACGCACATCTTGAACAGCGTCTCGGCCGCGCCACCATACCCGGGCGTGCTGGCGGCCAGCACCTCGCCGCGCCCGATGGCACCTTCAACCAGGTCCATAGCCGCGCAGGGAGCAACGGGCGCATCGCCTGCGCTGCCCTCGTCCTTCACCCACACGATGCGGCTGCCAGCTCGCTTGAACTCCGGCGACGTCACGCGGTCGATATCTCCCACCGCCGTGGCGAACGACACCAGCGTCGGCGGCACGTCGAGCTGCTCGAACGAGCCCGACATGGAATCCTTGCCGCCGATGGCGCCCACGCCCAGATCGAGCTGCGCCATCAGCGCGCCCAGCACCGCTGCGACAGGCTTGCCCCAGCGCGCCGGCTCGTCGCGTAGCTTCTCGAAGTATTCCTGGAAGGTCAGGTACATCATGCGGCGCTCGAAACCGCTCGCCACCAGCTTCGCCACCGACTCGACCACAGCTATGTAGCTGCCGACGAACGGGTCGGCCGCGGTCAGGTAGGGGTTGAAGCCCCAGGCCAGCCCCGACACCGTAGTGGTCTGGCCGCCCAGCACCGGCAACTTCGCCACCATCGCCTGCGCAGGCGTGAGCTGCTCGGAGCCGCCGAACGGCATGAGCACCGTGGCTGCGCCGATAGTGGAGTCGAACCGCTCTGCCAGCCCCTTATTCGAGGCGACGTTGATGTCAGACAGCAGCGCCCGGAAGCGCTCGCCCAGCGGGGCCGCGCCATCTTGGCGCACCGCAGCGCTGCCGCCGAGCTGTGCGCCGCGAACGCCAACCGGTGCCTCCACCTTCACCGGTTGGAACTTCGGAGCACCGTTGCTCGCCAGGAACGCGCGCGATACATCCACGATGTCGCGCCCGCGCCACCGCATGCGCACGCGCGGCTCGGCCGTCACGCGCGCCACCGGCGTAGCTTCCAGATTCTCCTCGTGCGCGAGCGCGATGAATGCGTCCACGCCCTCGGGCGCCAGCGCCACCGCCATGCGCTCCTGGCTCTCGGAGATAGCTATCTCGGTGCCGTCCAGACCCGCATATTTCAGCGGCACGGCGTCCAGGTCAATCTCCAACCCATCGGCCAGCTCGCCGATGGCCACCGACACGCCGCCCGCACCGAAATCGTTGCAGCGCTTTATCATCCGGCACGCCTCGCTATTGCGGAACAGGCGCTGTATCTTACGCTCTACCGGGGGATTGCCCTTCTGCACCTCGGCGCCGCACGTCTCGATGGACGTGGCGCTGTGCGCCTTCGACGAGCCCGTGGCCCCGCCGATGCCGTCGCGCCCGGTGCGCCCGCCCAGCAGCACCACGACATCGCCCGGCGCCGGCGTCTCGCGCCGCACGTCACCCGCGGGCGTAGCGCCCACCACCGCGCCGATCTCCATGCGCTTAGCGGCGTAGCCCGGGTGGTACAGCTCGTCCACCTGGCCCGTTGCCAGCCCGATCTGATTTCCGTACGACGAATACCCCTCAGCCGCGGTCAGGCACAGCTTACGCTGCGGCAGCTTACCCGGCAGCGTGTCGGCCAGCGCCGCCGTGGGGTCGGCCGCACCCGTCACGCGCATAGCCTGATACACATACGCCCGGCCGCTCAACGGGTCGCGGATAGCGCCGCCCAGGCACGTAGCCGCGCCGCCGAACGGCTCGATCTCGGTAGGATGGTTATGCGTTTCGTTCTTGAACAGGTACAGCCAGTCCTGCTCTTCGCCGCGCACGTCCACCTTCACGCGCACCGTGCACGCGTTTATCTCCTCAGATTCATCCAGCCCGACAAGGCGGCCGTCCGCCGCCAGCGCCTTCGCGCCGATCGTGCCCATATCCATCAGGCACACGGGCTTCTCTTCCCGGCCCAGCTTGCGCCGCAGCTCCAAGTACGCGTCGAAGGCGCGCTGCACGTTCGCGTCCGCTATCTCTATGTCGGTGAGCTGCGTGCCGAACGTGGTGTGGCGGCAGTGGTCCGACCAGTAGGTGTCCACCATCTTCACTTCCGTGATGGTAGGCGGGCGCCCCTCGTCGCGGAAGTGCTGCTGTAGGAACGTTATGTCGGCTAAGTCCATCGCAAGGCCGCGCTCGGCGATGAATGCCGCGAGCCCCGCCCCGTCAAGGTCGAGGAAGCCGTCGAGCACCTCCACATCGGCCGGCTCGGGAAAATCCTGCTCGAGCGTCGCCACCTCGTCGAGCTGCGCCTCGCGCGCCTCCACCGGGTTGATGACATAGCGCTTGACGGCCTCCACATCGTCCGCCGAAAGGTCGCCCTCCAGCACGTACACCGCAGCCGTGCGCACATCGGGGCGCACCTGCTGGCCGATCAGCAGCATGCACTCAGCAGCGCTGTCGGCGCGCTGGTCGAACTGCCCCGGCAGCGATTCCACCGCGAACACCTGCGGCGCGGCCGCGGATGCCCCACCTGCACCTTCCCGCAGCGCTTCGTCGAGCGTGCGATAGGTCACATCCACCTGCGGCTCGCTGAGCACACCGGCTACGCTGGCGTCGAACAGCGCCTGATCGGCGCCTTCCACATCGTAGCGGTTCAGCACCCGCAGGCCGCGCAGCGCCGCGATGCCCAGCACTTCGCGCAGCTCGCTCGCTAGGCTCTCAGCGTGCGGGTCGAATCCCGGCTTCTTCTCTACATATATGCGGTTGACCATGCCAGCTCCCCCAATCGGTGCGACGACTATGCGTGATGGCCAGAACTTCCCCGAAGGCCGCTACGCGCTCGCTGCCTTCGCCTGCTCGGATGGCTCGGCGCCATCTTCTGGCGCCTCGTCAGCCGCAGCGGCCAGCTTCGCAGCCTCGGCCTCCTGTGCCTTCTTGCGACGTGCGCCCAACCCGCGGCGGCTCTGCACCACGGGCTTCGCCTTCTCCTCTTCAGCTTCTGCCTTCTCAGCCGCCTTCTTCGCAGCGGCGCCCTTGCGAGCAGCCTTCTCGTCCTCGGCCTCGAGCGCTGCCATGCGCTCCTGGTAGGCCCGGCGTTCCTTGCGTATCTTCGAGAAGTCGACGTAGAACGCGAAGATGATGAGCGCATACGCCAAGAACAGGCACACGATGGCCAGCCATTCGGGCTGCACGCCGCGCAGCGCCCACGAGCCGCACACGCACACGATGGCGCCGATCAGCGACAGCCACCACACGCGGCGCAGCTTCTTATAGCGCTCCGTATCGGGCTTGTAGTACTTCTGATCGAGCTCGCGCTGGCGCTGCTGCTCCTGCTTGCGCGCGGCCTTCTGCGCGGCTTTGCGCTCGGCGGGCGTCTTCTTCACCGTGCCGACGGTGACCGTGCCGCCCGCCTTCGATTTCGGCTTGGCGGAAGCGGCGCTCTTGCGCGTAACGCCGCGCCGGCTCTCAGAGGTATATCGCTCATTCATAGGGTTGCGCTGCGACATGCATAACTCCTGTTCAGATCGTGAAATCGTCCCATCATTATAGCGTGCCCACGCACAGCGAACGGCGAGGACCCGCAGGCCCTCGAACGCCCGGGAAGCAGAAGGAGAGGAGATGGAGCGCGCAGCGCAAGAGCAGAGCTTCGAGAAAGGCAAAGTCCAAGGAGCGATCGAGAGCGAGAGGCTTGAAGCCCTCATGAACGCGCTGCTCGATGCAGAACGTCTTGACGACCTGAGAGAACAAGCGGAAGACGAGAGCTTCCGCTTGTTCTCTACGAAGAATCCGGGCCTCGACCGCGCTCCGGAACTGCACGGCAACGGGTATGAAGCCGGAGAGGGGCTAGAGCTTCTCTCCGGTCAGCAGTTCGTATGCTTGCAGATACTTCTCGGAGGTGCGCTCGATCACGTCGTGAGGGAGGCGCGGCGGCGTGCCCTGGCCGTCCCAGTTCGCCGTCAGCCAATCGCGCACGTATTGCTTGTCAAAGCTGGGCTGGTCGGCGCCGGGAGCGTACGTGTCGGCCGGCCAGAAACGCGACGAATCGGGGGTCAGCACCTCGTCGCCCAGCGCGATGCGGCCATCGGCGCCGCGACCGAACTCGAACTTCGTGTCGGCGATGATGATGCCGCGCTCGCTGGCATACTGCGCTGCCGCGTTGTACACCGCCGTCGACAGGCGGCTCAGCTCCTGCGCATCGTCCTCGCCCACGATCTGCACGCAGCGCTCGAAGCTGATATTCTCGTCGTGGTCGCCGATCTCGGCTTTCGTAGACGGAGTGAACAGCGGCTCAGGCAGCTTCGACGAATTCTGAAGCCCCTCCGGCAGGCGGATGCCGCACACCGTGCCCTCGCGCTGGTATTCCTTGAGGCCGCTGCCGGCAAGGTAGCCGCGCATGATGCACTCGACCGGGAACATATCCATCTTGCGCACGATCATGAATCGGCCATCGAGCCACTCGGCCCACGGCTCGAACTCCGCGGGAAGGTCAGCCGCATCGGTGGTTATCATGTGATTCGCCACCACGCCGTCCAGCAGCTCGAACCAGAACTTGGATATCTGCGTGAGCACCTGACCCTTGTAAGGTATCTCGTCGGCCAGCACATGATCGAACGCCGAGATGCGGTCGGTGGCGACCAGCATCAGCCGGTCTCCCAGATCGTATATATCGCGCACCTTCCCCTGCGACGCAGGGGTCAGCACGTCAGACATCTTCGTAGAGCTCGCAGTCATCAGATCACCTCGTCTCTCATTTCCTATCATTAGCCAAAGGAGCCCCGATCTCGCCCCCCCCCCCC
>CAJTXX010000006.1 GCA_910584145.1 uncultured Eggerthellaceae bacterium | reverse complement strand
GTCTCCACCTCGGCGATGACGGCGCCGTCGGCCATCTCGGCCACGGTCACCTCGGCGCCGGAGCCGGCGATGACGGCGTCGGCGATGAAGTCGGCCAGCAGGCGGACCGAGCGGATGGCGTCGTCGTTGGCCGGGATGCCGTAATCGACGTCATCAGGGTCGCAGTTGGTATCGAGGGTGCCCACCACCGGCACGTTCAGGCGCTGGGCCTCGTGGATGGCAATTTCCTCGCGGTTGGTGTCGATGATGAACACGGCATCGGGAACGCGCTTCATGTTGCGGATGCCGTTGAGGTTGGCCTGGAGCTTCGCCAGCTCCTTGTGCTTGAGGATCTGCTCCTTCTTGGGCAGCAGGGCCATGCGGCCGTCGGCGTCCTGGGCCTCCAGGTCCTCCATGTAGTTCACGCGGCTGCGGATGGTGGCGAAATTGGTGAGCATGCCGCCCAACCAACGGGAGTTCACGTACGGCATGCCGCAGCGGTTCGCCGCGTCAGCGATGGACTCCTGCGCCTGCTTCTTCGTGCCCACGAACAGCACGGTGCCGCCCTTGCGGGTGAGCTCCGAGATGTAGCTGTAGGCGCGGTCGAGCCCGACGAGGGTCTGCTTCAGGTCGATGATGTAGATGTCGCCGCGGCTGCCGAAGATATACGGCTTCATCTTGGGGTTCCAGCGGCGGGTCTGATGCCCGAAATGCGCGCCGGCATCGAGCAGCGATTGGATGCTTACCTTGGTAGGCGTTGCCATACTTCTCTCCATTCGTTAGTCCTCTGCGAAAGGTCATCCCCGCAGCCGCAGCCTTTTCCGGTGGCCACTGGCGGCAACGGGTCGCTCCCGCATGCGTCGTAGTAGAAACTGCAAGATTGTAACACTACCCCGCTGCCTGCGGAAGGCCCTATCTCACAAGGCGTGCACGAAGGGCTCGCGGTCGGGAACGCGCACGAGGACAGCGGGGCCGTCGGGCACATCGGGGGCAGGCAGCGCGAGCTTGCCGGCGGTGAAGGCGCCGCCAGCCACCGCGCCCTCGATGGCGGCCGCATCGCCGAAGCAGGCGCTCACGGCCTCGTGCGCCGGGTGCAGCAGCATGTCGGCCGGGGTGCCGGCTTGCACCAGGCGCCCGTCGCTCATGAACATGATCGCATCGCTCATGGTGAGCGCCTCGTCGGGGTCGTGCGTCACCATGAGCGAGGTCATGCCGAACCGCTCGTGCAGGCTGCTCACCAGCGTGCGCATCTCGTCGCGCAGCTGCTCGTCCAGGCCGCTGAACGGCTCGTCGAGCAGCAGCGCCTTCGGACGCGCAGCGAGCGCGCGGGCGAGCGCCACGCGCTGCTGCTGGCCGCCGGAGAGCTCGTAGGTGCGCCGGCGCCCGAAGCCTTCCAGATGCACCGCCGCCAGCATCTCCTCGGCCACGCGCATGCGCTCGGCGCGCGCCACCTTGCGCATCTTCAACGGGAACGCCACGTTATGCGCCACATCCATGTTCGGGAACAGGCGTATATCCTGGAACACGATGGCCACATCGCGCTTGTGCGTGGGCACATCATCGATGCACGCGCCGTCGAAGAGCACGCGCCCGCTATCCTGCGGCACCAGCCCCGATATGATCTTCAGCGTGGTCGATTTGCCCGCGCCCGACTCGCCCAAGATGGATGCGAAGGCGCCATCGGGCACGGTGAAGCCCACATCGTGCAGGATCGGCTTCCCGCCGAGCGTCAGGTCTATGTTCTCAAGCGACAGCTCCATTGCTCACCTCGGTCAATCGTACAGGTCGTCGCCCTCGCGCACGCCGAAACGGCGCAGCAGCAGCTCGAATACGAAGAATACCGCGAATGTGACCACCAGGAACACCAGGCTGTAGGCGCAGGCGATGGTGCGGTCGCCACCGGAGAGATACGGGAACAGCACCAGCACGAACGTCTGCACCTTGCCGCCGCCCACGAGCAGCGTCAGGAAGTACTGCGAGAACGACATGATGTAGCACATCGACAGCGACGAGAGGATGCCCGGCAAGAGCTGCGGTATGGTGACGTGGCGCAGCATCTGCCAGGTGCCCGCCCCGAGCGTGCGCGCGGCATCCTCGCGGCGGGTGCCGGCGGCGCGCGTGATGTCGGTCATGATGATGATGGCGTACGGCAGCGCCACGATCGAGTGCGCGAGCACCACGCCGGGCACCGTGCGCGCCAACCCCGCCTGCAAGAACACCACCTGCACGCCCATGGCGAACACCGTGGAGGGGATGATGAACGGCAGCAGCGCGGCGAATTGGAACGCAGAGCGCCCGCGCCATTGGAAATGGCAGAGCGCCCGGCACGCCAGCGCCGCTGCCGCCGTCGACACCACCGCGGTGGCCGCCGCGATGCCGATGGAGAGCGCGAGCGTCTGCACGCCGGCGTTCTGGCGGCCCGAGAGCGCCTGCTCGATGCCGCGCGCGCTCAGCTGCTGCGGCCACAGGTCGGGCCACGGCCATGCATCGGTGAACGCCCACACGGCGATGATGGCGAGCGGCAGCGCCACGAGAGCGAGCTCCACCCCCACCAGCGCGCGTGCGACCGCGCGCCCGCGCCGCGCCCGGCGCACCCGCGCGGCGAGCTGCGCGTTCTGCCCGGTCGCCGCGGTCATGGCCTGCCCTTCGGCACCCGCTCGCGCTGGAGCACCACGTAGTAGATGATGCAGAGCACCGTGCAGATGCCGGCCATGATGCCGTTCAGGGCCATCGCGTAGCAGCGGTTGATGATGTCGGGGTCTTGGAACTCGATGTAGGCCAGCACCGGCAACGCCTTGGGCACCGTGGGCTCCAGCAAGAACGGTATCTCATAGCTGCCGAACGCGAAGGCGAACACCACCAAGAACGCCCGCAAGAGAGGGCCGCGGCACAGCGGCAGCGTCACGCTGGAGAACGTGCGCAGGCTGCTCGCGCCCAGCGTGCTCGCCGCCTCGCCATAGGAGGCGGAGATGTTCATCATGATGGTCAGGGTGGTGAAGGCGACGAAGGGTATCTCCTTCCACAGGTATACCGCGATGATGCCCCAACCGCTCGGCGCACCCACCACCGACGGGAACGCGGTGGCATCAGGCGCCAGGCCCACCACATGCAGAAGGCGCGGGAACAGGCCCGCACCGGTGAACAAGCAGATGAGCGCGAGCGCCACCAGCGCGTGCATGGTGGCGATGGGCACCTGGATGCCCGCCAAGCGCACGAAGCGGCTCGCTTCGGCGCGCGTCATGACCGCCGAGAGCGCCACGCCGCCGATGAGCGCGCCCACCGAGCTGACCGCGCTGAGATACAAGCTGAACAGGATGGAATCGAGCAAGTCTGACCTGGTCAGCGCCTCCTCATAGTATGCCAAGGCGGGCTCGGTGCGGTCGAGGAACGGCATGACGCCGAACCCCTGCACCACACCCGAGCCCACCCCGTAGGCGAACACCGCTAGCAACAGCAAAGCAGGCAGCACCATCAGATATGGTGCTGCCTTCCTGCGTGCTCTGCGCGATATGATCGCCATGCTGCGCTATCCGCCTTCCGGGCTCGAACGTGCAGCCCAAGAGCATATCCTATTTGCCCACCACCTCGTCGAGCCACAGCTGCTCGATGATGGGGATGACGGGCCCTGCCGCCTCGGTGACACGATGGCTGAGCAGCTCCGCTGCAGGCAGCTGAGCGCTGCCGAGCTGCACGTCGTCGAAGGCCTTCTGGTCGGCCTCGGGCAGCTTCGCCATGTCGAGCACCGTCAGGTTGCCGAGCACCTCGAACTGCTCGAGCTGCATCTCGGGGCTGAGCACCTCGTTGATGGCCACGAGCGCGGCGGCCTTATGCGGCGCGTTCTCGGCGATGGCCATGAAGTTGGAGTTGCCCACGGTGCCGGTGCTGAAGATGAACGGCTTGGTGGACGCGGGCAGCGCGCCGTCGTCGACGAGGGCCTGCGGATCGCCATAGCCCATGTTCATGATGACCTCGCCATCGGCGTACATGGTGGCGAGCGTAGTGGAGTCGGCCGGGAAGGTCTGACCTTGGTTCCACAGGCTCGGGTTCAAGCTGCGCAGGTACTCCAGGCCCGGCTCGATGATAGCGCGCACCTCCTCGGTGGTGGGCTCTTCCATCATCGACAGCTTCTCGAACTCCTCAGCGCCGATGACGCCCGATATCAGCGTGCTGATGAACGCGGTGCCGGTGAAGTCGCCCGGCTGCGGGTAGGTCACCTTGCCCGGGTTCGCCTCGCAGAACGCCTTGAACTCCTCGACGGTGGCAGGCGGGGCGGGCACCGCGTCGCTGTTCACCCACATCTCCATCTGCGTCTTGCCGTAAGGCGCCTCGAAGCCCTCGGTGGGGCTGCCGAAGTCGTAGGCGACCTCGGGCGAGGCGGCGTCAACGTAGTCGTTGAAGTTCGGCAGGTACTGCGTGAATGGGCCCCACAGGTAGCCGTTGTCCTTCGCGGTGTAGAAGTTCTCGCCGTTTATCCAGATGAAGTCGATGGTGCCCTCGGCGGTGCCGGCCTGCTTGTCGCCGGAGAGCTGGGTCAGGATATCGTTGATGTCCATGCCCACCAGCTCAAGGGTGATGTCGTACTTCTCCTTGAGCGCCGGTGCCAGCGAATCCTCTATCCAAGCGTTGCGCGGCTGGCTGCCGCCCCAGCCGTACCAGGTGACGGTCTGGCCCTTGGCGGCCGCGAGCACGGCATCCCAGTCGGCGTAGTCGATCTCCTCAGCGCTGCCCGCCGCCGACGACGAGCTGGCAGCGGGGCTTCCCGTGCAGCCGATGAGCGACAGCGACAGCGCCAACGAGGCGGCTACTGCGCACACGGAACGGACGAATCGACGGCGCGTCATCGTCCCGCCTGCCTTCATCTCCCCTTTTCTCATGATCCTCCCTCTTCCTTTGGTCTGGCGTCGGGTGCGCGCGGGTCTAGGGCTCCGCCACGCATATCCGACGTTGTTGTATAGTAGATTACATCCAATAGTGTTATGTGTCCAATGAGCAGCAGATGAACGGCAGGCAAGCGCGATGGCGAGCGCGCCCGCGCCGCAGATGCCGTATCATCCCCTGCGAGGATACGCCATACGAGGAGGTACCATGCAAGAGCGCCGCGTGCTCATCGACTTCGACAACACCTTCCATCTGCCCGGCTGCGACGTGGACGACGCGCTGGCCCTGCTCTACCTGCTCGGCTGCGATGGCGTGCGCATCGAGGGCATCTGCACCACCTACGGCAACAGCACGCTCGACGCCGTGCATGCCGACACCGAGCGGCTGCTCGACGCCTGGGGCGTAGCGACGCCCCTGCACCGCGGTGCGCCCGCGCCCCTATGCGAGCAGGCGAGCCCATCCCCTGCTGCGCGCGCCATCGTCGAGCTGCTCGAGACTGCTCCCGGGCAGATCGACATCCTGGCCACCGGCTCCACCACGAACCTGGGCGCTGCCGAGCGCATCGCCCCCGGCACGCTCGCGCGGGCGCGCTCTATCACGCTGATGGGCGGCGTCACCGAGAGCTTGGCCATCAACGGGCGCATCATGGATGAGCTGAACCTATCGTGCGATGCGGCCGCCACGCTCGCGGTGCTGGGCTCAGGTGCGCGCACGGCCATCGCCACATCGCAGAACTGCCTTCCCGCGTTCTTCACGCGCGCCGATATGCAGGAGGTGCTCGCCGCGGGCACGCCGGAATGGGATGCCTGCGAGGCGTGGTTCGAGACGATGGATGCCCAGTACGACTGGATGGGCTGGACCTGCTGGGACGTGGTGGCAGCCGCCTACCTGATGCACCCCGAACTGTTCGAGGCCGACGAGCGCACGGTGACGCTCTACGAGCGCTTCCTCGCCGTCGGTTATCTGGAATGCGACCACGCGAGCGCCCCGAGCGCGCCGGTGAACCTGCCCCGCATACAGGACCCTGACGCCTTCAACCGCCATGTGCTGAGCGCGTGGCAGCGCGGCATCGAGCGCACGCGCGAACGCTCAGGCGCCTCCGCATAAGAGCGCGGCAGCCCGGATAAGCCGCCACCCGCCGCGCGCAAGCGAGAGCGCGCCGCAGCGCGCCTATCTCTTGATCTGCGAGGGGTGCTTGGGGAAGAAATCGAAGCGCGGCGGCAGCGGGCGCACGAGGTGGCGGCCCTCTTCCAGCTCATAGCCCTCGCAGAGCTCCGCGTTGCTCTCGAAATCGAAATTCCAGCTGAAGAACTCGGCTTCGTCGAAGTCGAGGTAGTCGCAGATCGTCTCGCAGCCCTTAGGGCAGATGGGATGCATGAGCAGCGTGGCCACGCGCAGCAGGTAGAAGCAGTCGCAGAGCAGCTGGCGGCGCTCTTCGCTCGGCGCATCGGGCGCATCGTCGCCCTCCGCGTCAGCGATGCGCTTCGCGCCATCGGCCCATATCTTCTGCGCCCAGCGTATGAGCTCGTCGGCCAGCTGCATGACCGAATGCAGCTCCACCCGGTGCATCAGCCCGTCGTAGGCTTGCAGCGCCTTCTGCGCCCCCTCGCGATACTCGTCGGTGACCGGCCCGATGGGCATGTAGCCATCGAAGCTGCGCGCCGCCTCATACAGGCAGCTGCGGGCCAGCCGGTTGAACACGTTCGTCAGCAGAGCGCCCTCTTTCTGCACAGGGTCGGCCACGCGCGTATCGGCGCGCTGCTCGTCGCTGAGCGCCGGGTCGAACGGCTTCGGCGAGAACGCCACCGCCTTCTGAGCGAGCCCCAACGCCAGGAAATGCGCGCGCAGCTGCTCCACCGTGTAGTGCTCGAGCAGCTCTTCCCCGCTCGGCGGCTTCACCGCACCCGACGACGACGCCTTCGTCTTGCCGAACAGCAGGTGATGGTTCGCCACCAAGCGCGTCTGCCGCAGCGGCTGCGAGTCGGGTAGGCCGAACACGCCGCGCTTGCCGAGCGCCTCCCACATGGCCGGCTGCGCCACGCCGTAGAAGTACAGGTTGTCCTGCCCGATGAACTGATAGACCTCTGCATCGTCGGCGCACCAGAAGCTGCGCCACGTGTTGCGCGGCAGCCCCAGCGCATCGTTCGCCGCGATGGTGAACGAGATGGGCGCCCAGAGAGATTCGGGCCAGCACCACACCGTCAGGCCCTCCTGCCCGTCGAGCACCGGAGCCTGCACGCCCCACTCGATGTTGCCGGTGATGCGGAAGGGTACGAGCGTCTTCGAGGTGCGGAAGCGGATGCCGCATTTCGAGAGCGCAGCGCACGCCTCTTCGCGCGCCTCCACGCTGTCGAACTCCAAGCTGAAGCTCTGCTTGCCGCGCTCGGCCTCGCGCATCGTATGCGGCGGCAGATCGGCGGCGATGCGCTCGTATTCGCCCGCGAGCTCGTTCTTCACGAACACGATGGGCGCCCCCAGGAACTCCTTGATGGTCTGGGGAACCACGCCGCGCACCTCCTCGTCGGCCTCGAGCTCGGCTACGTGGGCTTTCAGAAACCCGCTGAACGACGGCAGGTCGAAATACCAGTTGCTGACCGGGCGCATCTCAGGCACGGTGCCCGAGATGGTGGAGATGGGATTGATGAGGTCGGCGGGCTGGTACTGGTGGCCCAAATCGCACTCATCGGCGTAGCCGTGCTCCGATCTGCAACCCTGCACCGGGCAGTGACCCTGCACCTGGCGCCCGTTCAGGAACGTATCGGCCTGCGTGTCGTAGAACTGCAAGGTAGAGGCGAGCTGCAAGGTGCCCTGCTCGTACAGGCCGCGGATGAACGCATCGGTCAGCTCTTGGTGCACCTCTCCCGCATGCCCTATCCCCGAGCCCTGGAAGATGTCGAGCGAGACGCCGAACTGCTCGAGGACAGCGGCCTGCGCGTCGTGGTTCGCCTGCACGTATTCCTCGATGGAACCGCTGAACGCGCCCGCTTCGACCGCTTTGCGGTAGCCCTCGTTGATGGGCGAGCCGAAGCAGTCGGTGCCGCTGACGAAGCGGACGTTCTGCGCCCCGATGCGGTCGCGCAGGAAGCGCGCGAACGCATCAGCCGGGATGAACACGCCCCCGATATGCCCGAAATGCAGCGGCTTGTTGCCGTAGGGCATCCCGGCCGTCACCACAGCGCGGTGCGGCCACACCATATCGGCGTCTTTATTCCAGCGCACCGGTCTCTCCTGATCTGCCGAGGATGCCGCGCAGCGCAGCGGCCGCCTTGTCGTCGCTCTCGTACGCGCCGAGCATATCGAGCAGGTCGAGCAGGTCGCTCGAATAGTTCGACAGATGCACGGTGGGGAGCGCATAGCTGTAGTCCGCCAGCTCGCTCGCGTAGGCCACGGCGTCGTCGAGCAAGCCGATCTCGTCAGCCAGCCCGTTCTCCACCGCATCCATGCCGGTGAAGGGCATGCCGTTGGCGAGCTTCTGCACTTCGCTCTCGCTCATGTCGCGGCCTTCGGACACCGTCTGCACGAACACCTCGTTGATCTGGTCGACCATGTCCTGATACCAGGCGCGCTCCTCCTCGGTCAGCGGGCGCGCGAGACTGCCGGCATCCTTGGAGTCGGCCGAGGTGATGCTGTCCACCGAGATGCCCAGCTTCTCATACAGGCCCGAGAGGTCCGTCACCTGCATGATGACGCCGATGGAGCCGATGGAGGTGGTCTTGTCGACGAAGATGTAGTCGGCCTGCGAGCTTATCATGTAGGCTGCGCTATGGTTGCTCGAAGCGCTGGAGACGACGATCGGCTTGTCGAATGCGGCCACATAGGCGGCCATCTCCTCACCGGCAGTGGCCACGCCACCCGGGGAGTTCACCCGCAGCACCACAGCCTCGATATCGGGGTCGTCGGACGCCTCGTCGAGCAGGTCCTTCAAGCCCTCGGGGCTGTTGGGCGTGCCGTCGTATTGGATGGTGCCGTCGATGTCGATGATGGCCACGCTGGGGCTGTAGACAGATGTCTGCGGCTTCGCGGTGGACAGCGACGAGAACGGGTTCATGACGGAATTCACGGTGGAGGTGCACGACACCACCGACACGATGCACACCAGCATGATGGAGATCGTGATCACGATGCCCACGATCCAGCCCTTGCCGCTCTTGGCCTTCGCCGGCGCCGCAGCGGCGGGAGCGGGAGCGGCATAGGCGGGCTGCGCAGGCGCGCCATCGCTGAACGGCTGGGTGAACGATGCCGCCTGCGAGCCGCCCGCGGGCGCCGCCGCCTGCGCGGGCGGCACCTGAGCAGCCGCTGCGCCCGGTGCGGGCGCGGATGGCGCCGCGGCCGAGCTGTGCACACCGTATGCCTCGTTGTAGGGGTTGCGATTCTCTCCAGTCATGCGATCACGCCTTAGAATTCGAAGTTCTCGTCGGTGCGCCCTTGGTGCGTCTGGGCCTTCTTGGCCGTGCGCAGCAGGAACTCGGTGTTCGTGTCGGTCTGCTTGAGCGACTTGATGAGCATGTCCATCGCGCGCTCGGTGTTGTTCATGTTCGCTAGGATGCGGCGCACCGCCCAGATGAGCGGGGCCTCCTGCGGGTCGAGCAGCAGCTCCTCCTTGCGCGTGCCGGAGGTGACCGGGTCGATGGCCGGGAAGATACGGCGATCAGCCAGGTTGCGGTCGAGCTTCAGCTCCATGTTGCCGGTGCCCTTGAACTCCTCGAAGATGACCTCATCCATCTTCGAGCCCGTGTCGATGAGCGCGGAAGCCAGGATGGTGAGGCTGCCGCCACCCTCGATGTTGCGCGCCGCGCCCAGGAAGCGCTTCGGCGGATAGAGCGCCGTGGAATCGACGCCGCCGGACAGCACGCGACCGCTGGCGGGCTGCGCCAGGTTGTACGCACGCGCCAGGCGCGTGATGGAGTCGAGCAGGATCACCACGTCGCGGCCCTGCTCCACCAGGCGCTTCGCGCGCTCGATGACGAGCTCGGCCACCTGGATGTGGTTCTCAGAGGGCATGTCGAAGGTCGACGAGACGACCTCGCCGCGGATGGAGCGCTCCATGTCGGTCGCTTCCTCGGGACGCTCGTCTATGCCGAGGTACATCAGGTGCGCCTCGGGGTTGTTCGCGGTGATGGCCGCGGCGATGTCCTTCAGCACGGTGGTCTTACCGGCTTTCGGGGGCGACACGATCAGGCCGCGCTGGCCCTTGCCGATGGGCGCTGCCAGATCGATCACGCGCGCGGTGGTGGTGTTCTTGCCGTGCTCCATCAGCAGGCGCTCGTCAGGGAACACCGGGGTCAGCTCAGAGAACTTCGGACGATGCCCCAGCTCTTCGATGGGCACCCCGTTCACGGTCAGCACCTTCTGGATGGCGGCGAACTTCTCGCCCTCGCGCGCCGGGCGCGTCTGGCCCGTGACCATGTCGCCCTTGCGCAGGCCGTTGCGACGGATGGTGGACAGGCCCACGTAAGCGTCGTGCTCGCCGGGCAGGTAGCCATCGGTGCGCAGGAACCCGTAGCCGTCTTGCAGGATATCCAGGATGCCGCTGACCTCCAGGAAGCCCTCCGCGATGGCGAGGGCCTTGTAGACGGCCTCCACGATCTCGTCCTTCTTCATGCCTGATGCGTCGATGGAGAGCTCGGCTGCCTTCTCGCGCAGCTCGGGCAGCTTGCATGCCTCCAGCTCCTCGCGGCTGACGCTCGGCACGTACTCGCGCTGGCGGTTGTCGCGCTGGCGGCGGTTGCGGTTGCGCCCGTTGCGCCCGTTGCCACCATTGTTGTTATTGTTATTGTTGTTGTGATTGCTGTGGCCGTTCTGCTGGCCGCCATCGACCTTCACGGAGCGCTTCGGAGTGCGCTCCTCCGATGCTGCGGCTTTCTCGGCCTTCGGTGCGCTCTCGGCGCTCTCCTCTTTCGCAGGAGCCTCGGCCGGGGCAGCTGCTGCCTCTTCGGCCTTCGCCGCATCCGCCTTGCGCGGGCGGCCCGGACGGCGCTTCGGCTTCTCTTCCTCGGTTGGCTGCTCCGGTGCTGCCTCCGCGGCGGCCTCATCGGTCTTCGGCTTCGCCTTGCGGGTCGCCTTCTTCGCGGGCTTCTCCTCGGCCTCTTCGGCCTTCGCTGCGCTCTTGCGCGTGCGCGTCTTCTTCGGGGCTTCTTCCGCAGCCCCCTCGGCTGCCGCTGCGGCCTCCGCCGCCTTGCGCGCCTCGGTCTCCGCCTTGGTGGGGCGGCCGCGACGGCGCTTCGGCGCTTCGGGCGCCGCTTCTTCGGTCTTAGCTTCGTCTGCCATCTACTTTACTTTCTCCCAATCGTTCAGGAAGCTCTCTATACCCGCTTCGGTCAGCGGATGCTTCACCATCTTCTTCAGCACGCCGAACGGCACGGTGGCCACATCGGCGCCCATCAGCGCGCATTTCGTCACGTGGTTCGCGCTGCGGATGCTGGCGGCGATGACCTCAATCTGCTCGCCGTTCACGGTGCTGCCCGTGAAATCGTAGTTGCCGACGGCCTCCACGATCTGCGCCACCTGGTCGATGCCGTCCTCGGATATGTCATCGAAGCGGCCGATGAACGGCGAGATGTAGCGCGCGCCGCTGCGGGCCGCGAGCATGGCCTGCGGCACCGTGAAGCACAGCGTCATGTTCACGCGGATGCCCTCGTCGGCCAGCGTGCGCGTGGCGGCGAGGCCCTCTACCATCGTCGGCACCTTCACCACCACGTTCGGCGCGATGGCGGCGAGCTCGCGTCCGTCGCGGACGATCTCGTCGCGCGTCATGGCGACCGTCTCGGCCGACACCGGGCAATCGGGGCCCACGGCGTCGCAGATGCGCTTGATGTGGGCCTGGAAGTCGTCGAGCTTCCCGCCGATGCGGGAGTAGAGCGTGGGGTTCGTAGTGACGCCAGCCAGCACGCCCCAGCTTGCCGCCTCTTGTATCTCGTCGAGGTCGGCGGTGTCCAAGAAGAATCTCACTTTGTCCCCTTCGTGTAGAATGCGCGCGAGAAAACGCGTGCGAACAGGTGGAATTGTCACTTGATTCATGTGAAAATCACGGAACACGAGCAATATACCACAACACCGGGCGGTTGTCCGCCGATATGGGCGCCCGTTACCGCAGCTTCGCGCGGCGCTGCTGCCAATCGGGAAGGAACGCGTCCATGAGGGCGCGGAAGCGGGGGCCATGCCCGCGTTCGAGCAGGTGGCAGAGCTCGTGCACCACCACGTATTCCAGGCATTCGGGCGGATAGAGCGCCAGGCGGGTGTTGATGCAGATGCGCCCGGTGGCCGGCTGGCAGCTGCCCCAGCGGCTCTTCATGTTGCGGTAGGCCAGCTTGCCCGCGCGCACGCCCATGATGGGCTCCCATGCCTCGATGAGAGCGGGCACGCAGGCTGCCACGACCGCCTTCCAGACGGCTTGCTCCTCCGGGCTCGCGGTATCGGCAGCGCGCGCGGGCGCAGCGGCGATGGCCTGCTGCTGGCGGGCTATCCAGTCGGCTTTTGCCAGCACGAAGCGCTCGATATCGCGCAGGGGCAGATGCGCCGGCGCCGACACCTCGATGCGCCCATCAGGTGGCTTCACGCGCAGGTGCATGTTCTTGATGCGCTTGCGGGTGAGCTGCACCTCGAAGCTGCCGATGGATACTGGCTCGGAGCGCAGGCTACGCGCCATCGGCCAACCTCATGACGAGGTCGTAAGCGGCGCTCCTGGCTATGCCGCATTCCTGCGCGAGCAGCCTGGCCGCCTCTTTCGTGCGCAGCCCCTGCGCGGCGAGCTCGGCTGCGCGCTGCTCGACCTCTTGCTCGGAGCACGCCCCCTCTCCCCGCTCGCCCGGGCCTATCACGATGGCTATCTCGCCCCGCACCGAACCGGTGCGCTCGCGCTCTGCGAACAGGGCGCCGAGCTCGGCTGCGGTGCCGCGCGCCACTTCCTCATGCAGCTTCGTGAGCTCGCGGCATACGGCCACCTCGCGCGCGGGCATCGCCTCAGCGATGGCTCCCAGCGCCGATACCACGCGCTTCGGGCTCTCATAGAACACGAGAGCTGCATCGAGCGCGCGCAGGCTCTCCAACAGGCGTGCGCGCTCACCGGCTTTGCGCGGGAAGAAGCCGCCGAAATAGAACTGCGGGCACGTGACGCCGCTGGCGACATACGCCGTCGTAGCAGCGCTCGGCCCGGGCAGCACCTCTACCGCCACCCCCGCCTCATGCGCTGCGCGCACAAGGCGCAGGCCGGGATCGGACACACCGGGCATGCCCGCATCGCTGCAATAGGCGATGCGCTCGCCGGCCGCTGCGCGCCCGATGACCTCCGCCGCGCAGCGGCCCATCGCATTCTCGTCGAGCCGCACGAGCGGCTTCGCGATGCCGAGCGCCGCGAGCAGCTTGCCGGTGACGCGCGTATCCTCCGCACAGACCGCATCGGCCGCCTTCAGCTCTTCCAATGCGCGCAAGGTCATGTCGCCCAGATTCCCTATGGGCGTGGGCACGATGACGATCTTTCCTCGCTGTTCTTCCATAGCTCGGATTATACCGCGCCCTCAAGGTGAGGCATGCTATGACGGGCGCCGGTACTGAGCGCCCGCAGCGCTCTTACCGCTGGCGCAGCTCGGCTAACCGCTCCTCCAAGAACGCGCGATGCGCCAGCTCCTCGGCTGTCCACTCGCCGAACAGGATATCGCTCAGCGCTCGGCTCGCCGACCGATCTTCACCCTCAGCAGGATAGAGGCGCGTTGCGCTGCGCCCATACAGCTCGATGCCGTCGAATGCGCCCGACCCCTCGAGCACCGAGAGATTGCTGACGATCTGATCGACGATGCGCCGATGATGCTCTGGGTCGGTAGCGCGGGGCGTCGTGCCCGCTATGCGCATCTCCTCATAACGCAGCTGGCAGCTGAGCAGGGATATCTCAGGCTTCACCGCCATCAGCGCGAGCGACACGCCATACCCTCGCTCACGCAAGAGCTGCGCCGTGTCGAGCGGGACATCCGCCGTCCGGAGCGTCCCCTCGACAACGAGGTTGTACTTCAACCGCGAGAGCTGATCGACGAGCTCCTCGACCATCTGGCCCGCCCAAGGGGCCGTATAGGAGACGGCATCATCGCCATACGCCTCTTGAAGCTCGTAGAAGCGCGGATGCAACGAGCGGAACTCGTCTCCGTTGATGACGATGACATCGTCATCCAGCCGATATCGGAGGATGCGGTGGAGGGTCGTCTTACCCGCACCGCTCTGCCCTCCGAGCAGATAAGCCGACGGAGCGTCATGCGGTGACAGAGCAGCGCTGACTATGCTCTTCTGGATCACATCATAGAATGCGTCATCGAATTCTTGAGATGTGAAATCGGCGGCTCTCGCAGCCATCTATGCTGCCCTCTTCAAGGTCTGATGGTAGATCTCGCGCATGCAATCGAGCTGGCCATCTATCGCGCACAGCCGCTGCATGTCCATATTCGCTTCGGTGGCGATGGTCGGCTTCAAGAGCGCGAGCTGGATAGCCATATCCTCATACATCATCACAAGGCCGCTATCGCCGACCCTCTCGGCAGCTCGCTTGGCCCGGAACAGCTCGGCCATGATATCCGCTGCCTTCTCGTTCAGGACTTCTTGCTTCAGCGTGAGCGTGTATACCTCGTTGATGTCCATATCGCCATCCTCCTTGAATGTGACGTCGGCGTATACGATGCGCTCGGCCCCTGCGCGCTGGTCGTCGGTGATGAGGTGGCCATCGCGCTTCAGGCAATCAGCCATGAATGAGGGGATGGCGGCTGCGCGGATGAGGTTCGCGTTCGCACGGCTCGGCTTCTGACCGTTCTCGTAGCGGACGATGCTGGCCTCGCCCAAGCCCAGCACGCGCGCGAAAGCCTGCTGGGACAGCCCATAACGCTGCCGTATCTCTTTGATCTGCTGGGGAGTTATATCTTCAGACATGATTCCTCCTATCTTTTGATTGATTATATCATATCATGTAATAGTATGACGATCAAAAGATACAGAATCTCGATCGGCGGAGGAAACTATGGAACGGTTCTCTCTCAGAGCAGCGAACGGGTGCGGCGGCAGGCGATGGCCTCGGACAGGCCACCCTCCAGATCACCCGCACGGGTGCGGTTCAAGCTGAACGCCGCAGGCACCGCATCGGCCACGGCGCGCTCGAGCATGCCCGCCTCTTCGGTAGGGGCTGCATAGATGCGCGTGGTGTCGAGCGCGCGGAATGCGTCGATGGGCAGGATGGACTCCTCGGGCTCGCCCGACAACAGCCGGTCGAAGGGCACGGCGTTGCGCCAATGGCGCAGGATGCGATGCTTGATGCCATGCTTGCCGCAGGCCTTCCCCACATATATCTGGCAGTGCCGGTCGAGCACCATCAGGTATACGCCGGGCACGTCGGCTACGTCGCGCAAGTCCGCCACCGGCCGCAGCTGTGGATAGCTCGCGAGCACCTCTTGCAGCGCTGCTTCGAACTCCTCATGCGACAGCCGCCGGAAGTAAGCCATCGACAAGTCGTAGTTCAGCAAGCAGCGCCGTCGATGCTCAGGCCAGAGCCGCCGGTCGGCGCGCAACCACTTGTCCTTGAACAAGTAGGTGCCGCGCCCCGTGCGGTATATCAGGTTGCGCTTCGAGAGGCGCAAGTCGCGCAGCGGCAAGCGGCACCGTATCCCGAAATGCGTCCGGGTCGTGCCGCTCAAGCCACGGTCTCTTCTTCGATGGCCACGTACGCCGCCATATCCTGCGTCTTCGGCCGCGGCTTCACGTGGGCATTGCGCACGGCGCGCGCCACGCCCTCCTTGGCCGCCAGGTTCGCCTTCGCCACCGCTATCATCAGCTTGATGCGGTTCAGCTGGTTCACCTCTGAGGCGCCCGGGTCGTAGTCGACCGCGACGATGTTGCTGTCGGGGTACTGGCGCCGCAGCTCTTTGATGACCGCCTTGCCTACCACGTGGTTCGGCAGGCATGCGAAGGGCTGCGTGCATACGATGTTCGGGCAACCGGAGCGTATCAGCTCCACCATCTCGGCGGTGAGCAGCCACCCCTCGCCCATCGAGTTGCACAGGCTCAGTATCTCGCTGGCATACTCGGCGAGCTCGTAGATGTCAGCCGGCGGGCAGAACCGCTGGCTGCGCCGCAGCGCCTCGTTCACCGGGCGGCGCAGCTTGGCGATGGCAGCCAGCCCGATGCGGCTGCCGAGCGCGCTCTTCGCCGACTTGCCGATCTGGCGCTGGAAGATGCCGCCCGCGATGCCGAACAGGAAGAACTCGATCAGGCCCGGCACCACGACCTCGCAGCCCTCGGCCTCGATCTGGTCGACGATCTGGTTGTTCGCCGTGGGGTGGAATTTCACCAGGATCTCGCCCACCACGCCCACGCGCGGTTTCGTGCCCTCGCCCGCGAGCGGCAGCGTGTCGAAATCGTCCACGATGCGCTCCACGGTGCGCTTGAACTGCGCATGCCCCACGCCGCTCGCCAACTGCCGCTTGCATTCCGCCATCCAGTGCTCGAACAGCCGCTCGGCGCTGCCCGGCTCCACCTCATAGGGCCGCGTGCGGTACAGGCACATCATCAGCAGGTCGCCGTATTGCAGCGCGAAGATGGCCTGATAGAGCATCTTCGGCGTTATCTTGAAGCCGGGGTTCACCTCGCCGAGGTCTTTGAACGACAGCGCGATGACCGGGATATGCGAGAGCCCCGCCGCCGCGAGCGCCTTGCGTATCAGCGCGATGTAGTTCGTGGCGCGGCACCCACCGCCGGTCTGGGTTATCAGCACCGCCAGCTTATCGGTGTCGTAGCGGCCGCTCATCACGGCCTCCATGATCTGCCCCGTCACCAAGATGGACGGATAGCAGATGTCGTTGTTCACGTACCGCAGCCCCGCGTCCACCGCACCAGCATCCACCGAGGGCAGCAGCTCCACGTTGTAGCCATTGCTGCGGAAGATGGGCACCAACAGCTCGAAGTGGTACGGCGCCATCTGCGGCGCTAGGATGGTATAGCCCGCCTCTTTCATCTCCTCGGTGAACTGCGGGCGCGCGAATTCGGTCGAGGAGCCGTCGCGCTGAGCCGTCGCGCCGGCAGCCACGCCGTCGGCCTTCTGCGTGAAGCTCTCGGGCACGAGCGCCTCTATGTCAGCATCGGCGATGCCCACGGCCGGGCACGGGCGCGCAGATGCGCGCGCATCCGACGCCTCCTCAGCCTCGCGATCAGCTTGGTCTTTCAACGCCGCCAGCAAGCTACGCACGCGGATGCGCGCCGCACCCAGGTTCGACACCTCATCGATCTTCAACACCGTATACACCTTGCCCGCGGCCTCTAGCACCTCCTGCACCTGATCGGTGGTCAGCGCATCGAGCCCGCAGCCGAACGAGTTCAGCTGTATCAGATCGAGGTCGCGCCGCTGGGTGACCACCTTCGCCGCCGCGTACAGGCGCGTGTGGTACATCCACTGGTCGACCACGCGGATGGGCCGCTCGAGCTGCCCGAGATGCGCCACCGAATCCTCAGTGAGCACCGCCAGCCCGAAGCTCTGCAACAGCTCCGGTATGGCGTGGTTTATCTCGGGATCCTGATGATACGGCCGACCCGCCAACACGATGCCATGAGCGCCCGTGCGCTCCATCCACGCCAGCGTCTCGGTGCCCTTGCGCCGCACGTCGCGCTTGAATGCTTCGTCCTCATCCCACGCGGCATCGACCGCGGCATCTACCTGCGCCCGCGTCAGCGCCGGGCCCTTCGAGCCCACCTGCGCGCGGAAGGTATCGCCGAGCTCGGCCCACAGGCGCTCCTTCAGCTTCTCTTTATCGTCATAGGGCAGCCACGGGCTCACGAACGCCACGTCCGTCTCGCGCAGCTCATCGATGTTCAGCCGCAGCGCCTCAGGGTAGCTCGCCACGATCGGGCAGTTGAAATGGTTGCCCGCGGTGCTGTCCTCCTGCCGCTCCCATTTGCTGCACGGCATCCAGATGAAGTCGGGATGCTTCGCCAACAGGTCCATGATGTGACCATGCGAGAGCTTCGCCGGATAGCACACGCTCTCGGACGGCATGCTCTCGATGCCCGCCTCATAGGTCTTCTTCGTCGAAGGGTCGGACAGCACCACGCGATACCCCAGCTGCGTGAAGAAGGTGAACCAGAACGGGTAGTTCTCATACATGTTCAGCGCGCGCGGGATACCCACGGTGCCACGCGGAGCAGCCTCGCTCGCCAGCGGCTCATAATGCCCGAACAGCCGCTCGCTCTTCCACTCGAACAGGTTCGGCACGTCGCTTCTCTGCGCGCCCGCGCCCAAGCTCTCGCCCTTCTCGCACCGATTCCCCGTGATGAAGCGGCGATGCTTGCCCGTCTCCTCATCCACCCCGAAATCGTTCACCGTGAGCAGGCAGCTGTTCGAGCACCCCTTGCACCGCACCGTCCGATGCGAAGGAGAGAGCCCCTCGATCTCCTCCAAAGTGAGGAGCCGGCTCCCCAGCGCGCCCGAAGCATCACCCTGGGTATTCGCAGAACCATCTCCCTGGGCGGGGTCGGCAGCAGAGCAAGAGCTGCTCGCCTCCTCTCCCCCAGTGAGGTCGGCGCTCCCCGGTCGCGCGGGATCATCCTCCCGGCAGGCGTCGGATGAGGCGGAGAGAGGGCTGCGCAGCTTCTGAACGGAGCCTCGTCCGACGCCTGCCGCAGCATGGTATCGGTCGCGAGCGAGGAGCGCCGCGCCGAACGCCCCCATGTTGCCGGCGATATCCGGCCGCACCGCGCACGCGCCCGAGAGCTGCTCGAACGAGCGCAGCACGGCATCGTTCAGGAACGTGCCGCCCTGCACGATCACCTTGGTGCCCACATCGTGCGGATCGCGTATCTTGATGACCTTGAACAGCGCGTTCTTGATGACCGAGATGGCCAGGCCCGCCGCGATGTCGCCCACCGTGGCGCCCTCCTTCTGGGCCTGCTTCACGCGGCTGTTCATGAACACGGTGCAGCGGCTGCCCAGATCGACCGGTCGCGCAGCCTGTATAGCGGTCTGCGCGAAATCGGCCACATCGAGGTCGAGCCCGCTCGCGAAGCTCTCGATGAAGCTGCCGCAGCCGGAGCTGCACGCCTCATTCAGCATGATGTGGTCGATCACGCCGTCCTTCACGCGCAGGCATTTCATGTCCTGCCCGCCGATATCGAGGATGAACTCGACGCCGGGCAGCATCTCCTGAGCGCCGCGCAGGTGCGCTACCGTCTCTATCTCGCCCGAATCGACGCGCAACGCCTCCAGCAGCAAGCCCTCGCCATAGCCGGTCACCGTAGCATGGCCGATGCGTACGAGCGCCTCCCCGTTCGCCGGGTCGACGGGCAGCGCCGCATACAGCTCTGCCACCGCCGCCTTCGCGCAGCCGAGCACGTCGCCCTTGTTGGACGCATAGGTCGACCAGAGCAGCTCACCGTCCTCGCCGATGAGCGCTGCCTTGAAGGTGGTCGATCCCGCATCGATGCCCAGATAGGCCACGCCGCGATAGTCCGCCAAGCTGCCCCGGCGCACGCGCTCGGCATCGTGGCGCGCCCTGAACTCCTCATATTCCTCATCGCTTCCGAACAGCGGGTCGAGGCGCACCACCTCGCTGCCCTGCATATCGCCCAGGCTCTCCAAGCGCGCGAGCACATCGCCCAAGCGCTCGGCATGAGCGCCCGCCTCCGCACCCGCTATCGCACAGCCGCACGCCACGAACAGATGCGCGTCCGCAGGCACGATGATCGCCTCGTCGGACAGATCGAGCGTCTCGTAGAAGCGGCGGCGCAGCTCGGGCAGGTATTGCAGCGGACCGCCCAAGAACGCCACATTGCCACGGATGGGCCGCCCGCACGCCAGCCCCGAGATGGTCTGCGTCACCACCGACTGGAAGATGGACGCCGCGATATCCTCCTTGCGCGCGCCCTCGTTCAGCAGCGGCTGCACGTCGGTCTTAGCGAACACGCCGCAGCGGCTGGCGATGGGATAGATCGTCTCGTGCGTGCGCGCCAGCTCGTCGAGCCCCGCCGCGTCCGTATCGAGCAGCGCCGCCATCTGGTCGATGAACGCCCCAGTGCCGCCAGCGCAGGTGCCGTTCATGCGCTGCTCGATGCTGTTGTCGAAGTAGATGATCTTCGCGTCCTCGCCGCCCAGCTCGATAGCCACATCGGTCGTGGGGATGAACGTCTCCACCGCCGTCTTGCTGGCGATGACCTCTTGCACGAACGCGATGCCCAGCCACTGCGACAGCAGAAGGCCGCCCGACCCGGTGATGGCGATGGTCATGGGCTCATCGCCGAACTGCGCGGCTGCCTGGCGCAGCACATCCACGATGGTGGCGCGCACATCGGCATGATGGCGCTGGTAGACCGACCAGCGTATGGCGTCATCGTCGCCGAGCACCGCGAGCTTCACCGTGGTGGAGCCCACGTCGATGCCGATATGCAGCCCCGCAGCAGCGCTCAGCTCATCTGCCGTGCGCACCTGCTCGCCGGGCTCGCATCCTGCCTCAGCGGCAGCCTCCGCAGCTTGCCCGCTCACCCGCACCACGCGCATAGCGCAGGCATCCTCGGTGGCGTCCTCTATCTTCACGTAAGCAGTCCTCTTGCCCATATCCATCTCCTGTCGGGTCTACAGCGTTATGGATTCGCCGGGTTTTATCAGGAGGAGCCGCATGGCGATGCGCGCCATCTCCTCCGAGCTCTCTTGCATGCCGGTCTGCAACCAGCGCGTGATGACGCCCAGGTAAGCAGCGGAATAGAACGCCACGTAATAGCTGACGAACGGCGTCGGGTCGGTGCGGTAGCGCTCATGCAGCAGCCCCATGATCAGGTCAGAGCAGAGCCCCTCGCGCAATTGCTGGCCGAAGCTCGCGTCGCCCCCGGGGCCCAGCATCACCACCAGCAGATCGCTCTGCTCGCGCAGGTAATCGAACAGCGCCACCAAGATGGGCAGCGGCTTCTTCGACAGCCTCTGCTTCGCTAGGTCGAGCAAGGTCAGCTCTTCCATGCCGGCACGCAGCTGCGCGATGCCGATCATGAACTCCGCCTGCAACGCGAGCGAGAGGTCTTCTTTGGTCTTGAAATGGTTGTAGAACGTCCCGCGGTTCAGGTCTGCCCGCTCGCAGAGGTCGTTCACGGTGAAGTTGTCGAGCCCGCGCTCGCTCGCGAGCTCGATCAGCGCTCGCCGCAGCGCGCGCTTCGAGCGCATGATGCGTCGATCGACATCCTCTCGGGCAGCGCAGCCGCCCTCGTCCGCCTGTTGCAGCGGCGCTGTTGCGATACCAGTGGCCATACAGCTCTTTTCAACGCTGCGTATATAATTCAACACATTGTTCAATAGAGTATTGTACCGGCCTCTGCCGCGGATGTAAACAGCAAAAAGGGACCGCAGCAAGAGCTGCGGTCCCTGCGCGCAAGCAGTGACGGACTGCTCGCACGCTCACCCGGTCTGAGAACCAGACCGGCACGGTCGGGA
This sequence comes from uncultured Eggerthellaceae bacterium, assembly GCA_910584145.1. Classification (GTDB taxonomy): domain Bacteria; phylum Actinomycetota; class Coriobacteriia; order Coriobacteriales; family Eggerthellaceae; genus Adlercreutzia_A. Next base: position 49,536 of record CAJTXX010000006.1, on the reverse strand, counting down.
AGCCCCTACGTTGCTGGCGGAGGCTCCCCGAGCGCGCCGGGCGCGGGCGCAAGCGCCTATCCCTCCGAGCGCTCCCGCTTGCGACGGCGGGTGGCCGATATGACCGCGATGCCCGTAGCCGCGCTGGCGACGCCTGCGAGGGCCACGATGCCGGGCAGGTTCAAGTCGCCCGTCTGGGCAAGGCTCGTCAAGCGCCGCACCACGCGGTCGATCGGATTCGACGAGCCGGCAGCCGGGCCCACGCTGTACGGCTCGAAGCGCACCACCACCTCATGATCGGCAACGATGCCCTCGATACGGTACCCCGTCTCAGTGAACCCCTGTGCTTCGCGGCCGTTGTCGTACACCGCCTTCACGCGATACCCCGGGTCGGCGAGGTAGGAGACGGTGCACGCCGCACCGTCCCTCACCTGCACCGAGAGCGCATCAGACGAAGACGCCGCGCCCACGATGCGCCCGTGCCCGCCTTCGACGCGCGCGCTGACGGTGCGCATCTGCTTGAAAGAGGCATGCACCGTATACATCTTCCCTGGCTGGAGGAAGCCATCGGGGATGACATAGGCCCGCGCGCCCGCCGGCGCCGCAGCGCCCGCCTCGGCCACCGCCATGATAGCCGCCGCCTCGGCCAGGCGGATGGGCTTATAGCCATGATCGGTGCGCTGGTAGGCCATCTTCTGCGCGGCCTCGGCCTGGCGGATGTGCTCTGCGGTCGCCTCGACCATCTCCCCGGTCACGTCGCGCACCTCGCCATCCACTTCCACATACACCGCATCGAGCACGCTGCCGTTCTCCGGAGCCGCCACGATCACCAGCGGCAGCTTCTTCTTCCAGCCGAAGGTGCCGCGCGGCGTCACCGTCCCGGCCGTGCTGGCTCCCTCGCCGCTCACGATGTCGATGGTCACAGCGCCGATGCGGGCGAAAGTGCCGCTCACGGTATGCGGCGCCTTCACCGCGAGCAACGTGAGAGTCAGCGCATCGAGGTCGAGCACGAAGCGGTCCTGTGTGCCGTCGGCATTCTCGATGACATACTCCCCGGTGGCAGGTTCGTAGCTGATGGGCATGCCGGGCTCGAAGAGCAAGCCAGCGCCGTTCGTCTGGGTCAGCTTGTCCTTCAGCTGCACCCCCGCGCCGTCGAGCACCTCGATGCCATCGACCACCACCCGGTCGAGCACCCAGGTATCGTCCTCGGGGATGAAGGTGAACACCTGGTCGGTGCCCGGATGCACCGGCACCTCATCGCGCCCATCGGTCGTGCTGCCGGGCACGATGGAGCCGCCCGGCCCCTCGCCGCCCTCGCCGTCGGGCTGCTCGGGCACGATGATCACCGGATCGTCCGGCACCTCGGCACCGGGGTTATCGCCCCCATCGGGCTCGCCCGGCCCGGGGATGCGCTCGAATGCCACATGCAGCTGGTAATCCTCAGCAACGTCGGTGAACCTGACGAATGGCGCGGCGCCCCGTATGTCGCAAGAGATGCTATTGCTCACGGCAGCGCCCGCACCGGTGATGCGGCTCCCATCGACCTCGGCATACGCCACGCGATACCCCTCGTCGGGGAACAACTGCACGGTAGCTGTACCGCCCCGCGCTACCACGGTGCGCGCTATCGTCTTGCCATGCGCGCCAGCGGTCGCGCTTATCGTGAACCACATCTGATCGGCATCGACCTTCTTGATGGCATCGAACGACAGGTGCGCTCCGTTGCCCGCTTTCAGGAGGTCGGCATAGGAGATATCCACCTGGTACGAGGTGGTGCCGTCGGCTTCCTCATGCACGCTCGACGGGCTGAGCGCGATATCGCCCAGCTTCAAGCTGCCCTCGCGCAGCTGATAGCCCGCATCGGCTGCGATGACGAGACGGAGCGGCGCTTCGATGGTGACGATATGCGCGCCCACAGCCGCAGCACCCGCCGCAGTGGCGATGCTGCTGCCGAGAGGCGCCTGGTCGACGATCGCCGTGAGCTCTATCGCCGAGAACTCGAAGCGCACCCGTATATCGGCGCGCACATCGGCGAGCTCGAGCAAACCATCCGCGCAATCGGCCGTCACATCGGCTCCGGCCGTATCGCCACCCTCGAACAGGCGCGCGCTCTCCAGCTGATAGCCCAGCTTCGGCCGCACTACCAGCGCCACCGAGCCGCCTTCCGCGACCTCAGCCTCGCTCACCCACTGCGTGCCAGTAGCACCGAACCCCACCTGAGCGCGCGATGCGTCATAGTCGGCGCGCACCGTATAGGCGGGTTTCGGCACGGGCAGGCCGTCGGCGAACACCACCTGCACATCCATATCCTTATTGAATGATGCGATGGCGTAGCTGTCCGTCACCCCGCGGATGAGCTCGCCGTTCACCGTGAGCGACTCCAAGCGCGCACCCGCGTCGGGCGCGAAGGTGAGCACCACCCGCTCGTTCGCCTTGAGCGTGAAGCTCCCGTAGGTCGCGCCCGATACGAACGTGGAGCTGCCCGTCACCTTCGTAGCATCTTGCACGGCGCCCACATACGCCGCACCGGCACCTGTCACGGAGACGCTCAGCTCGAGCGGCGTCGGGTCGACATAGTCGGGGTCGTCGGTGAACACCACGGTCAGCAGCGCATACCCTTCATCGCCTGTGCTGTTGAACTCCTTCGGGAAGGTGTAGCTGTTGCCCTCCCAGGTGCCATACGGCGCGCTCGCACCCTCTTCGCCCCTCTTCGGCACTTCCACCACGCGCGGCGCTCCCGGCGCATCGGCGGTCGGCTTCAAAGAGAGCTCCACGCCCTCCACCTTGTATCCTGCGTGAGCACTGAACGTGATGGTCGGCTGCTGCTGATAGGCGAAAATGCCGCCCTGCCCCACTGTGCCCGCAGCCGCCGGGCGCACGGCGGTCTCCACGGTGAACGACTTGCCCGCGTCGCCATCCTTCGGCTTCACCGCCAATGCGAACGTGCCGATCAGGCCGCTCGCCGCGGAGTCCTTCACGATGAACGATATGATGCCGTCCGCATACGATAGCCCGCTCGCGCCCACGGTGGAGAGCGCCTGCGCGCCCGTGCCATCGGCAGAGAGGCGCAGCAGCTCGAAATCGACGCCCGGCACCGGCACGGCGCCCGCGGCGACGCTCGGCATGTCCACCGACGATGCGTCGATCATCACCAGCACCGACCCCTTGTAGGCATCATCGCCCGCCGGCTGCACCTCGGTTATGGCCACCGTCCACGCGCCGGCCACGCGCATCGGCTGCGCTGCGCCCGAGAGCACCCCGAACGCGCCGGACGCAGCATCGAGCGCATCGCTCGACAAGGTGATGCCGTTATGGATGGCGCCCGTCGCCGCATTCGCGACGCTGCCGGCGCCGATGGGAGCGAGCTCTGCCCCGGCACCGGCGACAGCCCACGTCCACCCCGCCTGCGCCGCATTGTCGGTGAAGGGGCCCGGCCGGTAGGCGCTCTGGCGCGCCACCAGATACGGTGCCTCCACCGCCTGCGCAGCGCTATTGCCGTTCGCGTCGGTCACTGTCAGCCAATACCAGTAGGTGCCGCCCGGTGCCAAGCTGTCGTTGCCATTCGGGATGTGGCGGAACTCGACCGCCCCGGTCTGCTCGTCGCTCACCTGGCTGTCGCCGGCCGTATTGCCCACCGGCATGCGCACAGCAGAGCTGTATAAAGGCTTGCCCGTCGCATCGAACGCTGCTACCGCGTACTCCCAGCGCGCGGTGTACGGCGCCTTGCCGCCGCGCGCCCACACCGAGATGGCCTCCCCGCGCCCATATCCCTCCTCGAACATCGACTCGGTCGGGTCGGCCACGGCGAACCCGGCGCCCACTACGATGCCCACGCTGGTGGAAGCCTCGCCACCATCGCTCGTTATGCGGCTCACGCCGCCATTCACCACCTCATCATCGAGGCTTTCCGCGCCGAATGCCCCCATCGGCACGAGCCCCACCGCCAACACGGCAGCCATCAGGCAGCTGATCGTCTTCCTCATGATGGTCTTCATATCCGTTCCCCAACTCCCTCATGGAATGCCCCGGATGAGCCGCTCTCTCCCAGAGGGGCTCGTGCGAGGCATTTACCCCAGCACTTTTATCGTCATAGCGGCGGCCGCTTGGCCGACCTCCTCTTCCGTATCCGGATCGAGCGCGTGGAAGCGGGCTATGCACTCATAGGTGCCCGGGTCTAGATCGGCATCGAGCACATCCGACTGGATATGGTGGTTCTGCTCGATGATGTCGGTCTCGTAGATGCGCTCGCCGTTGTCTTGCCGCTGTATGTCCACCTTCATCAGGTACGGGTTGCCCGGCACGTTCTCGATGCGCAGATCGCCCGGGCTGGTCCCATCGGCGAACTCCACGATGGCGGCTATGCTGATGTTGAACATGCCCTCTTCGACCACGCGGTCGAGCTCGGCCTGTATCTCCTCGGCGGTCTTGCCGTCGAGCTGGCCCATCTGCCCGCTGCGCGCCCCTTTGCCCGGGCCCGAGAGCACTTGGAATGCAAGCACTCCCGCGAGCAGCACAGCGAGCACGGCGATGGCGATGGCCACCCAGAACCCCGCGCCCCTGCGCTTCTTCGGCATCGGCTGCGGCACGCTAGTGGCAGGCGCTTGGTAATATGGATAGCCATACGGCGCCTGCGAGAAGCCGGGCTGATGCTGATAGCCCTGATACACGCCCGCACCCGGCGGCGCAGAGGGCTGCGGGAATGCAGCCCTCCCGCCCTCGCCGCCGCCCGGCGCCCAGCCGTGCGGCGGGCATCCGTTCGCGGAGCTGTGCGGATATCCCTGATCCATATTATGCTGCCCATGCTGCGCCATGCGGATGCCCCGACCTATCCTGATGCCTTAGGCGATGGTGTTGCTGGGGTTGGCCGACACGGTGTAGGTGATCTTGAACGCCTCCTGCGTGGTGGCGCCATCGGCTATCTGGTCGTTGAGCATGGAGCTCTGGCCGGACAGGTCGATGTTGATCTCGCCGTTGTTCTTCGGCATATGGGGGATGAACGTGCCATCGGTCTTGGTGAACGTCTTCGCCGCCGCCGTATCCAGCGCGAACGCGGGCTCGCTCATGGTCTGATTGCCGCTGTTCTTGTACTCGATCGCCATGTTCACCAAGATGTTGCCATAGGTGACGCCCGACGCCTGCACGCCAGCGCCCACCTTCGTGGTATCGGTGGTCAGCAGCCACTCGGATGCGGCGGTGTTATCCACAGCGATGCTGCGGATGTAGGCATCGGTGGTGGTCGAGGTGTTCACCAGCCGATAAGCGGTCTTCGAGGGCGTACCCAGGTTGCCGCCCACCGTCTCGGCGTACAGGTACGCCTTCACAGGCACGGTCACGCTGATGTTCGATACCTCGGTCTTCATGTGCACCGAGGTCTCGCCGGACTCGCCATCGGTGCTGACTTCCTCGGTCTTCACCGCCGAGCCATCCATCTCCATCTCGCCCTCGGTGCCCTTCGAGGTGGTAGCGGCGAACGCTGGCATGGCGGTGCCGATCGCCAGGGCTGCGCTGAGCGCCACGGCGCTCATGATCTTGCTGGTCTTCTTCATGGCTCATTCCTCCTTGTGTTGTAAGCCATCCGTCCTTGCTCTCGCGGCGGCTCGGCCGTCGCGTTTCCCTATGTCCAGCGGCCTTAAGCCGCGTGGGACCCATCAATGCAGCACGTTCACCGTCACCTTGGCGGCGGCTTGGCCCACCTCGTCATAGGTGGTGCTGTCGAGCGCCTTGAATAGCGCGGTGGCCTCATAGGTGCCTGCATCGAGGTCGCGCGCGAGCGCGATATCCTCGATGTATTGGTTCGGCTGGAGCACGCCCGACTCGTACAGCACATCGCCCGAAGCATCATCGGTGATGGTCACCTGCATGTTGTATCGGTTGCCCGGTATGTTCTCTATGTAGGCCGTACCGGTGCTCGTGCCGTCCTCGAACTGTATGACCGACGCGATGGAGATGTTGAACATGCCCTCCTCCACCACGCGGTCGAGCTCGGCCTGCACCTCTTCGGCCGTCTTGTACGGCGCCTGACCGGTCTGCGCATTCGGATTGAACAGGCTCGAGCCATTGCAGGCGAACAGCCACACCAGAAGCCATATGGCGAGCGCCGCCACCGCGCAGCCCACGGCGATGACGATGCCCCGCGCAGCCGAGGGGCGCGCGGCGGCGCTCTCCGCGCCCGTGCGGCCAGCGCTCGGCTGAGCAGCACCTCTCGGTGCGCCGGAAGCGAGATGCGCCTCCGTCCTTCCTTGCTGCGGTTTCTTGGTGGTATCGGTCATTACAGCCCCTATCGGTCGTGTCGTTGTCAGTCGTATCGTTGGCGGCCGCGCGTCGGCCGGCGCGGCGCTTGATGCGCTACGGGCGCTCCAGCAGCTGCACCGCAGTGCGCAGGCTGGGGTCGGCCAGATCGGCCGTCCAGGTGATGGTCGACAGGTTCTCCCAGCGAGCAGGCCCCGCATGGGTGATGGCGTCCCAGTCCATATGGATGACATCGCCCAGCGTCAAGGCGAGCTTGCCAGCGAGGCGCTCGCTCGCGGCGCTATCCGCAGCGGCGATATCCCAGCCGCTCGCCACCGCCACCTCCGAGCTGCCATTCGCGGGGAAGCCCTTCGCTGCGAACGAGAACTGCACGCTGTCGTCGATATCGGCCGCCGTAGCGCGCTCCTCGCTGCCGTTCAGCAGCACGTCGTAAGCCGGCGTGCCGGTCTGCAAGGCCGACTTCGCGCCCACCTTCATCTCGGCTGGCGTGTTCGATACGATGGCCAGCTCCGACTCGGCCTGCCCCTCGTTCGCAAGGCCGTCCATCTTCACGTCTATAGCCTCATCGGTGGGCATATCCATGCTGATATCGAGCACCCAGCCGGCGTACAGGTCGATCACGAACGGATCGTCCACCGTGCCCGCCGCCGTGGTATCGACGATGTAGGGCACAAGGTCGGATACCGCATACTCGCTACCAGAGAGGAACGTGGCATCGGGGGATATCCCCGCAGCAGAGGCGCTCCAGTCGCTCATGTGGTGCCCGAACGCTGCCTCGGTCACGTATGGCGTTGAGGGCAGGCTGGCATTCGATGCGTGCTGGCGCGGCATCGTCACCTTCGATTCGAAGGAGAGGCCCGCGTAATCGGCCGTTATGCCTTCGTTGTCCCTGAACACATCGAGCTTGCCCGCGCCAGACGCGTCACCCGAGGCATCGTCAGTGAACGCATAGAAGCGCACCTCGTAATAGTCGCCATGTATCCACTGCGCGTACAGCGTCAGGTCGGAGAGCACCGGCAGCGCCGGGTCGTATTTGGAAGCGCCCGCCTTATCGGTAGCCCAACCGGCGAAGGTGAAGCCCTCGCGCACCGGCACGCCCGCAACGACCACGGGAAAGCCAAGCTCAACCGCTTGCGGCGTGATAGTGCCTGCCGCCAGCTCGCCGCCATTAGCATCGAGGCTCACCGTGAACGAGTCGGCCGTGAAACCCAGGTAGAGGCGCGCGTCATCGCACGCGGCGATATCGAGCAGCACGCCAGGTTGCAGCGTCTTGAGCTCGCCTGTCTCCCCCAGCCGATACTTCACGGTGGTGATGCCGTCGAAGGTCGCCTTCACGCCGATCTGATAGGCCATCATGATCGAATCTATATGATGGAATCCCTCGACCTGGAGCGCGCCATCGCTACCGAGCACCACTTTGGTCGCATGGATATCAGGCCGATAACGGCGATCAGCGGTCGCATCGTACTCAGGGCTGGGAGCCAGCCAATCGCCTCCGTTGCTGTAGCGGCGGATGATCTTCCCTGTGCTGGAATAGATCGAGATGTTCTTGGTGCTCGACACCCCTTCGTCGTCGCTCTTCCAATTCAGGTACAGCGTCACCTTCTCCCCGGAGAGGCTTATATGCGACCCAGGCGCGAGCGCCCGCACGATGCCGCCCTCGGTGCGATACCATGCGTGCGTCACGCCGTCGCATGCTTCGTTGACGCCGATCTTATAGATGCGCAGCTGGCCATCGCCGTCGTTGCCCTCCTCGATCAGATATCCCTCGAGGAAGATGCTCCCGGAGACGTATGATGCGCGCACCACCTGGAGGAAAGGGACATAGCCGATGGACCGCTGCTGCTCTAGGCTGCCGAATCCTGAACCGGTACCCGTATCTATGCTGCGCCACAGGTCGTCTCCGCAGTTGATCGTCATATTGCGCTCGGCGGCAACGCCGGCATCGTCGCGCGACCAGTCGAGGAAGAGCTCTATCTGGCGACCACCCACATCGAGCGCATTGCCGCGTGCGAGCGTCATCATGTCGCCGCCCTCGATGCGATACATCAGGCGGCTCACCCCTGCGCATGCGGTGGTCAGGCCGAGCTTGTACTCCACGAGCTTGCCGTTCTCCGAGGCACCATCGCCAGAAGGCTGCGCATAGAATCCCTCGAGGAACACGCTGCCGTCTTTGAAGAACAAACGGGACACGCTCAGATACGGCCTATACGGTTTATCCTTGGTAGCCGTCTGCACCTCGGTAGACTCAGCTGCGAAACCGTCCTTCCAATTCGTCACGCGGTGGAGCTTTCCACCGCCCGCATAGACCTTCAGGTTCATCTCTGCCATCTGGCCTGCATCAACTACCATCCAGTCGAGATAAAGCTTCACCTGACCTGAAACGGCAACCGATGCTCCCTGCTTTATAGGCTGTAAGAGACCATCATCTACGCTGTACCATACGTTGTTCACCCCTGCGCACGACTCGTTCATGCCCAGCTTCCATACGCGCAGCTCTCCGGTCTCGTTGCCAGCTTCGGCATAGAACCCGCTGATGTACACGCTCCCTGCGCTGAAGCTTATGCGGTTGACGCAGAGGTTCGGGTAATACGCGCTCTTGAGCGAGGCATTCTGCCATTCACCACGTGAGACCGCATGCCCGTCATCAGCATCGGTTATGCGGAACAGCCGCCCGCCACCTGCATAGCCGTAGAGGTTCTTCTTGGGCTGCACGCCGACGGCTGAGGCGGCCCAGTTCACATACACCTTCACATCAGCCTTGCCCGTCAGATCGACTGATGCGCCCGAGCCCAACCGCAGAACAGGCCCATCGCCGATGGTGTAGTAGACGCTGGTGACACCAGCAGCCGCGGTATTCGTGCCGATCTGGTAAGTGCGCATCCGCCCGAGCTCAGCAGCATCCGAAGCCCCTCCGGACAGTGGGGCGTAGAACCCTTCCGCAAAAACGCTTCCTGCCGTAAATGAGAGGCGTGTCGTTTGTATATACGGCGTATAAGGCGTCTTTTCTGTAGCGGTTTGCTTCTCGCTGCTCGGAGGATTCACACCCCCGCTCCCAGCATCTATAGCGCGATATAACACCCCCGTGCCGCTGCGGAAGTTCGCGTTGCGCTTAGTATTGCTGACACCCGCTTCAACATTCGTCCAGTTGAGATAGAGCGATATGCTCGTGGCGCCCGCCGTATCGACCACGCCACCGGATGCGATCGACCGCCAGACCCCATTACCGATGCGATACCAAGCCGTCTTGATGCCGACGCACGCTTCATCCGCGCCGAGCTTATAGACACGCCGTTCGCCTTTGGGCGAGTCCGACGAAGTGTAGTAACCTTCGAGGAAGACGCTACCCGACCTGAACTCGATCTTCATCACTTTAAGGAAAGGGACATAAGCCGATGCGGCGCTCGCTGTTTGCAGCTCGCCCTTCGCGCCGAAGCCGAGACCGCGATCTCCACTACGATAAAGGCGATTGGAGCCGCCATACACCTTGGTGTTGTTCAAAGGGGACACCCCGGCCCCAGCAGCTGTGTAGTTCAGGTAGAGCTTGATATCGGTCGCTCCAGTAACCGTAGCGCTTGTCCCCGACTTGACGGACTGCGCGATGCCATCCCCAAGGCGATACCATACATTGCTCACGCCGTTGCAGTTTTTATTGACACCGAGCTTGTAATACCGCTTCGCGCCCGATGAGGTCGAGGTTTCGGGCGGAGCATACAGCCCTTCCAGCACGACGCTTCCCCCGCTGAAGGTGATCTTTTGCACTTGGAGGTACGGGACATAGCCGTTCTTGCCCTGCTCCTCCGCAGCGCCATACGATGCACCATCGGTGCCGGTCTGGCGCCAGATATTGACGTCGCCATACGCCTTCATATTGCGGATGTAGGTGGTGGCGCGCGGCGACGCATCGCTCGCTGCGGCTGCCAGCGTCGACACCGGCACGGCAGCCGATGCTAGCATCACCGTATGCTGTATCGTCTGGAGGGACCCCGGTGCGGCCGCATCAGCGCTCGCGGTGGTGAAAGACGCTTGCTCGAGCGTCGCCTCCTCGCTGCGGATGGCATTCACCACCGTTTCTTCCACCGTGAGAGACAGATTGACGCCCACGCTCGCATTCCCGGGCATCTTGGCGGTGATCGTGCCATCGTCGGCCACGCTCACGGGGTTGGCCTTGTAGGTGTAGCCCACCTCGATGCTGCCGGGAGCGGCCAGCATGCCATCCTCGTACAGGTTCGCGCTCTGGCCTTGCTCCAGGGTGAGCGTGCGGCTCGCCAGCTCCACGCCGAAGAGCAGCACGTGATTGCCCGCAGCGGGAAGGCCAGCAGGCCACGCCGAGCTGCCCGCCTGCGATAGAGGCGCGTAGATGCTGATATCGGAGCTGTCGCCGAGCGCCTGACTCGACACCTCGGCCACCTCGGTGCGCGCGACGATGGTGGTTCCAGCCAGACCCGCAAGGGCCTCGGGGGCCACCGCCTGCAAGCTGGCGGGCAGCACGACAGAGCACAGCGCCGTGCCCGCGAACGTGCGGGCCTCAAGCGCGGTGATGGCATCCGAGAGGTGCACCGTCCGCAGGTTCGCGCAGCCCTCGAAGGCGCCGGCGCCGATAGCTGTGATGCTCGCCGGCATGTCGACCACCGCGATGCCCTCCTGACCCGCGAAGCCGTTCTCAGCGATGGTGCTGACCGCATAGCGCACGCCATCTATGATGCCGTACGCGGGTATGTCGAGCGCCGCCGGCGCCGGGTCGCCGCCATGCCAGCGCACGGCGAGCGTCATGCTGTCCAGCAGCTCGAACGCGAATCCGCTGCCCTCAGCCGGCGTTATCGCCGCACCCGGCTCGGGCGCCTCGGCAAAGCGGGTGAAACCGGCAGCTTCCCATGCGGCGCGCTCGGAAGCGAAGACCGTCGCATTGCTGATGGTCGCATCGTTGAACGCGGGCACCGGAGCTGCGGCGGCATCGGCGCCGCCCTCAGCAGATGCTGCACCCGCGCTAGCACCACCGCTCGTTATCTCGACGATGCCAGCGCTGCTGACGATCGTCTCCAGGCCTTCATTGCCCCAGAACGCGCCCGCAGCGATAGCCGTACATTCCGCTGCGATGGACGCGCTGGCGCCCAGCCCTGCCGGCGCCGCCAGCAAGGTGGCCTTGTCAGCCGTATAGAGGATACCGTTCTCGGTGGAGAAAGAACGGCCGCTCGTGCCCCCCGCGGGAACTTCGATGGCTGAGAGCTTGGTGCAACGGGTAAATGCGCAAGCAGGGACAGACGCCATCGAAACAGGGAGCACGGCGGCACCTTCCATCCCCTCCGGAACGAGGAGAAGGCGTGTCAGCCCTTCATCGAAGAGCATGCCGTTATAGCTTTGGAGAACCGGATTCGCTGCGTCCACGGTCAGGGCAGCAGCGTTCGGGAATAGCTGGAAGAACGTTGCATCGACGCGCTCGACGCTCGCAGGGATGCTCACCGCAGTGACGCCCGGCGCCGGCTCGGCGCTCGCCGCATCGGCGATGCCGGCGATAGCGGTAACCGGATACTCGGTCTGGCCCACGTTCACCTGAGCCGGTATGACGAGCGCGCCTTTCGGGGCTGCGCCGGTCCATCCGATGAGCGAGACGCTGGCGCCGTCCTCGTTCAGGGCATATGCCAGGCCGCCATAGGCTATCGCGGCGCCAGCAGCGCCTTCAGCCCGGCCGACGCTCACCTGGATGCTCAGCATATCCTCAGGATCGACTGTCGGCTTCGGCGCGACCGCATCCGCCGCGGCATCGTCTGCCGTCGCGGGAGCCCCATCGCCGTCGCCCGCTGCCGGAGCCTCAGATGGCGCAGATGCTCCGCTATCGGTCGTCGGCTCCTCGGCGACCTCTGCTGAGGCGTCGAGCTGGTCGAGCGCAACGTCCTCGGAATGCACCTGCAGCGCATCCTGTTCGGCAGCGCCCTCCGGCGCAGCGTATGCGGTTGCCATGAGTCCCTCGCCAGGCACCAGCCCAGCGGTGAGCGCCAGCGCCAAAGCAGCGCAGAGCGCACGACCCCCTAGGGTCATCTTCTTCGTTTTCATGAAAAGCCGTCCCTTGCTTTTCCGGAGCCCGGAGGCTCCAATTCTGTTTTCCCGATGTCATCTCTGACGCCGCAACCCTAACACCCAGAAAACAAAAAAGACAACCCTCTTCACAGATTCATCAAAAAATCCCGATCCCAGGAGATACGCGCCGACCGAACAGCGCAAGCATACGAATGCCGAGGTGAGAACCCTATTCTTTACGATCAGCCAAAGGCCACGCAAGCCCTACAGACCATATTCCTCGAACAATCGCTGACGGAGGTCTGCATCGGCGGCGGCCTCGCGGACCTCATCGATGCGCCCATCAGCGAACAGCTTCTCGATCAGAGCGCTATAGCGAGCATCCGCTTCCTTCAGTCCCTCTACGCGACCCGCGATAAGGCCCTCTTCAAGCCCTTCCTTATGCCCCTCTTTGCGCCCTTCTTTGCGCCCTTCTTTAAGGCCCATGCGACGCCAGATGCGCAGTTCGCGCTCCATGTCCTCTCCCATCGTGCTGACCGAGAACACCTTGCCCACCCACCTTCTGTCTCCATTAGCCTCTTCCACAGCCTGCGCCATAGAGGTAACGAGCGGATCGTCCTCGTTTATCTTACCATCGGAGAGGTACTCCATGAAGTCTGCGAGCGGCTTGCTCGGCGCTCTGTCGTAGGCTCTGCAATTGAGCGCCACCCAGTGAGTCTCAGCGGCGATGCTCACCGCAGGCTCCTCAAGGCAGACCTGCTCTATCGTGTACACGGGAAGGCCGTATTCGAACGGGTCGTGATCGCAGATGAAGATGATGTAGCTCTCGGGCAGCTCGTCGAACTCATCTCCTTTGCCGAGCATCTCGGTATCTATCGCCGCCTGATAATAGCGATATCGCTTGGCGAGCTCGCCTCTCCTCTGCACTTGGAGCTCTATGTCGTAGATCTTGCCTTGCCCCTTGACGAACAGATCGAGGCGCACGCCCCGTGAGCCCAGCTTCGGTTCGAACGATTGCTCTTTGTTCTTGTATTCTAGGCTGTCTATCTCCTTGCCGAGGACCCGCTCGAGAAAATCCTTGCAGATGTCCTCATCGGTCATGACGCGATTGAACATGTACTGATTGCGTATCGTCAGGCCATACTGATCATCGGGGAGCACTGCTTCTGCCATCGACCGCCGCCTTCCTGCTGTTCGGATGCTGCGCTCTATGCTAACCAGCCCATCTTGCACCCCGATGGCTTAGATGCGATATCGATCGACAGCAGATCACCCTCGTTTTGAGCACCTTGCGCGATGCGGATCGATCACGCATCCTTCCCCTTCGCGTTCCGCGCTCATGCAAGGCTCTACTGCGGATCTTGCGAGAATCTAGCACGAGCCTCACCAAAAGCTTGCACGTCAGAGCAGCGCTCGAGAACACCGCCGACGCAACAGAACCCGAAGGTATCGCTCCGGGTTCCGTCGTGTCGCTTGTCGCGGTTGGCGTGGCGGTCTAGCCAGCAGGGTCATCGTAGCGAGGCTGCTCTATGCAGTGCGATCATCCTCCTCGCGGCGGCGGCTCCACACCAAGGCTGCCACGCCCATCGCACCGGATGCCACCGCCAGCAGCGCCGTCGCAGCCGGCGCGTTCAGATCGCCTGTCTGCGCGAGCGCTTGCAGCGTCTTCACCGCGCGCTGCATGGTGCTGTTATCACCCGCGTAACCGACGACGGCGAACTCGGCCTGCACCGTATGTCCCGCCCGCACGTTGCGGAACGTGAACGTGCGGTTCGTGTACGCATAGCGGGTGCCATCGATATGCAGCGCCACCACCTGATACCCCACAGCAGGTTTGAACGTCACCGTGCAATCGGCGCCGGGCCTCACATGCTGCTCGCCCGCGCAGCCGAGCGCACCACGCCCGCTGCGCACCTTTGCGGTTATGGTGAACGTGCCATCCGGATTCTGCGCGCTGCCATCTCCCACAGCATCCCCGTTGAAGCCGTTCGAGATACCCGGTGCCACACCACCCGAACCGTTCCCATCACCGTTACCTGAGCCGTCGCCATCGCCACCGTTCGGGCCGCCGTTCTTCACGAACGGCACCGTCACGCTCACCGTCTCACCGGGCTGCTTCGCCCGCAGATACGAGCTGGGGATGGTGAACGCGTACACCACCGGTTCCGCCGCATGCGCCTGCTCGGCCTGCGTGAGCTCGCGCACCAAAGCCGACAGCGGAGGCGTGCCCTGCGAAGAGACATCGGCATCCGACACCGTATGGATATCCTCCGCAGCCACCACCGTCCCATCGAGTCTCACCTGCCCGAGCGTATAACTGTGCGCGGTGTCGGGGATCATGTAGATGGGCAGGCCCTTGCGCATCTTCCATGTGAACGATTTCGTGGAGCCATCAATAGCACCATTAGCATGCACGATACCGCCAGTCGCATCGACATTCACCACCACATCGAGCACCGGCGTGGCCACGAACAGATACGTATGCGCGCTCTGCACATTGCGGAAGGTCAACGTGCCGGTAGCCGGGTCGAACTCCACCGTCTCGCCCTCGGAGCCCTTGAACACGTAGCAGCTGCGCTGCTCATCCCACGCGAACAGCTCGTGATCGGCGAACGCAGGGTCATCCTTCAGATGCGCGCCGTCGAAGTAGATGAACTCACCATCCACCTTCACGCCGTCGAACTCCCAGCCCGCCCTGGGCACGTAGGTGAAGCTCTGCGTCTCGCCCTTGTAAACCGGTGTGCCGCCCTCCACATTCGAATCGCCTTCGCCATATGTCGGCCGGTCGGGATCGGCATCCGGGTCGATCGGCAGATCGCCGGGATCAGGCTTTATGATCACCGACGGCGGCTTCTCGCCCGCAGGGCCATCAGCGAACACCGCCTCTACCAGATGGTCGGCCGCGAGTCCCCGCAGCGTTATGAACGGCCGTTCATCAGCTGTATGGTCATACAGCTCCTCGCTGATATCGAACGCAGGGTCGGTTATGCTGACGCCATCGATCAGCACCCGCGCGAGCTCCTTGCCCTCGTCGGGGAAGAACCAGATGGTCACCGTCGCCCCCGCAGCCTCCGTGGTCGGAGCCGTGATGCGCCCGCCCGCACCTGCGTGCGTGGTCACGGTGAACGGGCCCTCCTCTTCCCCGTCCCCACCGGTGGGCTGGCGCTTCGGCATGATGGACAGCTTCGCGCCATCGCCCAGGTCGGCTACATCGGCGAACGTGATGCGCACCTGGTACGTAGTCGTCCCGTCGGCGTTCTGCACCGGCGAGCCCTGCCACCCCAGACCGCCTTCGCCCTCAGACCCGATCAGCATCAGCCCCGACGGCGGCATGGTATAGCCCGCCTCGAGCGTTATGGTGAAGACCAGATCGGAGTCGATATCGAGCCAGCGCGTGCCCTCCATCGATATCTGCGCCACACCAGGGATGCCGGCAGCATCGGGGAAGAAGACGCTCTTCTCGATCTTGTCGAACGAGAACTCCACGCGCGTCTCGGCGGTTATGCCATACAGAGTGAGCGAGCCCGCATCCAGCTCGTCGGGCGCATAGCTGCGCCCGCGCAACTCCTCAGCAGCACCGCCCTGCGGATGCAGCACGTACACCACCTGCGCGCCTGTGAGCTGCCAACCCAGCTTCGGCACAGCCGAGAACGTGACCGCAGTATCGGCGCTGCCCGTCGCCGAGGATGCCGCAGCATCCGCTGCCCGCGCGGGGATGGCGACGGCGCTCGTCTCGTAGGAGCGCACCGCCGGGTCGGTCACGGCCGTCCGGTAAGAGACGGTCACCGTCGCATCGGCCCGCAGCACCGGCAGCTCCTTGTAGGCGCCCTCGATCGACGTGAGCTCGATGACGTCATCCGGCGCGTACTCTATGCGCACCGTGCCGACAGCGAAGCCCTGCGCGGTGTTGAACCCCAGCGTCACAGGCTCAGACGCATCCACCCGGATGCCCGCCTTCTCCTCGCCCGCCGCCACCTTCGAGCCTTCGTCACCCACCACATACACATAGCTCGCTCTATCGGCATCTGCCGCGCCCACGACGAGCTTCAACGTGCGCCACGCCTCCTCGGTGCCCGGGTCGGGCACCTCCACCGGCGTGAACTTCACGCGCAGAGCAACATCGCCGCTGAGCGGGTCGAGCGTGAAGGTGTCGCCTGCCAGCGTGCCAGGCGCTGCCACCTCCTCGCCGGAAGCACCGAGCGCCACCACCTCAGCTTCGTTGCCGAACTCAGGGTACAGCCGTATTTGCGGCTGCGAGCCGCGCGGGCGCTCGATGATGCCGTAGGGGTCCACATACCCGGCACCCGTCGTGCTGATGGACACGGTGCACATCTGCTCCGGAGGCACCGGAGAGGTCACCGCGAACGACCCGAAACTGCCCGACTGCCCAGCGCTGCCAGCCGGGAACCGGAACGACACGATAGTGCGGCCGTCTTCTGTCGATATGGCCATCTGGTAGGGAGCAGCAGCGGTGATGGGCACCAGGACGCCACCCGGCTCATAGGGGTTCAGCCACAGCAAGCCCAGCTCGTCGGGCGACGGTGCGCCCTCACCCGCCAGCAGATCGGTAACATCCAGCTTCACGAGCAGCGTGCCCACGAAGGCATCCTTGCCGGCAGGAGCATTCGTCAACGCGAGGTTGTAAGCGACATCGACGCGCCGGTCGGCCGCAGCAGCCGCATCGGCGAAGCGATCGGCAGCCACACCTTCACCCAGCACGCTGCCGGACAAGATGGTGGGGTTCGCTATCTTGCCGTCCACGCCATTCGGCTGCCCGGCATCATCCACCATGCCGCCCTCCACGCGCCAGGTCCAGTGATCGGGCTTCGGTTCGCTGCCCTCTGCGTAGTCGAACCATTCCTTCGGGTTCGGCCCGTAGCCCTTCGCGTTCAGCACCACGATGGGGTCATCCTCGTTGCTGGCCGTGAGCGGCGGCTGCGACGAATCGGTCACCTCGCACCAGAAGTGGTAGGTGGAATCGGCCTGCAACTGCGCCGCTGCGGGCTTCAGGTAGAGCACGCTCGCATCGGCACCCGCAGGCTCGCCCGCACCCCACTCGCGCTCCGTGCCCGCGATGGCGTTGCCGTCGTCATCCACCTGCACGCTATGCCAGCTGGGCGTGAACGGCGCAGCGCCATTGGCCACCTGCACCCAGATGCCCGCGCCCAGATCGGCCTCGGTCGCCACCTTCGTATGGTCGGCTATGTCGAACAGCTCGGTGCGCGCCTTCACGTACACGCTCGTGGTCTGCTGCCCGGTGCGCGCATCGAATGCGGCCGGCCCTTCGACGCTCGCGCTCGCAGCCATACCCGTGCCCGGCACGAGCGCCATCGCAAGGGCCGCCGCCAGCACCGCTGCCAACAGCGTGCGCGCCCTCTTCGCCAACTTCCCCATGCTTCCCATGATGCTCCCTTTGCTCGTGCGTTCGTTATGTTGCCCTTAGCCCATCACCTGGATGAGCATCTTGGCCGCGGCACGACCCGCCTCTTCCTCCGTCTGCGCATCGAGCGCCAAGAAGGTAGCGGTCGCGTCGTAGGTGCCGGGGTCAAGATCCACGCTCAGCGCATCGCGCTGTATGTGGTGGTCGGGTTCGATGATCCCGCTCTCGTATATCTGCTGCCCCGTATCGTCCAGCGTTATGACGACCTGCATCAGGTATCGGTTGCCAGGCACGTTCTCTATGCGCAGCTCGCCTTCGCTCGTGCCGTCGGCGAACTGGGCCACGCTGGCTATGCTGATGTTGAACATGCCCTCCGACACCTGCCGATCGAGCTCGGCCTGTATCTCCTCAGGCGTCTTACCCTCGAGCTGGCCCGGTGCGCCGGCGCGGCTGCGGCCCGGTCCATCGCAGAGCGACAGAGCCAACAAGCAGCCCGCCACCAGGCAGACGAGCGCCACCAGCAGCGCTACCCAAAGCCCGATGCGCCTGCGCTTCCTCTGAGGCGCCGGCTGCGCGGCGTGCTGCCAAGCGGGCACGGCCCCCGCAGGGTAGACCTGCTGTCCCACCAGGTGACCCTGCGGGTAGACCATGCTCGCCGGCGGATACGGTGCGCCCTGCATGGGCGCGCCCGCCGCCTCTGCCCGAGCGCGCGGGGCGTTCCCGACGCCATACGACACCCGACCGCCAGCCACCGTCCGGCGCACGGGCCCCGATGCCGGATGCCCATGCCCGTTCTGGATGCGCCTATAGCCAGATGCCGTCATAGAACTCGCCCCGCCACCAGCTACGCGGTGGCCGCGTTGGGGTTCACCATCGTCACGGTGTAGACGATATCCATCAGCTTCACCGCGTCAGATGCTGTCGTCAGATCAGCCAGCGCCGAGCCGCGGGCAGCCAGCTTCAGGCCCAGCTCGGTGCCCTTGGTCACACCGTCAACCACCGTCGCCTTCTCGATGACCCACGGGCTCTCTGCCTTGATGTCGGTCTTGGCCAGACCAGCCAAGGTTATGGGCTCGTTCGTGGTCGTGCCGAGCTCCACCACGCCGGTGTCAGCATCCGCCTCGCCCAGCGCGCCGGACGTCAGCGTCACCACCACCGAGCCGTATTTGGCGGTGTCGCTCTCGGGGCGCGGGGCAGCCGTATCGGCGGCGGCATCGGTGGAAGCCGCGTCGCTCCACTCGCCCGCCACCAGCGTGCCCGCAGCGCTCGTCACGTACAGCGAGCCCGCCGTGGAGTTGTTCACGATCTTATACGCGCCTGCCGACGGCGTTATCATCTTGCCGCCCTCGATCTTCGCCGACACCACCACGGTAACGGGCACCGTCGCGTTGATCTGCGTCGTGGTGGCCTCGAGCTGCACCACCGTGGTCTGGTCACCGGTAGCGGCACCCGCCGCCTGATCGAACGCGGTATCACCCGAAGCGCTCACTTCGGCGAATGCCGGCGTCGCGCATCCCAGCACGAGCGCCGCGGACAGCGCCACCGCCCCTACCATCGTCTTCTTCATGGCTCATTCCTCCTTTGTCGTGAAGCCATCTTTCCTGTCCTTGCTATGTCAAGTGCATTTCCCGATGCACGTTTGACCTCTCGTCAGCCCCGGTCCAGCCCCGGCGCACGCTTAGCGACCGTTATCGCAGGGCCTATCCCTATGCTCCGAGCCGTTCTCGGCCCGTTTTTGGGAATTTTTCCCCTCATGCGAACCGAAACGGCGTCTTCGCAAATCCCTTTTCAAGAAAGCCCAGTTCAGGCGTTCGCCCGATTCTGCCGATCTGGCGAAGAGGGCTCGAAACACCCCATTTCGTTCGCATTAGGGTCGAGAATTCCAAAAAAGCCCTCACCCCAGCACGTTGATCGCTATCTTCGCCGCCGCTTGGCCCACTTCGTCGTAGGTCGTGGGGTCGAGCGCCTTGAATGTAGCGGTCGCGTTGTAGGTGCCAGGCTCTAGGTCTTTCGCCAGCGTTATGTCTTCGATGAACTGGTTCGGCGCGAGCACGCCGCTCTCGTACAGCACCTCTTTGGTAGCGTCGTCGGTTATGACCACCTGCATGTTGTAGCGGTTGCCCGGCACGTTCTCGATGTATGCGGTGCCGCTGCTCGTCCCATCAGCGAACTGGATGGCCGAGGCGATGGAGATGTTGAACATGCCCTCCTCCACCTGCCGGTCGAGCTCGGCCTGCATCTCTTCGGCCGACTTGTAGGGCGCCTGCCCGGTCTGCGCATTGCTGTCGAACAGGCTGTTGCCATTGCACGCGAACAGCCACACCAAAAGCCACACCGCGAGCGCCGCGACCACACAGCACACCACCACGATGATGGTGCGTTTCTTGCCCGCTGCGTCACTGCGCGCTTGCTCGCCGATAGGCATGCTCACGTGAGGCACGCCGTTTGCCGCCCCTTGCTGCTGCCGTGCGCTCTGTTGGGCAGATAGCCGGCGGGAAGCCGCAGCTTGCGGTATATCGTTTCGCTTGTTCATATCGTTTGGCATATGCTGTCTTTCTCGTCGGTTTCCTTATGCGTTCTCCCGGTTCAGGGTTGCGACGGGCCAGAGGTGGCTCCAGAGGAGCACCTCAGTATGGCTATTCTGAAAGCCGGTTATCGCTTTACTTGCACCGTATAGGCCAGCTTGGCTATATCGCGCTTATCCTTGCCATTCTCTATGTGGACATCGGCACCCAAGCCCGTCAGCCCGAACTTGATGCTCCGCGTACCTCCGGCATCCACTACGATCTCATCACCCACGAGCTCATTGCTCAAACGGCTATTCAGATTGAAGCCCCAGGCAGCTTGCGCGCCATCATCGTCATTACCGACAGTGAGCGCCACGTTCATCAGGCTATCCACACCCAGCAGCTCCTTGGCTGCATCGATGTAAGCCTGCTTCTGCGCCTGCACCGCAACGGCGTCAGAAGTGCCGTAATCCTCCAGAAGGCCTGTTACCACTATGTCCCCTGCGCTCGCCGATTCGAATGCGGCGGCCGTCGAGCTCACTTCGAGGCCAGCTTCGGTCTCCTTGACGGAAACCACCACATTCGCTGGCACCTTCATAGAAGCGACCGGCTGGAATTCGGCCGTGAAGACCGCAGGCTCGCCATCGCCATAGAGCAACGCGAATATCGTGTCGTCTCCGAGAGACATGCCGCCCTCCCACACCGGGTCGGCATCGGTAGCGCCAGTACGCGTCCATGCTTTCGAAACGGGCGCTGCACCATCGAGCTTATACAGATCGATGATCGCAGGGAGGCTCTGGCCACTCTGACCATACTGTATCCACTGCTGCACACAACCGAGAGCCTCGTTGTAGAAGCGGTAATCCGCTTCGGCCTTATGCTCCTCAGCCTCAGACGCATCGGCATGCGATGGCAAACCTCCCTGGTAGACACCCATGTACTCGGCGCCCGACGCACCGCCCTTGAAGGTAACGAGGAAGCTCGGCTGATCCCATTTCGCCACATATGTGACATCGCGCGTCGCCGTAACATCAGGCTCAACAATGTCGCCTATGGAACCATCAGCCGCCTTCTCTCCCCATCCCATGAATGCATGGTCGGGGCGCGTGGGAGCCGGAATATCTATCTGCGAACCTGGCTCGCGTATCAGGTCAGCCCCAATAGCAACGATAGGATTACCATATATATCGTCACCGAACGAACCGCCTCCCGCCTCAAACACTACGCGATATCCCTCGAGAGCCCATGTTGCCTCGGCGATGAGCTTGCTACCGTCAGCAACATCAAACGCATCAGCAGCAGAACCAGCCGCATAAACGCCCAGCTGATCGCCGTTCTCGATATGCACCGACCATCCAGCAAAGCTCATACCTGCTGAGGGGGCGTCAAAGGTACAGGCGGCGAAGATGCCCCCGTCAGCATATGTCACCTTTTGACTAAAAGGCTCACCGATCCCGTCACCGGGAATGTACTGAACGGTATAGTCCACCCCGATCCACCGAGCATGCAGCTCAAGGCTGACCGGGATACTGCCGCCAATGCCATGCCAGATTCCGTCAACGAGCGGTTCACCGCCAGCGACGCTTCCATCAGCGTTATAGATCTTGTAGCCACCCTCTACCGCAGTGTACCAACCGTCGAGCTTCTTTCCTGTAGGCGGCACCATCGCTGTATCGATCACGACGGTGGGCAGAGGCTTGCCAAATGTGAACTCTTTCTCTGTGCCTACGGGACCACCTGTCCCACCATTGCCATCGAACGTCACTGTCGTCTTCTTGGCTTGATAAATGAAGTCGATGCAGTTGCTATCAGCATCGCTTCCGAGCGTTATCGTCTGCGACGCATCGCTAACCAGTTCATAACCGAAGATGTCTAGTGCGACTTCAGTGACAGAATCACCTACATAGCCCTCGAGCTCTTTGGGTGTTTCAAGATCGCTGCCATTGCCGTCTAGATACTGTACGGTCCACTTCGTCTTATGCCTCTCCCATTGACCCTCTAAGACCGAGTTCTGTGAACCCATCGATATCTGTTCAGCCGTAAGAGGATACTCAAGATTCCCAAGCCATCCAGATTTCAGATTCCAACCCTTGAAGGTCCAACCTGGCACGGGGTCCGGGTACGGCAAATCGACCAGCTCTTGTATACGATATTCCTTTTTCTCCGGAACCGCGATTCCAGGAGGCGCCACTTCGGGATATATGAACTCAAGCGAGCGTTGCGGCCTTTTATAATATAGGTTTAATACCATATCAGACGAACCGACGATGACTGTTTCTGGCGCGCTTCCCTCGACATCCCAATCCGGTTCGGTATTGGCTTCTCCGCCCTCCACTTTGCTCAAGCCAAAAGGATATGGCATCGCAGTCCCGCTATTGCCTGTCCCCATTGGTTCAACAACGAAAGCAGACCCTACCTCAGCTTGAAATGTTCTCCAGTAATAGTGAACCCAGTAGCCATCGTCTCCTGCGGTTTTATTGGAGTCTTCCGTCCAGTGGTGCACGGTGACGTTGACTTTCTGAACCTCCTTGCTACCCCAAATCGCTCTCAGCGTGACATCTGCATCGATTGGAGTATCGCGATTGACGCCGATCATCTGCCCTTCTGAGTCAGAGATGGCTCGCTCCCATCCTTTGAATACGTACGTACCTGTCGGATCAACAGGATCGTCCGGATATTTTTTGTCAAGGCTATAGTTGTGCCACACAGTTTGAGCCGGAATCTGCTCGCCATAGCCGTTCATGTCGAAGCTGACCGTATGCTCGGCTATCTTATATCCAGCTCGATACCAATCATCAACGTTAACGCCGGGCGAATTGGCGTATACAATCGCATCATACTTTTGGTGATAAGTGGTGCCGTCAGCGCTAGCCATATCCCGCCCTAGCTCTCCCACCTGATTATCGCTCAACGTGCCGTTCACGAAGATGTGGATAGAATAAGGGCCAATCGTGCAGGAGAACGCGTTCGCACCCACCTGTGCCACGCTCGTCGGGATGCTGATCTCCTTGAGCGAAGTGCATTTATTGAATGCATCCTGCCCGATGGAGGTCAATCCTTCCGGCAGCTTGATGTTCTTCAGCGCGCCGCAACTAGCGAATGCCTGTGCGGGAAGGGCTTCGATCGAGCCCAAACTTGATACCGTAGTCAGATCATGATTGCTCATGAATGCTGCGGTACCTAGCGATTTCGTCTTGCTCGGAAGCTCCAGCGTTACGATCTCGCATTTCTCAAATGCGCGATCGCCTATGACAAGCTCCTTTTCACCGTTATTGAATGCAACCCCTTTAAGACCGCTATTTCTGAACGCGCTATCCCCGATAGAACCAACCGCGCCACCGAACTCGAGCGAGACGCCCTCAAGTGTCTTGACCCCCGGATCGACATCGCCTTTTCGCCCAATTCCAGCGAATGCTTCGCTTCCGATGCTCTTCACGCCCTTCTTGAATGACAGAGAACCGATTTTAACGTGGCGGAACGTTTTAGCTGCTATCTCCCCTACGGGGCCGCAGAAGGTCAGCTTATCGATGGAACTGGGTCGATTATTATCTCCGTCGAAGATATCTGGGATATCCACTTGGTGTGTTGTGCTTGCAAACTCTATCGTCCCGAAACTAGCACCCTTAAAGCAGCTGAGCTTTAACCCAACAGCTCCAGCAAATTTCAACGAACTGATATTCGCATTTCTGAACGCGCTTCCCTGAATCTCACCAACATCACCCCAGAATGTAACCTTGCATGATACAGACCGCTCTACCATTCCGTTCCAAAATGCCCCTTCTGCGATCACATCGACCTTCCCGAGGACGATAGTATCGATCTTCGGACAATCCTTGAATGCTCGAGACCCGATTTGCGTGAGATACGAAGAATTCGCACTAGAGTCGTCTCCTTGCTGTATAGATGTCAGAGCCTTACACCGGAAAAAGGCTTGCTCCCCGATTGAGGTGACGCTTGCAGGAAGTTGAAGGGTCGTCAAATCGTCACAGAACCCGAAAGCGCCAGTGCTGATCGTCGTAACACCTTCAACGAATTCAATCGAGCGCAAACCCTTGCACGACCTGAAAGCATGCGGAGGAATAACCTTCATCTCTTTATTGAGTTTTATCTCGGTAACCGATTCACATCCTTCAAGCGCACCGGCTCCTGCATTCTTCATGGAGTCCTTAAGCTCCACGACCGAGCACGTATACCCACGTTCGGAGATAGTCTGCGCGAAATCAAGCTTGCCACTTGGCTCTTTATATGCTTCATAATCAGGATCGCCCAGACGATACGCCCGCTCGACGTCTACCGTTGCCGTTCTGTTTTCTTTGTTGACAGTCTTAACGGTATATCTCAAATAGTTGTCGCCGATGAAGACATCACCAACATTCAATTCTGATTCATTCCACTGACAAACCCACGTATAGTCCACCGTGTTTCCTATAAAATTCGTAGGAGGATACTGTATTGCGTTGTTGTGTATCCTGCCGTCTGCATCAACTCGCATGTTGGTTGATTCTTTGCGGACACATCCAGCGAACTCATACCCATCGGGGTTGGCAACGGGAATTGGCTTGAACAGTTCCTCACCAGTCTTTGTGACATATTCTCCGTCATCTTCGTTCCAATCACTGTTTAGAGAGTAGCCAGGGTTTTTTAGTTTGGCCATACCGGTATCGGAATCGCTCGCAGAGGTCGCGCCTATAGACGAGAACCAGTAAACTTTTTCCGGAACATTCAATACTGAAGTATCGACGGGTGCATTCGGATCGATCGTAACTGTCTTCATCCATACTGCAGTAATCTTGTAATTCCCGGTAGTACCTGCCTCGCACTTCCAAGTGGGATACGCCTTCCCATCTGCTGTCATGGAAGAAGTACAGCCTTCTTCGTCAACCCACGACCCTACCCATCCAATAAACGTGTCATCGTCGTGCGTTTTTGCAGGCTTGATCTCTGGCGCAGTCCAAGAATTATTTTTGTCGTACGTCGTCGTATAGAGACCAGCACTTTGCGGGCCGACCCCTTCACAAGATCCCCCCTTAGGATCGATCGTGATCGTGAACGTCGATTTTTCCCATATCGCGTAATAGGTGATATCAGATATGATCTGCTGCGGAAAGGTTACCGTTTCAGTTGAATTCGCTGATAATGCCCAACCTTTCAATGAGCTGCCTGATAATGTAGGTGCAGGAGAATACTCTCCGACACTTCTATAGGCATTGATCATGCGTGTCTTCGTATTGCCATCACTCCACGAACCACCATTAGCGTTGTAGGTAACTTGTTGCTGAGTGCGAAGTTTAATATTTATGCCATATCTGCTATAGCTATCTTTATAACCATCAATCCAATCACTATTTAAAGTAGTGTTTGTATCTCCATGAGAGAGCGCAAAACACGCAAACTCCCTCGCGTCAGCCTCTTGTTTTTGCCTGACATACGCATAGGAAATCCAACAAGAGGTGGTGTCGCTGGGAACATATGCAACCATCAGACTAGTATTATCAATCACTCTGACGCCGCATGCATACGGTATTCTCTGCCCTGCGGATCCATCAGCGGTGGACAAGCTGTCAGAAAAAGAACTCAAATCGCTTTTTTCTATTTTCACCATATCAGGCGAATTAATAATCAGCTCTTCAGTAACACGCCCCATACGGGGAGTAAGATAGACATCCTCTTTAATCATGCCGCCAGAATTCGCATCAGACGCATGATAACAATCAAACCCAAGTAGATCAGAGTTTCCTACAAAACTAAATCCATAGCAGATAAATTTTGAAGCAATATCATAACGATCTGGCGATTTTCCCTGATTATAAGAAGAATAGTATCTAATCCTCAGATCATCTGAACCCGATTTCATCTCGACGACAGCTAAAACACCACTAGATAATACCCTCCAAGCTAATACTTTCTCAATTTTGTATACATTACCATTAGACGCATCAATGGTTATGCGACTTGCTTGCAAATCACTACTAGGTGGCAAGTTGATATCGCTAAAACGAACTATCTCTCCTTCTGCCTGAGCTAAAACGATCGTATACCCATCGCCATCAGTTCCGCCAAATGTTGCCCCTAAAGCATCATTCACGTGAACATCTTCACCCTCAAAGACAGTACCATCGAATCCGCCATTAATGCTATATATTGTTTCCCCAGTACTTTCATCTATACCAAAATCAGATAACGTTTCACTTGAAGACGATGTTATTTTGCTTCCAACTTGATCTTCCGCTGCCAGCGTTACGCGGGCGGTTTGGGTTGTGCTGGCTAGCTGGATGTCGCCCAGCGTGAGCGTGGTGGTCACGGGGGTGGTGCCGAGCTGCTTTCCAGTCACGGTGCGGTTGTCGGTCACGCTCACGTTGCTCTTGTAGGCCGAGGTGGCCTTCACCTCGCCGGGTGCTTCCAAGTAGCCGCCCTCGAACAGGTCGGCACTCTCGCCCTGCGCAAGCGAGATGGGCTCGGCGCTCGCCTTCACGCCGTAGGGCATCAGGTGATTGTTCGCGGCCGGCGCGCCGAGGTTCCATGCATAGTCACCAGCCTCGTTAATAGGCACGTACACGCTCACGCCGCTGCACTCGGCGAGCGCGGAGGCATCCACCTCGGGCACGCGGCCGAGGTCGAGCACCGTCTGCAGGCTGCCGCAACCGGCGAACGCATGAGCGCCCACCGCAGCAACGCTGGCCGGCAGCGTCACAGAAGCTGCCGCCGTGCCCGCGAAAGCGCTGGCTCCGATGGTGCGCGTGCCCTCGTTCAGCTCTATCTCCGCCAAGCTGGCGCACCCCTCGAATGCAGCGTCGCCGATACGCGCCACGCTGCCGGGGATGCTCATGCTGGCAAGGCCGCTCCCCGCGAAGGCGCGCGGAGCGATAGCCGTCAGCCCCGCAGGCAGCTCGACCGCCCTCAGGCCCGCCTGCTCGGCGAAGCCGCCTTCCCTGATAGCGCTCACCCGGTAGGCCACGCCATCCAGCTCGACGGTCGCCGGTATGACGAGCGCCTCGGGCGCCGCTTCGGAGCCCTCCCAATACGCCGCCAGCGTGCTGTCATCTTGCAGGATGTAAGCCAGGCCAGGCTGGTCGAGCGAGGCGATGGTCTGCCCGGCCTCCACCGCATCGGCGAAGCGCGTGAAGCCCGCAGCCTCCCACGCCGCACGTTCAGCAGCGAGCACCGTAGCACCACCGATGGCATCGCCGTTGAAGGCGGGCACCGCTGCGTCAGCACCGTCACCAGCAGCATCACCCCCCATAGCTATCTCAGCAACAGCGCCAGCGCTCGTGATGGTCTTCAATTCCGTGTTGCCCCAGAAAGCGCCCGCTGCTATAGCGGTGCATTCCGGCGCGATGGTCGCGCTGGCGCCCAAACCCGCAGGAGCCGCCAGCAGCGTGGCCTTATCGGCCGTGTATAGGATGCCGTTCCAAGTGGCGAAGCGCGCATTCGCCGTGCTCCCGGTTGGGAACTCTATGGCCTGGAGCTTGGTGCAACGGGTAATGACGCAAGCAGGGACGGCGGCCACAGAAGAAGGGAGCACGGCTGCGCCCTCCATGCCCTCTGGAACGAGGAGGAGGTCAGTAGGCTCGCCGGCATCATCAGTACCGAAGAGCATGCCGTTATACGAAGTGAGATGCTGATTGCCCGCATCGACCGCGATGGACGCAGCGTTCGGGAACAGCTGGAAGAAAGCCGGGTCTACGGATTCGACCGTAGTCGGAATGGTTATGGAAGCAACGCCAGGCGCCTTGTCAGCGTCGGCATAAAGATCAGTCGCATAAGGATCGGGGGCAGAAGCCGCCCCATCGTCGGAGCCAGCCTCATCAGCAGCCAGCCCTACCGCAGGCTGCTCACCCTCAACAGAGGAAGCACAGAACCCCCCCCCCACGGGATCGTGCGAACCGATGTTCTTCACCACGTAGGTGGCGCTTCCGGAAGCGATGCGCTCGGGCACCGCCACGGCACCCGTCGGCGCAACGCCCGTCCAACCGACGAGCGACACCGCTTCGTCGTCGTCAGCGCACGTGGCATACACCAAACCGTTGTATGAGATCAGGGCCGCATCGCTTTGCAACTGCACGCTGGCCGACACGATATCGACCTCGGCCGCATCGGTGATGCTCCCCTGCACCACCTGCTGAGCTGTCGGCTCCGCCTGCGCTGCCTCAGCAGCCGGCTCTCCCTCGGCATCAGCCGCAACAGCCTCGTTCGCAGCCTCTTCAGGCGCAATAGCCTGCTCGGCCTCAGCCGTCCGAGCGCCATCCGCAGCGGCTTCCTCTGCCGCCGCAGAGGGCACGTCGCCGCTCTCAGCAGCGAGCGCGATGCTCGACAATGCCTGTGCGGGAACCAGTCCCGCCACAAGCGCGATCGACAATGCAGCGCACGTCAATGCGCCCCGTAGGGTGAGAATATTCTTTTTCATGAAAGCTGTCCCTTGCTTTCTTGAGGCTCGCGCCTCTATGTTTTCCCGATGTCATTGCTGACGCCGCAACCCTAACACCCAGAAAACGAAAAAGACAACCCTCTTCACAGATTCATCAAAATCCCATCGGCGCCCAGGCGGCGGGCGCACAACCGATCCGTACCCCTCTACCGGGGCATTCTCGACCCAGCGCACGAAAAAGCCGCCCCGCAAGGGAGGCGGCTCTTCACGTGCTATCTCTGTCGCGCGGGCTATGCCAGCACGCGCTCCTCATCCTCGAACAGCTCCAGGTTCGACGGCTCCGGCTCGGGCACGCTGTCGTCGATGAATTCGCCGAACAACGGCTCACCACCCTGCGATAGCTCCACGGTGCCGGTCAGCACATCGGCGTACTGGTACGATTGCCGTGCCGTACGGCCGCGCTTGCGCTCCACTTCCATGATGAACAGCCGCGGATGCACCTGTGTCAGAACGCCTTCGCTCTCCACGATCTTCGAGCGGCCCATGTTCGCGCGAACCTTGATGCGCTGCCCGACGAAATCGTCCAGAGTGTCGTGAATGGACTCTACGATCCTCGCTTGCTTTGCCAGATCCATCGTTACCTCTCCGATTCGGATACGCTTACCACAGAAAATATCAACATCACATAATACAATGCTCCCGGCGAAATGCTCATTGGCGGGGGTGAACGGTTGCGGAACCGTCAGATATGCCGGGTCCGTTCCGGCCACGGCGGCCACAGCGCGCCGACTATTCCCAATCGAGGATATCCCAACCGCGCTCTTCGGCGAGGTGATGCAGCTTCCTATCGGGGGTGACAGCGCACGGATGCACAGCGGCCGCCAGCATGGGCGCATCGCTGTAGTGGTCGCCATACGCCCACCCGAGCTCCCACTTCCCTGCGCCGAAATACTCGTTGGCGAACTGCTCGAGCACGATGATCTTCTCGGGCCCCTCGGTGGCCAGGCCATCGACCTGATCGGTATAGCAGCCCGCATCGTCGACCTTCATGCGGCTGGCCAACGCGAACTGGATCGGATGCTCCGTCATAGCCGCCGCCACGATCGGCTCGAACGACGCCGACACCAGCACCACCACATGCCCTGCATCGAGATGCGCGCGCATGGCAGCATCAGCATCGACCCGGTACAGCGGCTCTATCTTCTTACGGAAGAAGCGGCAGAGGAAGCCGTTCGTCACCACAGCTGGCGCGCCCTTGAAAGCGCTGAACACGCGCGTGCGCACCCCTTCGCCGTCTTTCGGCAGATTCAGCTTGTACGCCAAGCCCCATAGCCCGATGCGGAACAGCTTGTAAGGCGACAGCTTGCGAGCACGCCCCAGCGCATCCACCAGCTTCTTCGGCGACGAGCCGCTTATGCAGGTGCCATCGAAATCGAACGCGGCGATGGTGATGCGCTCCGGCGCGTCGCCATGCAGGTCGCGCAGGTCAGCGGGCACGAGGCGCTGCGCGGCTATGGCCTCCTCGGCCACGCGCACGATGCCCTGCGGGAGCAGCGTCTCGCGGTCGCAGGGAACGCACCCATCGGGCGCTTCCAGCGGCACCACCTTATTGATCTGCTCGATGCCTGCTGGCACTTCATTCCCCCGGGTCGTCGAAGTCTGCGAACTGTGAATTATACAGCTCGGCATAGAAACCACCAAGCTGGAGCAGCTGCTCGTGCGTGCCCTGCTCCACGATGTCGCCATGCTGCATCACCAAGATGAGGTCGGCATCCCGGATGGTGGATAGCCGATGCGCGATGACGAACGACGTGCGCCCCTGCATGAGGGCGTCCATCGCCTGCTGGATATGCGCTTCGGTGCGCGTGTCCACCGAGCTGGTGGCCTCGTCGAGGATGAGCATCTGCCGGTCGGCCAAGAACGCCCGCGCTATGGTGAGCAGCTGCCGCTGGCCCTGGCTGAGGTTGCCGCCCTCTTCGCCCACTTCGAAGCCGTACCCGCCCGGCAGCGTGCTGATGAAGTGGTGCGCACCGGTAGCCTGCGCCGCGCGGCGCACCTCGTCGTCGGTGGCATCAAGGCTCCCATAGCGGATGTTCTCGGCGATGGTGCCCTTGAACAGCCACGTATCCTGCAAGACCATCGCGAACAGCCCGCGCACCTCGTCGCGGCGCATGGTGCGGATATCGCGCCCGCCCAGCGTGATGCTGCCCGCATCGGCATCGTAGAAGCGCATCAGCAGCTTCACGATGGTGGTCTTGCCCGCGCCCGTGGGCCCCACGATGGCGACGGTCTGCCCGCAGGCCACCCGAGCGGTGAAGTCGCGGATGACAGGCTCGCCCGGCTCGTAGCCGAAGCGCACGTGGTCGAAGGCCACCTGGCAGAGCGGCGCCGCCGCAGCGTCGCTGTCGCGCCGGCCTTCCCCAGGCGCGCCACCCGCCCGCGCCTCCGCAGGCGCCGCGGCATCCGCCCCGTCCATCTCGGGCAGAGCCAGGAACTCGAAGATGCGCTCCGCGGCGGCAGCCAGTTGTTGCAGTACGTTGCTCACCTGCGCCAGTTGCGTGATAGGCTGGGTGAAATTCTTCACATACTGGATGAACGCCTGGATGTCGCCCACGGTGATGACCCCACGCACGGCGAACAGCGCACCGGCTATGGCCACCGCCACATACCCCAGGTTCCCCACCAGGTCCATCGCGGGCTTCATCAGACTGGAGAGGAATTGCGACTTCCAACCCGCCTCGTACAGGGCATCGTTCGCCTCGTTGTAGCGGGCGGCCGTCTCGTCCTCCTTGCCGAAGGCGCGCACCACGGCATGCCCGCTGAACGTCTCCTCGGCGAGCGTGTTCACGCGGCCCAGCAGCTCCTGCTGCGCGTAGAAGTGCTTCTGCGAGCGCTTCACGATCAGCATCACCAGCAGAAGCGACAGCGGCACCGTGACGAGCGCTATCAGCGTCATCGCCCAGTTGATGAGGAGCATCATCACCAGCACGCCGATCACCTGCACCGCCGAGGTCACCATCTGCGTGACGCCCTGGTTCAGGCTCTGGCCCAGCGTGTCCACATCGTTGGTGATACGCGAGAGCGTGTCGCCTGTGGCGTTGCCGTCGAAGTAGCCGTAGGGCAGGCGGTCGATCTTCTCGGCTATGGCGTTGCGCAACCGGTAGCACGTCAGCTGGCTCACGTAGGACATCGTCCACGCCTGCACCCAGCCGCACACGGCCGAGAACGCATACAGCGCGAGCGTCGCCAACAAGATGTTGCCCACCAGCGAGAAGTCGATGCTGCCCGTGCCCGCGATGCGCGCCACCACCCCGTTGAAGATGGCCGTGGTGGCCTCGGAGAGCACCTTCGGCCCCACGGTGTTGAACACCACCGACCCCACGGCGAAGGCGAGTATCAGCACCAGATGCAGCTTGAACTGCCCCATAAAGGAGAGCATCGTGCGCATGGTGCCGCGGAAGTCGTGCGCTTTCTCGCCGGGCATCATGCGTGCGGCGGGGCCATGGCCATGCGGCCCATGCGGACGACCGGGCGGCCGGAGGCCTGAGGCAGCAGCGTGCTCGCGGCTCATGCGGTCTCACCCCCGCCCAGCTCGGCGGCGCTCAGCTGCGACAGGGCTATCTCACGGTATTCCGGGCAGCGCTCCATCAGCTGCTCGTGCGTGCCCACACCCGCCACGCGCCCCTCGTCGAGCACCACGATGCGATCGGCCCCCATGACGGTGCTGATGCGCTGCGCCACGATGATGCAGGTCCTGCCACGCTCGTGTGCGCGCAGCGCTTGGCGCAGGGCCGCATCGGTCTTGAAATCGAGCGCGCTGAACGAGTCGTCGAGCAAGAGCGCCCGCCTATCAGCCGCCACCGCACGCGCGATGGCAAGCCGCTGGCGCTGGCCGCCCGATACGTTCGTGCCGCCCTGCGCGATGGGCGATGCCGCTCCTTCGGGCATGGCGGCCACGAAGCCATCCGCCTGCGCCACCGCGAGGGCCGCATCCACCTGCTCAGAGCTCATGCCCTCGCAGGCATACGCCACATTGCTCTTAACCGTGCCGCTGAACAGGAACGCCTTCTGCGGCACGTAACCGAGCATGGCGCGCAGGTCGGCTTGGCGCATGGCGCGCACATCCACGCCATCCACCAGCACCGCGCCTTCCGTGACGTCATAGAAGCGCTCGATGAGCTTCAGCACCGTCGACTTGCCCGACCCCGTACCGCCCACGATAGCGAGCGTCTGCCCCGCCTCGGCCACGAACGACACATCGCGCAGCGCGCACTCCCCATCATCCGCATAGCGGAACGACACATCGCGGAACTCGATGCGCACCCCCGAACAGCCCGAAGGGATGGAGCGAATGGCATCTTTTTCTGAAAGCGCACCAGAAGAAGATGCCATTTGCTCCGTCCCTTTGGGCTCTCGCCCTGCCCCTTCGGGCTGCGGGTCGGTCACGCTCGGCTCGCAGGCGAGCACTTCGTCCACGCGCTCGGCGGCCACATCGGCGCGCGGCAGCATGATAGCTATCATGCCCAGCATCAGAAAGCCCATGATGATGACCATCGCATACGTTATGAACGCGATCAGATCGCCCGTTTGCAACGTGCCCGCATCCACCGCCAAGCCACCGAACCACACGATAGCCACGCTGACGCCGTTCATCACCAGCATCATGGCGGGCATCATGAACGACATGGCGCGGTTCGTGAACAACTGCGTGCGCATCAGATGCTCGGAGGCCGCATCGAAGCGCTCCTGCTCGTGGGCTTGCCTATCGAACGCGCGCACCACGGGAAGCCCCGTCAGCATCTCGCGCGCCACCAGGTTCACGCGGTCGATCAAGCGCTGCATGATCTTGAACTTCGGCATGGTGATGCGGAACAGAACAGCCACCAGCGCCAGCACCACCACGATGGCCACCGCCACGATCCAGCCCATCTGCGCATCGGTGGCGACCACCATCACGATGCCGCCGATGGCCAAGATGGGCGCATACAGCACCATGCGCAGGAACATGAACGACACATTCTGTATGAGCTGGATATCGTTCGTGCCGCGCGATATCAGCGATGCAGCCGAGAAGCGCGCTATCTCCGCATCGGAGAACGCCACCACGCGCCCGAACATGCGGCGGCGCAGGTCGCGCCCGATGGTGCCGCCGGTACGTGCAGCCACCAGGCCCACCGCCACCGAGAACGCCGCCCCGAGCGCCGCCAGCCCGAGCATGGCAGCACCCGTGCCTACCAGATAGCGCATCTGCATGGCGGACAGGTCGAAGCCGAGCGCCGCATATTCCCGCAGCGCGGCCGATATGCCCTCCTGCGCCGCCATCGGGCCATCGGCGCCGCTCGAAAGGCCGTAGACCCGCGCCAAGGGTGCCGCCATGATGGCATCGAGCCGCCCTATCTCAGCGCGCCCAGCCTGCGTCAGCGCATACCGACCGCCTTCTCCCAGCGCATACGAGCGCTCGAACAGCGCCCGATCATCGCCCGACAGGTCGGCCGCTATGGCGTCGTGGGTCTGCGCGGACAGCTCGTCTGCCGCCACATGCTCCACACCCGACTGCTGTATGCCCACATCGACGATGCTCGAGGTCAGGTTCGGCAGCGCCAAGTCGCAAGCCGCCTGCGCGATCAGCAGCGCCAGCACCACCACGAGCGCCGCCTTATGCTGCATCAGATATCGGAAAACGCGCACCTGTGCTCCTATCCTGCGCAGCGCACATGCGCGCGCAGGTCACATATTACCTGAGCGCCCGCTGCCAGCCGCCCGCATTCACGCGAGCGTGATATCGCGATGCAGCCCATAGCGCACCACACAGTAATAGACGATGCCGATGGCTATCCACACGATGCCCACCACATGGCCCACCGTGTCGATCGACAGCAGGATGCCGAAGCACACGAGCGCCCCGATAGCCGGGAACACCAGGTGCCGCAGGAACTCCCGCCGCTGCTTCTTCTGGAACCAGCAGAACACGATCACGCACACATTCAGCAGCGTGTACGTGGACAGCGCGCCGAAATTCGCCACCTTCGCCACCGAATCGATCCCTAAGGGCTTCATGGCGAATATCAGCACCGCAGACAGCCCGATGACGAACAGCATGGCGTTGCGCGGAACATCGTTTCTCCGCTCGAGGCGCGCCAGCTGCTTCGGCAGCGAGCCGCCCTTCGCCATGGTGAAGAGGATGGTGGCCACCGAGGTCTGCGTCACCAACGCGGTGAAGATGCCCTGCGACAGCGCCACCGCAACGGCGCACGCGATGGCAAGCCACGGCCCCGCGACGATCTGCGCCACGATGTAGAAGCCGTTGTCGGCGTCGTGCGCGAAGCTCGCGCCCGAGGGGTCGATGCACGTGGCGATGAAGCACTGCCCGGCGAACAGCACCACCAAGATGAGCGCCATTATCATCATGGCGCGCGGCGGCCCGAAGCGCTCGTCTTTGGCCTGCTGCGTCAGCGTCGCTATGACGCCGAAGCCCACATACGACAGCACCGATAGCGACACCGCCGACATCATGTTCCCGAAATCGAACGCAGCGGGGTTGAACAGCGCGGTGGCCGTGAAGCCGCTGGTAGCCGGGTGCGTGGCGATGTAGTACACCCCGAGCCCCGCGAACAGCGCCAAGATGACCAGCTCGGATACGAGCGCGATGCGGTTCACCACCATGGTGGTCTGCATGCCGCGCAGCGATATGACGGCCACCAGCGCCAAGAACACGAGGCACCACGCCCACACCGGCACCGCGGGCACGAACCCGTTCAGCGCCGTGCCTGCGATGAGGTACATCAGCGCAGGCGACACCAGGTATTGCAGGAGCATCAGCCATCCGGCGATGAACCCGATGCCCTTGCCCATGATGTTCGACACATACGTGAAGATGGAGCCCGACGACGGGAAATGGCGGATCATGATGGCGAACGAGAGCACGCTGAACAGCACCGCGACGAACCCGACGATATACGCCAGCGCCGGCATGCCGCCCGACGCTTGGAATACGCCGCCATAGATGCCCATCGGCGCTATGGGCACCATCATGATGAGCCCATAGACCACCATGTCGAACACCGTCAGCGTCTGCTTGAACGGGTTACCGCCCGCCTGCGCGGCAGGAGCGGCGGCCGGTGCCTGCTGCGTTGCGGCACCTCCTGCTTTCCGTGCGCCCATGCGAAGCCTCCCAACATCGTCTGCACCCCCATTCTAGGGACGCCAGGATGCCGCACAGCTCCTGAGGCGCGTGCCGTAATCGTTTCGTTCACCTGCGGAAACGAAAGAGCGCGCCGGCTTCCCGACGCGCTCCTCGGATGCGATGCCACCCACCGCGGGCGCTCCCGCTCAGCTCAGACGCGAGCTCAGTGCGCAGCGATATCCTCTTCGCTCACCCGGCCGCGGAACGTGCGGTAGATGATGACGTGGTACGCCAGCACGAGCGGCAGCCCGACGCACAGGATGACCGTCATGCAGAACAGCGATAGCCCGCTGGCGCCAGCCGTCATCAGCGTGATGGGCGCACCGATGCTGTCAGGGCTCGCCGCCACCAGCACCGGGAACATGCTGCACGCGATCAGGAACACCGACGATACCGCCGCCACGCTCTGATAGATGAACACCCACAGGTCGCTGCCCGGCTTGCGGCCGATGCCCACCACCAGCGCCATGACCATGCACACCACGAACAGCAGCACCAGCAGCCAGCGCACCAGCCCGAACTCGGCAGCCATGCCGTCGGTGCCGCCCATCAGCGCGAACACCAGCGCAGTGAGCACCGCGAACAGCGCGAACGCGATGATCTGGAACGGCATGCGCAGCCGGCAGGCGCGCTCATGCAGCCCCGAGCCGAGCGGCGCCTTCACCGCCAGCCAGCACGCGCCCGCGGCGATGAACATAGCGAGCCCGAACAAGCCGCACAAGAGCGTGAACGGGGTTATCAGCCCCAGCAGCGGCACGCCGTTGTAGTTGCCCGCAGCATCCATCGGGATGCCCTGCACGGCATTGCCCACCGCCACGCCGAACAGCAGCGCCGGCACGAGCGAGCCCAGGAAGAAGCACGCATTCCACACGCCACGCCACTTCGCATCGGCAGCCCAGAACTCGAACGACACCGCGCGCACGATCAGCGCGAACAGCACCAGCATGATAGCCAGGTAGAAACCGCTGAACGTGGTGGCATACGCATCGGGGAACGCGGCGAACAGCGCGCCGCCCGCGGTGAGCAGCCATACCTCGTTGCCGTCCCAAACCGGCCCGAGCGCGCGCCGCACGATGGCCTGGTCGCGCTCATCCTTCGCTATGAACGGGTAGAGCACGCCAGCGCCCAGATCGAAACCATCCAGCACGAAATACCCTGCGATGAGCAGGAATACCAGGAAGTACCACAGAACAGCCAGAGCCTCCATCACCGCTCACCCCCTTCGGTCCCTGCGGCCGGCGTCGCAGCAGCCGCCTCCTCCTCGCACGCGACCGCCGCTACAGCGGCGTCCGCATCGGCAGCCTCAACCTCGGCGGGCTGGTCGTACACCGGCCCTTCCTTGATGAACCTGCCCACCACGCGCACCCATCCTACGAACAGCATCAGGTACACCAGGAAGAACAGCGCGAGCGTTATCATCAGCTCGAAAGGCTGCACCGACACGCTGGTGCCGGCCTCGGTCAGCATCTGCACGCCCTCGGGGCCCGACATGCTGGGATACACCACATACGGCTGGCGGCCCACCTCGGCGGTCAGCCACCCCGACTGTATAGCGATGAAAGGGAACACGGGCGAGACGATCAGCAGCCATTGCAGCCACTTCATATCCGCCACGCCGCGCTTGGCCTTCTTGCGGTTGAAGATGAGCGCGAGCGCGAGGCACACCACGATCAGCCCGAAGCAGGCCACCATGATGTGATACACCTGATAGACGAAGTTCACCGGCATGGTGGCCACATCTATGTCGCCGAACTGCTCGGTGGCCGCCAGGTCGTTCAAGCCGGGGTATTCCGTATCCCACGTGCCGGTGGCCAGGAAGCTGGTGCCGCCGGGGATGGCGAAGGTGTGCGCCTCTTCGGATGCTTCGTCAACGAACCCGAACGCCGAGAGCTCTGGCACCTCCGTCTCGTACATACCCTCCATCATGGCGAGCTTCGTGGGCTGCTCTTCCCACACCTCCACCGCAGAGGCATGGGCCGAGCCCAGCAGCGCCACCACGG
This sequence comes from uncultured Eggerthellaceae bacterium, assembly GCA_910584145.1. GTDB lineage: Bacteria > Actinomycetota > Coriobacteriia > Coriobacteriales > Eggerthellaceae > Adlercreutzia_A. The sequence continues at coordinate 11,858 of CAJTXX010000006.1, read as the reverse complement.
CGATGAGCCCCACGACGCTCGACGTGCCGAGCACCTTGCGCGCCTCGCTCGCATGGCGCCCCTTATGCATATACCAAGCCGACACGGCCACGGCCACGAACGCGCCCATCACCAGCACAGCCAGCACCGTGTGCCCATAGCGCACCAGCGTAGAGGGGTTGAATGCCGCAGCGAAGAAGTCGGTTATGACCGCCTCGGTGCCATCGGCCGACAGCTCTGCGCCCGCCGGCGTCTGCATCCACGAGTTCGCTATCAATATCCACAGCGCCGACAGCGCCGAGCCCGCGAAGGTCAGCCACGCCGACACCACATACAGGATGGGCTTGATCTTGTTGCGCCCGAATATAAGCATCCCCAAGAAGATGGATTCCAAGAAGAACGCGAACAGCGCCTCGGCAGCCAGCGGCGCGCCGAAGATATCGCCCACGAACCGCGCGTAATTCGCCCAGTTCGTGCCGAACGAGAATTCCATCGTGATGCCGGTCGCCACGCCGATGGCGAACGTCGCGGTGAAGATGCGCACCCACATGCGCGCGATAGCGTCGTCCTCCGCTTTGCGCGTGCGGAACGCCCGCGTCACGAAGATGGCCATGAGCAGGCCGATGCCGATGGTTATCGGCACGAAGATGAAGTGGTAGCTGGCTGTCAGCGCGAACTGCACGCGCGATAGCAGCACCTGATCGGCTAATAGATCCATAGATTCCCCTCTTCTTGTCGCACCGGGCAGCTGCAACCCTTGACGCAACCGCCGTCGGAGCGATTGTAGCGCACGTAATGGTATAAAGTAATCCCATGAGAGGACGCGTTTCCGAACAGAGAGATGACACATGCTAGACCGCCAGCTGCTCCAGCTCCCCGGCGGCAAGCGCATGCTGGCCGCATCCATCGCGTGCGCCCTTGCGCTGGGGCTGCTCGTGGTGGGCCAGGCGGCGGGCCTGACCTGGGCCATCGTGGGGCTCTGGCAGGGCGGTGCGCTCGCGGCGCAGGCCGCGTGGGCGGCGCTGTTCTGCGCATGCTTCCTGCTGCGGCGCGCCGTGGCCGATGCCGAGGATGCCATGCTCGAACGCTATGCCGCGCGCACGGCGCGCGAGCTGCGCGGGCAGCTGCTCGAAGCCGTATGGGATGGGGGCCCTGCGCTCGTGCGGGCGCATGGCAGCGCAGCGGTGGCCGCCGATGCCATCGAAGGGGCCGATGCGGTGGAAGAGTATGTGCGCATCATGTTCCCGAAGGCGGCGAACGTGGTGGTGGTCCCGCTCGTCATCTTGATCGCCATGTTCGCTCTCGACTGGGTGAGCGGGCTGATCTCGCTCGCCTGCTACCCGTTCATCCTGCTGTTCATGCGCCTGATCGGGCAGAGCGCCGGCGCCGAGGCGCGCAAGCGCTATGCGGAGTTCGAGACGCTCTCGGCGAGCTTCACCGACATGGCATCGGGGCTGGAGACGCTGCGGGCGTTCGGCGCGTCGCGGCGCTTCGCCGAGCGCGTGTTCGCACTGTCGGAGCGCTTCCGCGAGCTCACCATGAAGACGCTGCGCATAGCGATGTTGTCCACTACCGTGCTCGACCTGTTCGCCACGTTCGGGCTGGCGGGCGTCGCCATCATGCTGGGGTTCCGCCTGGTCGATGGGACGATGCAGCTCTTCCCCGCCCTGTGCGTGCTGATGATGGTGCCCGAGTATTTCAAGCCGGTGCGCGAATATGGCGAGGACTACCACTCCACCTTGAACGGGAAGGCGGCGCTGGGGGCTATCGCGGCGCTGCTGGGTGCGCAGACAGCAGACGAGGACGGTGCTCGGGCGGGTGCGGCGGCCGCTGCTGACGCCTCCGTCGGTGCGGCCGCTGGCCAGAGCACCCCCGAGCAAGCACTGGCGAGCCTGGGGTTGCGCCCCGGAGTGCCCGGCTGCGCGGGCGTGGTCGGGAAGAGCGGTGCGGGCAAGACCACGCTCCTCGATCGCATAGCCGGGCTCTCCGGAGCGCGCGACGATGCGTGGGCTGCGCGCGTCGCCTATCTGCCGCAGGAGCCCTACCTCTTCCGCACCTCGCTGCGCGACAACGTCGCATTCTACGCGCCCGATGCAGACGACGCGCAGGTGCGCGATGCGCTGGCAGCCGCAGGGCTCGGCGCCTTTGCCGCCAGCCTGCCCGACGGGCTCGATACGCGCATCGGCGATGGCGGGCGCGAGCTGTCGGGCGGCCAGGCGCAGCGGGTGGCCATCGCCCGGGCGCTGCTCGATCCCGCGCGCGACCTGTGGCTGCTCGACGAGCCCACCGCGCACCTCGACGCTCAAACCGAAGCAGAGCTGATCGCATGCATGCTGCCCCTCATGCGCGATAAGACGGTGGTGGTGGCCACCCACAGCGCCGCGTGGCTGCCCCATCTCGCCACGTGCTTCCGCATCGACGAGGGTCATCTGGCGCCGGTCGCACCCGCGGAGGCGCTCCGATGAGCCGCCGCGCGAGCATATGGCGCACCGACGAATGGGTGCGGCCCTACCTGCGCACCTACGGCAAGGCGCTCGCGCTCGCCATCTTCCTAGGCGTGGCCGCCTCGGCCGCAGCATGCGCGCTCATGTTCACCTCCGGGTATATGATCTCGCTCGCCGCGGCGCTGCCGCTGACCGTGCTCGCGCTCCATGTGCCGTCGCTGTTCGTGCGCATCTTCGGCATCGGCAAGCCGCTTTTGCGCTACGGCGAGAAGCTGTGCAGCCACGACTGGGTGCTGCGCATGACGAGCGAGATGCGCCGCAAGCTCTACCTGGTGCTCGACCAGCGCCTGAGCCAGCCGGATAGCCGCGAAGGCACGGCCATTGGCAGCGTGCTGGCGCTGCTGAACGACGACATCGGCCATGTGCAGAACCTCATCATGCGCAGCATCCTGCCCTTGGCGAGCACGTGGGTGCTGGCGGTCGTGGTGGTGGCAGCGAGCGGAGCGCTCTCGTGGCAGCTCGCGGGCATCATGGGCGCCATGCTGGTGCTGCTAGCCGTGGTGGCGCCGCTATGCTCGGCCGCGGTGAACGCTGCGCGCGTGGCTGCCGCGAAAGCAGCGCAGGGGCGCCTCTACGAAGGGCTCGCCGACGACGTGTTCGGCATAACCGACTGGGTGCTGTCGGGTCGCCGGGAAGAATACCTCCACCGGCTCGACGCCGAGCTCGATGCCCGGGAGCACGCCCGCTGCGCGGTGAGCCGCTTCGAGCGCGGCATCGGCCTCGCCTCGCAGGCGGTGTTCTGCCTCTGCGTCGTAGCCGTGCTCGCGTGGGCGAGCGCCGCGTTCTGCGACGCGCAAGGCCTTGAAGGCGCGCTGGGAGCCATCGCCGCTGCGGGCTCCGAGAACGCGCCCGCCTATCCTCCCAACTGGATAGCAGCATTCATCCTGTGCCTTTTCCCCCTGATGGAGGCCCTGGCCCCGCTGCCCGCAGCCGCCATGAGCCTGACCGAGCAACGCGGAGCCCTCGAGCGCCTGAACCGCACCAGCGCCACCAGCGCCACCAACGCGAACAGCAATCCCGCCGAGACCGATCGCATAGTAAAAAATGCACGATGTGTGACAAGATCAAGCGAAAAAGAGCGCATTTTTGGGTCATCCACCTCCGGATTCGAGGAAACCCGTCACACATCGCCCGATTCTTGCACCATTTCGTCGCACATCGAGCCTTTTTTACTAGGAACCGGCCAAACGCCAGCAGCGGCTGGCGAAGCCGAAGCCGGCGCACTGTCGGCACCCGATGTGCTGTTCGACGAGGTCAGCTTCGCTTACCCGGGCGGGACGGAGATCGTGAGCGACATGACGCTCGCCATCCCCTTCGGGCAGAAGATCGCCATCACCGGACGCAGCGGTGCCGGCAAGACCACGCTGACGAAGCTTGTGCTGGGCATCGTAGAGCCCACGCGCGGCAGCGTGTCGGTCGGGGGCGTCGCACCCAGCGACCATGCTGATGGCATGTGGCGCACGGTAGGCGTGCTGCACCAACGCCCGAAGCTCTTCGCTATGACGCTGCGCGAGAACCTGGCCATCGGCAACGAGCGCGCCGCCGACGAGGAGATGCTGCGCGTGCTCGACGCCGTCGGCCTGCGCAAGCGCTTCGACCGGCTGCCGCAAGGGCTCAGCTCCCTCGTGCAGGAAGGTGCCTTCAACCTCTCGGGCGGCGAGGCCCACCGCATAGCGCTCGCGCGCATCCTGCTAGCCGATCAGCCGATCGTCATCCTCGACGAGCCCTTCGCCGCGCTCGATCCGCGCACCGAGCGCGAGGCCCTCGCCACCACCCTGCACGCGCTCGCCGGCCGCACCGTCATAGCCATCACCCACAACCCCGAGAGCACAGCCGCCTTCGACCGTATCATCGACCTCGGCGACGCATCCGAAACCCCCTAGCAGCACCCGACAGCAAAAGGAGCAGCCCGCAAGGCTGCTCCCTCATCTCCGCTCGAAGCTCTCAGCTGCGCGCGGCTCCCTAGAGCTCCTCTTCCTCGCGGCGGCGGTTGCTCGCGAACAAAGCGATGGCTGCCCCTGTGCAGCCGAGCGATACGAGCGCAAGCGCGCCGGGGGCGGCGAGGTCCCCGGTCTGGGCGAGCGCTTGCAGGCGCCGCAGGGTCTTCGCGGCATCGTCGTTGGGGCCAGGGGTGGCCACCGACCCGAAGCTGAACAGCAGGTCGTGGTCGCCCCTCACGTTGCTCACGGTATACGAGCTCTGCGTGTAGCCGCTGTCGGGGTAGGCCCCGTTGTCCCTGATGCGCAGCAGCTGATAGCCGCGCTTCGGCGCGAGGGTGAACGTGTAGCTCGAGCTCTCGCGCACGCGCACCACGCGCGTCTCGGCTCCATCGACCGTGCCATGCCCGGCGACGGTGGCGGTCAGGGTGAAGTAGGTCCCCTGCTCACCATCGCCTGCGCCGTTGCCGTCGCCATCCGAGCTGCCCGGCCCGCTGCCATCACCATCCGTGCCGCCAGAGCTCGAACCGCTGCTCGAGCCTGATGAGCTGCCACCTGAGCTGCCCGAACTGGAACCGCTGGAGCTATCACCGGAACTGCTGCCGGAGCTCGACCCGGAGCTCGAACTCGAGCTGTCGGGGTCATCAGGCCCGGGCCCGGGCTCTTCCCCTTCCGCGAACTCGAACTCCACCACGGTATCGGCGAGCACATCGCGCAGCGTGAACACGTTGCCGGTGACGAGGCTTGAGAAGTCCTGCCCGCGCACCCATACCGCAGCGAGCCGGTATCCCTCATCAGCCCTGATCTCGAACGAGGCGGCCCCGCCTGTCGGCACCTCGCGGCTCTCAGGCGACACGCTGCCGCCCTCGCCGCGCACCTGTGCGCTCACGGTATGCATCCGCGCCACATCGGGCAGCTGCTCTGAGAAGCGCACGTAATAGACAGCTGGCTCCTCGAGCGCCGCTATCCGGAAGCTCGAGCCCTTGACCTCCACCGGCTCGCATGCGCTCTCAGGCGACCCTTCCGGCCCGCGCACCACCGACGCGAGCCCATAACCCGCCTCAGCGCTGAACAGCAGGTCGATGCAGCGAGCGCTGTCGTAGGTGAACACGCCCGGCTTGCCCTCGCGCACCACGTTCGCCTTGCCGCCCGAGAGCACGGTGACGGTGTTGCCGGGCCGCCCCGCCGCATCGCTTATCACCACCGTGAGGCTGCGGTCGGCCCCAGGCTCTACCACCACCCCCTCGAACTCTGCGCGCAGGTGCGCCCGTCCCGTCCAGTCGCTGCCTACCATGTCTCCTGCGAACCAGCCGGCCGGGAACGTGAACGTATTGCCCACGATGCGCTCGGTCACATCGCTCACCACATCCCCGCCCTCACCTTCGGCTACCACCACGACGCTCTTCAAGCGGTATCCCGGGTCGGGGAAGAACGCGTAGGACGGGCGCACCTCATCGCTCGTCGCATAGATGCGCTCGCCAGCAGGGGATACCTGCCCGCCGAGCGCACCGCTGGGAAGCGCTGCCACCTCCGAGACGATCGCATAGGAGAGCGGCACCCCCGGCGCCACATCAGGGTCGCGCGATGTTATGGCGAAGATGCCGAGGTCGCCTTCCGGGCACCCATCGAACAGGAAGGTCACGTTGCCCTCACCATCCACCGTGCCGGCGAGCTTCTGGGGCTTCCATTCACCCGTCGCAGGATCGAGCCACCACACCGTCACGTCCTCGCCAGGAGCGATGCCGTTCGCTGCGAGCGCATCGGCGTTGATGGTCACGGTTATCGGTCCGCCGGTGTAGGCGAGCTTGTCATCGGGGGTGTTCGTGAGCGCTAGGTGCCAGATGCCGTCTATCTTCTGGGGCGGCATCTGGCCGGCAGCAGCCTGGCTTATGGCGTCATAGGCGTCCGCTCCCTGCCCGATCGCGCTGTCAGCCAAGATGGTGAACCGGTGGAACATCCCTTCTGCGCCTCCCGCCTCGGGCTTCTTGCCGCAGACGGTGAAGATGCCATCAGGCGTGGTCAGAGGGCCTGGGCGGTATTCGTCATCCATCACGAGCTGTATGGGCTCATCGAGCTCGGCGAGCTTGCCTGCGCCATCGCGCACCGAGCAGCGGAACAGGTAGGTCTGCCCATCCTCGAAGGCGATACCGAGGTCTCTCGGCACGATGGCGAACTTAGGGTAGGCCGTACCGGTCGAGTCGGTGTAGGTGCCGCTCGGGCCGCTCGCCGTGCTCGCCACGGCCCAATCATCCGCATCCGGCTCGATGGCGATGCCGCCCTCGCTCGCCTTGGCGTATTCCCACACCACATCGGCATAGGGCGCCTTGCCGCCCACCGCCATGCAGAACATCTCATCGCCGCGCGCATAGCCGTCTTGGAACATGGAGTAGTCGATGGCTTGCAACATGAACGAGACTTTGGTCTTCACCCACACCTCGGTAGAGACCTGCTCGCCCTCCCCTATGGCCACAGGGTCTGCCGGCGCCACCTCGGGCGCGCCTGCATCAGCCCATGCCGCAGGCACCAGAGCTGCGGCCATGCAGAAGCTGACCAACACCGCCAAAACCTTGTTCATGATGCTCTTCATAGTCCCCAGTCCCTTTATGCGTCAACTGAGCGCGCAGCGCCCGCTCAGCTCTTCACGTTCACTTTCAGCTTCGCCGATGCCTGGCCCACCACAGCCTCGCTTCGCGGGTCGAGCGCCGAGAAGCGCGCGATGCAGTCGTATGAGCCTGCGGGCAGCTCCACGCTCAGCTTGTCCGAGCGGATATGATGGTTCGGCTCGATGATGCCCGTCTCATAGATGGTCTGCCCTGTCTGCTCCACCACGATAGCCACCCGCATCAGGTAGGCGTTCGATGCGGGGTTCTCTATCTTCAGCTCGCCTTCGCTGCTGCCATCCTCCAGATCGACCTGGCTGGCTATGGAGATGTTGAACATGCTGTCGCGGATCAGGTCGTCTATCTGCTGCTGTATCTCAGCATCGCTCAGAGACGATATATCTCCGAGGTCCCCCTGGCGCTCTGCCGGCGCATCCACCATGCCCCAGAGGAGCCAAGCCGCCCCTGCAAGGCACGCGAGCGCAGCGATGATGCCCAGCCAGAACAGCGCGCCTCGCCGCTTGCGCTCAGGGCTCGGCGCCTGCGCTGCGCGATAGAGCGCCCCGTCGGGCCCGATGACGTAGGTGAGCCCGTCAGGCCCGATGAAGCGCTGGGCTGCCGGCGGCGCACCTGCCACGCCGCCAGCAGCCCCTGCATGCGCGCTGCCTCCTGCATGCGCAGCAGGAGCGCAGGCGCCAGGGGTGCCCGCGGGCGCGTGGGCGCGCATGCCATAGGCGCGCCCCGGCTGCTGCTGTGCGCCTGTTCCCGGCACCGGCATGCCCATCGTCCCCAGCTCGCCTCAGCCTATCTGCCCGACGAGGTGCCGATGGTGAACAGGATGTTGAACGCCTGTATCTCCTGGCCGTTGGCGCTCTGGGCGTCTTTCACCACCGAGCTGCGCGCATCGAAGGTGAAGTCGAGCTTCCCGGGCAGCACGTTGCCGCCGTTCTCGATCGACTTGTCGATCTTGAGCGGGTCAGTGTCTGTCGTGGATGCCTCGATGAGGTTGCCCGCATCGGGCATGATGGTGAAGTCGACGCTCTTGCCGTTGAGGTCTTGGTCAGATGCCATGCCCACCATCAGGTTCGCGCGCTTGGCCGCGGCGGCCTCCACACCCTCGCCCACCAAGGCCGCATCATCCACGAGCACCCAGTTCTCCTCTTCATCGGCGTATTCCGCCTCGATGTCGGTGATGTAGATGGCGGCTTTGGTGGTGTAGTTCTGGATGGAGTAGACGCCAGCAGAGGGCACCATCATATCCCCGCCGACCGACTCGGCCACGAACACGAGCTTGGTGGGCACGGCCACGTTGATCTGCGCGATGTTGGTCTGGATGTAGACCGGGGTCTGCGAGTTGCCGTCTTGCTGGTCGTCGATGATGGCAACACCATCGCGCTGGCCATCCCCATCGGCATCCTTGGCCACATCGGCCTTGTCGATCTGCTGGTACTTGTCGTCCACGCCGTATTTCAGAGCACCGTCTGTGTAGGCCTGGTCGTAGCTGGTGGGCTCAGCGAACGCCGGTGCGGCGCATCCGAGCGCGAGCGCGGCGCTCACCGCCACAGCCCCGAACATCTTCTTCTTCATGGCTTTCCTCCTTTTGTCCTTAAAGCCACTGTCCCTGCTTATACCCAAGGGCGGCTACGCGCCCTCCGATATCGATCATCCGAGCACGTTGAGCGTTATCTTGGCTGCAGCCTGCCCGGTCTGCTCGGTCGTCACCGGGTCGAGCGCGGTGAACAGCGCCGTGCAGCTGTACATCCCCGGCTCCACCTCTTTGGCGAGCGCTATCTTCTCGATGTATTGGTTGGGAGCGAGCACGCCGCTCTCGTAGAGCACATCCCCTGTCGCATCATCGGTTATGGCGACCTTCATGTTGTAGCGGTTGTTCGGCACGTTCTCTATGTAGGCGGTGCCCTCTGCCTGCGCGTCCTCGAACTCGATGACGCTGGCGATGGAGATGTTGAACATGCCCTCCTCGATCACGCGGTCGAGCTCGGCTTGCATCTCCTCTTCGGTCTTGTAGGGGGCTTGCCCGGTGCGCGCGCTGGGGTCGAAGAAGCTCGACCCGTTGCAGGCGAACAGCCACACGAGCAGCCAGATGGCCACAGCCGCCACCACGATGCCGAGCACGATGAGAACGTTGCGCCGCGTGTGTCGGGGCGTTTCCGCTGCTGCACCAACCTGTGCTTGCGGCCTGCGCCCGATCGGGCCGGCCGACCGCTCAGGCATGGCACCTCGCTCATCCGCCGCGTTCGTATACCTGTGGTTGTCGTTCTTGTTGTCCATATCCTTGCTTTCGGTCGTCGTGATCTTGCTATCGCGTCCCCTTTGGGCGCTTCTGAATGCACGGGCCCAAGACTGCGCGCATGCCAGCCAATCGTTCGCAGCAGCAGGGTGCCCCAAGCACCCGCCGCTCTGTCTTATTCGGTGTTCAAAGTGAACTTGTTCACCAAGCTGATGTCATATCGCAGCCATGCCACCTGTACTGGTCGTTCTCGGAAGCCCATCTCGACTCCGGGTCGATTCACCATAAGCTGATACCCCAGCGGCAACGTACCGTTCGCAGGAATCTTGAAGAACGGGTTGCTCGTAGGCTTATAGCCGGCATCCGAACCGATGTTGTAAGCGCCTCGCACCTCCGGATTGTTCTTGTCGGCGATGACGATGCTCACATCGTTCGTGCCGATCAGCGTGCCATCCTCGCGACGGTTGTACTCCGCGCCAGGGAATACCGTGCGCAACCCCTCTTCTACCGGGATGCAGCTCACCCATGAGAGGTAGGTGTCCTCAGGCGTGCGCGAAACGAACGAGCTGGCACAGCCATCGGTGTCGAACTGGTCGGTCACATCCACGATAGGCAAGCCGTCGCTGTAACCGGTCATGCCATCCATATCAACCTGCAACACCGCGATACAAGGAACCGATACGTTCAGCTGCGCCTCCCAGAACGCGTACAGCGTCACCTCGTTTCCGCCGCCCGTTGCGGTCGGCAGGTCCACCACCAACTGCCCATTGCGATAGCTCAAGCTAGCCGGGTCGTCACGCTCGGTCGTCCATCCGGCGAATCCATACCCATCGCGCCAGAAGCCGCACAGCGGCAATCGCGTGCTCACATTGAAATACATTTGCGTGTAGTAGAGCTTGCGACTGCTGTCATAGAAGAATTCCACACCATCGGCATTGGTGTAGCGGCCTTCCTCGGATGAGGTCCACATCTGGCCGGTGCCGCCATTCGCATCGAAGTACACGCGGTACGGTGCGCCCTGCCAGCGAGCGAACAGCAGCACGATGCCACCATCCTCGTCGGTCAGGTTCTCCAAGACGTCGCCCACGTCATACACCTGCTCGCCGTTCTCATCCTCCCAGCCGGCGAACTCGAAACCACCGCGTACAGCCGTCTCGCGAATCACATAGCGCTCACCCCACGCCACGTCACGCATGATGCGTGCGCTCTGAGTAATGCCGCCATCATCGGTGACGTAATCGCCCTGATTCTTCTGGAAGATGATGGTGTAGGTGTTCACCTGCCAGATGGCATAGAGCGTCACGGTGTGTTGGTTAATATCACCATCAGGTACGCGGTTGTTGCTATCGAGCCCGACGTTTTTGACCAACTCACCATGCTCATACCAGTCGCCCCGCGCCGAGGCCTTATCTGTGTCGGCAGGATCAGTGCTCCACCCGATCACATGCGCGCCCTTGCGCATCAGCAGATCATTGTCGGACGCATGCCCGTATACCGGTATCTCCACATTGGGATCCTGATCGGTATAGAACGTCGCAATGCGGTCGGGCACGCTACCTGATTCAGCGCCATTCGCGTCGAATTCGATGTAGTAGACCTGCGCCTGCCACACGGCGAACAGCGTTACGGTGGCGGGGTCGCCGGTACTCAGATTGTCCGAGCACACTAGATCGCCGCTCTGCGGCATCAGGTAGTCAGCGGTGGTCGCATCTGCGCCAGTCCGGCTCCATCCCACGAAAAAGTAACCGCGACGGTGCGGCACCTGATCGGCTCGAATGGTCCAATCTTGATCGTAGTGCGCATCGATCACATCAGAGGGGCTGCCACCGTTCGCGTCCAGCAGGATGCGATACGGGTTGTTATCCCACTTAGCCTTCAAGATCACCGTACCGCCGTCCTCCGCGGTCAGCGGCACGGTGTAAGGCATACCAGCCACGTACACGTCGCCTGTGCCGTCTTTCTGCCACCCACGATAGGTGTAACCCGTGCGGCTCGGCACCTTCGCGCTGTCGATAGTCCACGACTGCTCATACATCACACCAGTAAGCCCATCCGGCACGCTACCACCATCAGCACCGTTGTCGTCGAAGCGGATGGTGTACGTATTCTGATCATAATAGACCTTTAAAACGAGCGTTCCCTCACCAGCAACGGTGCCGCTCTCTACAGAGCTGCCTGTGATCACATGATGGAATCCGATGAAGTCCTGATGCTTGTCCGCCGCCGTTGCCTGGGTGTCGGTCGTACCCTGATGCGCGGTAGTGGTGTAGAGCGCATAGGTTCCGTCGACTTTCTGCTTGTAGTGTTCAACCTTGTAAGGCGTATCGGTATTGGCTGTTAGCTTTGCATACAGCGTCAGGTTCGCCGTCACAGCAGTGCCGAGGTTATAGGCCTGGGTCAGGTCGGCATCTTTGAACCAACCGCCGAACGTATAGCCTGCGCGCGACGTAGTGGCCTTGCTGCTGTCGACCGTGCCGCCATAGCGGATGGTCTGCGCATCCACGTTCGAGCCGCCATTAGTGACGAAGCTGACCGTGTATGTCATGCGATCGTAGTAAAAGCTGAGCACGAGCGAGCCGTCTCCCGCGAT
>CAJTXX010000005.1 GCA_910584145.1 uncultured Eggerthellaceae bacterium | reverse complement strand
CTCAGCCTTCCCTCGGCTCCCCTTCGACCTGCCGGTTCGGTACTAGCTCAGGAAGAGAGGGGTGGGTGTGAGCGTCGTTTCTTTGGTTGATGCGCATAAGAGCTTTGGGAGCACTGAGGTGCTGAAGGGCATCTCGCTCGAGGTCGAGGCAGGTGATGTGCTGGCTATCATCGGGCCGAGCGGTGGCGGCAAATCGACGCTGCTGCGCTGCCTGACCATGCTGGAGACGCTCGATTCCGGGCGGTTGGCCTACGGCGACCTGGTGGTTGCCGACAGCAACGCCGACGGGCATGCTGTCTATGCGCCGAAGAAGGTGCTGGCCGAAGCGAAGACCCGTTACGGGCTGGTGTTCCAGAACTTCAACCTGTTCCCCCACTTCACCGTGTTGAAGAACGTGATAGACCCGCTCATCAGCGTGCGGAAGATGCCGCGCGAAGCCGCCGAGACGCGCGGGCGCGGACTGCTTGAGAAGATGGGGCTCGCCGGCAAGGAGGACATGGTCCCCTGCGAGCTCTCCGGCGGCCAGCAGCAGCGCGTGGCCATAGCGCGGGCGCTCGCCATGAACCCCGATGTGCTGTACTTCGACGAGCCGACGAGCGCCCTCGACCCGGAGCTCACCCGCGAGGTGCTGCGCGTGATACGCGAGCTGGCGCTCGAGCACACCACGATGGTGATCGTGACGCACGAGATGTCGTTCGCGCGCGATGTCGCCGACAAGCTGATCTTCATGGACGGCGGCACTGTAGTAGAGCGCGGCCGCGCCGTCGACGTCATCAACGACCCCCAGCACGAGCGCACCCGCCTCTTCCTAGCGAACTACCAAGCAGGGTGAGCACTGGCAGCGCTGCGGCTCTTTGGTGCCGGACGCTCCGCGTGAAACGGCTGTTGCGGGTTGGAGCGGTTTTGGGTGGTTCGACCTGTGGGGTTCTAGCAACTTAGTTCTGCGGCTCGTGGGTGCCAAAAATGTTTCACGTGAAACGATTCAGAGTTGGTTGGGGCTCAACCGTGCTGTGCTTCCGGAATTGTTTCACGTGAAACATTTTTGCCGATTGGGACGTTTTCAACGCCCGGTGATGCACGTACGCCATTGTTGATCGGGAGCAGCCTATCGTGGGGGTTGCTCTGGTGGGGTCGTGGCTTCGGTTCCTTCTGGGGGGACGGCTGCTCCGGGGGAGGTGAGGGTCATCCTGGCGGCTTGGACGGCGTTCTCGGCGAGCTCTACGACGCCGGGGTCGGGAGCGTCGGCAGCCTTCTCGTCTTCCATGCGCTCGCGCATCGTCTTCCATAGGTTGTCGCCCCAACGAGTGCGTATCAGGCGGTCCACGCCGTCGCCGTACATGCCCACCGGGCTGCCGAACATGTACGACACGCCCACGGCCACGGCGAAGTACGGCGCCATCGCCCAGCCGAATATCTCGCAGCCCATCAAGAACGCCGCCAAGGGGCACCGGCTGAACGCGGCGAAGAATCCCATGACGCCCACCGCTGCGCCGAATGCCGGGTCGCCGCCGGTGAGGTAAGTGCACGACGCGCCCAGAAGGCCGCCGATGCAGAACGACGGCATGATCTCGCCGCCCTTGAACCAGAAGCCCAGGCAGATGAGCGTCAGCAGCGCCTTGATGGCGAAATCCCACGCGCCGAAGCGGCCGTGCAGCGCATCCATCAGGGTATCCCCACCGCTGCCGGTGAGGTGCCCCCACCCGCAGAACGTGACCAGCGCAGCGAACAGCAGCCCACCGACGACCACCCATACGAAGTAGTTCTTCGAGATGCGCCATGTCAGATCGTGCAGCCAGTGGATGGAGCTGTCGAACACCGTGCCCATGATGGCCACCGCAACGCCGATGACCACGCACTTCCCGATGATGGGCCATGCGAGCTCGGGCACCGCTACCTTGTCGATGACATCGCCGATGCCGAAGATGCTGGCGATGCCCCACGCGACGAAGCACGCCACCACGATGGTGGCCACATGCTTGCTGATGGTCTTATGGAACCGCGTCAGCTCCAGCACGAACATGCACGAGCCCAGCGGTGCGAAGAACAGCGCGCTGAACGTGGCCGCCATGCCCGTGGCCGCCACGAAGCCGGTCATGGATTCATCGGCGTTCTTGCGGTAGACCGACTGCAGCTTCAGCGGGCGCGATACCAACGTGCCGAGCGAGGCGCCTATCTGCAGCGCGCCCGCCTCTTTACCCACCGAGCCGCCGCCTAAGATGCTCAAGCACGTGCCCAACAGGATGCCCGGCGCCAGCAGAGGGCTTATGGGACGGTTATCGCGCATGCTCTGGACGACGCGATGCGTGGTCAGGTCGAGCCGCAGCTTCCACCATCGGTACAGGAGAAGGGACGCGATGCCGAACACCGGCAGCAGCCACACGAGCCACGGGAGCGCCGTGAACGCCTCATACGACCAGCCCACCATCAGGCACAGCACGATGCTGGCGAACGCGCTGACAACGCCCACCACCAGCGCGAACAGCCAATGCCGCGCGATCTGCTTCCCATCGAACCGCTCCATGAGCCACGCCTTCCAGCCAGCGAGCCGAACCGCCGACCGCGACCGCGCGAACCCGAGGGAGCACACCGAGCAGGCCTCGCAGCGAAGCGGCGACCATCGGAGGACCGTGCGCCATCAGGGCTGCCGCCCGCAGATGGCCCGATGCTCCGGCGCGCCTCTCGTGACCTCCGAGAACGGCTCGGCCCGGCGGCCGGAGAGCCGCCACCGCAGAGCCTAGCGGGCTGTGCGCACCTCGCCACGCTCGCAGCGATTGCCCCACGCGTCGATCAAGTCGCGATCACGGTACACGCAGATTATCTCGCAATGGTTGGCGCATTTCTGGCACTCCACCTCACGTGTTGTGAAAGCGAAATCTTCCACCGCGTCGAAATCGAAGCTGCCGCCAGCGAACGGGCCCGTGGCCGCAGGCACGCCCGCTGCCCCCTCGGCGCTGACCGGCCCGGCATCGGCCGCGAGCAGCGCCGCGCCGAACGCGCCCATCAGGTGCCCGTCGGGATCGACCGCCACCGGCATGCCCAGCTGCTCCTCGAAGGCATGCACCACGCCCACGTTCTTCGATACGCCGCCCTGGAACACCACGGGCGCGGCTATCTTCTTGCCCTTGCCCACGTTGTTCAGGTAGTTGCTCGCCACCGCATTGCAGAGCCCGGCGATGATATCCTCGCGCGCATAGCCCACCTGTATCTTATGCACCAGATCGCTCTCGGCGAACACGGTGCAGCGCGCGGCTATGTTGGCCGGCTTCTCGCTCGTCAGCGCGATGGGGCCGAAATCCTCCACTTCCACGCCCAGCCGGTGCGCCTGGCTCGACAGGAACGAACCCGTACCGGCCGCGCACAGCGTGTTCATGGCGTAATCGACCGCGATGCCGCCGTCCACGCAGATGATCTTGCTGTCTTGGCCGCCTATCTCCAAGATGGTGCGCACATCGGGATGCAGGCAGGTGGTGCCCACCGCGTGCGCCGTTATCTCGTTCTTCACCACGCTGGCGCCGATCATGGCGCCCACCAGGCGCCGCGCGCTGCCCGTGGTGCCAGCGCCCACCACGCGCGTGCTGTCGGGCAGCTGCTCAGCCAACTCGGCCAGCACCCGCTTCGCGGCCTGCGCCGGATTACCCTCGGTCCACAGGTACGAGCGCGCCACGATCTCCCGGTCGCCGTTCACCACGACGCCCTTCGTGGAGATGGACCCGATATCTATGCCCAAATAGTGATCTTGCATCTCTTCGCCTTCTTTTGTCGGGAATGCTGCGCAGAGCACATTCTATCTGAACGAGCGCGCAGAACGCGCCCGCCATCGGCACGGAGGGCGACCGGTGCGCCGCGAGGCGCAGCGGCGGTCGCAGGGCGCAAGGGAGCACGCGGCTACAGCGCGCTGCACAGAGCGTCGAGCAGCGTTATGGCGAAGTGCTGAGCGGTGCGGTCCTCGCCCGCATCCATCCAGGTCTTGCCCGGCAGCACCACCTTGATGCGCAACGGCTTCGCCGCGCGCGCCGCTTGGATGGCGCCCGACAGACGGCGAGCCAGCATGTCCTCTTCCGCGTATTCCACCACGGGTACCGCGTCGTCTTGCGAGGCCAGGGCTATCTCCACGAGGAGCATATCCTCGCCCGGCGCCACCGACAGCGCGTCAGCGCTCACGATGCGCGAAGCCGGATTCGTGGCGAGCGCCAGATTCGACATGCGATGCGCCACCGAGCGCGTGAAATCGTCGGTGCCGTAGAGGCACAGCGCGTTCGCCTCCAGCACGTCGGCCGCCCGCGCGAAGCCCAGGTTCAGCTGCTCGTGCAGCGATTCCTTGCCAGCCCACGAATGCTCCAGGTTGTACAGCGCCTTGAACGTGAATGCGCCCGCGATGCCGTCGGAGGGCAGGCCCAGGTTCACCTGGAACTTGCGCAGCGCGTTCTCGGTCAGCGCGCCGAAGATAGCGTCCTCGTCGCCGCTGGCGAAGCCGAGCGCGCCGAGCGCCTGTTGCAGCTCGAGCACGTCGTTGCCATGCAAGTACGGCATGCGCAGGTACAGCGTGCGGTCGCCCATGTGATAGGTGGCGTCCACCAAGCGCGCCCACACCTTCGAGTCCACCTCGTCGCTCACGGGCAGGCCGGTCTGCTCGCAGAGCTTCTGCACCGCTGCCAGCGTGGCGTCGTCGAACGTGCCCGATACGCCAGCCTCAGCCAGGAGCCCCAGCTTCGCCAAGCGCTCCTGCACGTCCTCGACCGCGGCGCCGCTATCGCCTTTCCTGATGGAGTTCATGCGCTACTTCAGCCTTCCCACGAACCAGTCGGCCATCGACTCGAGCATATCGCGCGGCTGGCTGGGCGCCACCGTCTCGCGCAGGCGCTCCTTCGCGGCGCTCGTCAGACGCTCGGCGTAGCTGCGCGCGTACTCGATGGAGCCAGCGCCCTCCATGAGGGCCACGGCTTCGGCCAGCACCTCGGGATCGCGCTCCTTCGACGAGAGGATGCCTATCAGGCGCTCGCGGTCGGCGCTGCCCAGGTTCTGGAGCGCATGCACCACCACCAACGTGCGCTTCCCCTCGGTTATGTCGCTGCGGAAGTCCTTCTTCGTGGATTCCTCCGCACCGATCAGGTTCAGCAGGTCGTCTTGTATCTGGAAGGCGAGTCCCGTATCGAGCCCGTAGCTGCGCAGCGCTTCCACCTCGGGCTCGGTGCCGCCGCCGATGATGGCGCCGCATGCCAGCGGCACCGCACCGGAGTAGTGCGCGGTCTTGTGCGTGGCCATCACCAGATAGTCTTCGGGTGTTATGTCGTAGCGCTCGTCGCGCGCCCAGCCGATGTCGAGCGCCTGGCCCTCGACGGTGCGGCAGGTCATGGTTATCAGCTCGCTCACCACGCGTATCTTCGTGGCGTCGTCCAAGATGGGGTCTTGCATCACCGTGCCGCAAGCCAGCGTCAGAGCGAGGTCGCCCATGTTGATGGCGAGCCCCATGCCCTCGGTCAGGTGCAGGCACGGCTCGCCGCGGCGCACTTCGGCCTCGTCGGCTATGTCGTCGTGGATGAGCGCTGCGGTGTGGAAATGCTCGATGGCCGCCGCTGCTGACGTGGCGAGGTCGGCATTGCCACCCACCGCCATGCATGCAGCGAAGCAGATCAACGGCCGGTGGCGCTTGCCGCCATTGCGGCTGTAGCTCAGCAGCGGGTCGTACAGGTAGCGGTCCATGTCGGGATGGGTCCCCCGCGGTATGTATTCGTTCACCAGGTCGCCCACCTTGTCGGCGTAGCGGTCCAGGTATTCCTCGAACGATGCGGGCGGCGCGTCCGCCGACCTCAGTATCTCGCTGATCGTCTCCATATTCCCCAACTCACGCGGCGTGCGCCCTGCGGTTCATCCGGCACTGGCGCAGCGGATTATCATCCCGTTCAGTATATCCGATTCGCTCACGGTGAACGCCGTCTGACCGGCCGCGCGCATGGCTTCTTCCAGTATCAGCATGCCCGCCGCTATGACCGGCGCTCGGCCGGGGTCGAGCCCGGGCACCTGGCGGCGCTCGGCAAGGGGCAGCGCCAGTAGCTGGTCGCCTATCTGGCGCAGCTCGGCGAGCTGCACCTGCGCCAGGTCGACGCGCTCCGCGTCGTAGACGCTCATGCGCTCGCGGATGCTCACGGCGGTGGTGGCCGTGCCCGCAACGGCTATCATGCGCTCGGCAGGCGCGCAGCCCGCCTCCCGCGCCTCGGCGAGCCACGCGCAGAACTGCGCACCCATCCACGCACGCGCCTGCGCCACCTCCTCAGGCGCCGGCGAGTCGGAGATGAGGAAGCGCTCGGTGGCGCGACGGCAGCCGATGTCGAAGGAGTGCGCCGCCTCGGGCGCGCCGCCCGCTTGCCCGATGGACAGCTCGGTGGAGCCGCCGCCCACATCCACCACCATCACGCGCTCGCCAGCGAAGCGCGCGGTGGCGCCCGCGAACGTCAGGGCCGCCTCCTCGTCGCCGCTTATCACCTGGAGCTGCAAGCCGAGCCCGCGCAGCATCTCCTCGAACGCGCCGGCATTACGGGCGTCGCGGGCGGCCGAGGTGGCCACCACCATCGTGCGCAGCAACGGGTGCTCAGCGGTATCCAGCGCATCGCGCACCGCGAGGAAGCCGCGCAGCGCCTCTTCCACGCGCGCCATAGCCGCCGCCGATAGCTCGCGCGAGGCATCCACCCCTTCGCCCAGGTTCGTTATGCGGTATTCCTTCGCCAGGATATGCAGCTCGCCTGCGCGCACATCAGCCACCATCATGCGGCAGGTGACCGTGCCGATATCTATAGCTGCGTAGCGCCCGTCCATCATCGCGCGTACAGGAAGAACACGTCGAGGAAGCCCGAATACCAGGTGTCGGGCGCGGGCACGCCGCCGGGCACCACGTTCGCGGTGAAGTCGGAATCGCCCACCACGTCGATGCCCGACACGCTGCCGGCCTGCTCGCCTTCCTTCACCATGCCGTATTCGCTGTGGGCCTTGTCCTCGATGCCGGAATGGCTCTGGAGGCTATCGACCGAGGCGGCCAGCGCGTCGTTGCGATCGAGCACCGCCTCGTATTCCGCGGCCAGGCGGTCGCGTTCGCGCATCTGCTTGTAATACTGCTGGGCCGGGGTGTACATCATGAAGCACAACATGAACACGCACCCGATGGTGAGCAGCGTGCGTATCGTCTTGCGCGGCATACGCTTGAAGTCGGGCAGATGGATGGAGCCCATCACGCCCGTGGCGAACGACTGCACGCTGGCCGCCCCGCTCTGGAGCGCCGCTGCCGCCTTGCGATGGCGCGCGCCCATCTTACCCTCGTAGACGGCGGCGCGGGGAGCGCCCTCTACCGGCGCGCTCGGCGTCGAGCTGCCATACGCGGCGTCGAACTTGCGTGACGCGCGCGCCTTGTTGCGGCGGCGCTTCGCCTGCTCGTGGCGCGACCCCAAGCTCGTCGTCAGCTGTTGGCTCGGCTGGGGCTCGGGCGGGGCGTCCTCGATGGCGCTGGTAAGGCGGGATGTGCCTGGAACAGCAGCTGAACTGGCGCCATTCCGCCTTCTGGCTGAACGGCGGGCGTCCTCGAAAGAGACGATGTTCGACTGCTTCGGCAATATGCTCCTCAGGCGTGGTGCGTTCGGGTCTGGTTTCAGCTGCAAGAGCATCTATCAGGGTACCACGCGCACCGCTTCGCGTGAACCCGGAAACGCGAATTACCGGATATCGAGCCCATCTATGAAGACGAGCCATTTCTCGAACGATTCGTCGCTGATGGCGTGCTCCATGATGCACGCCTCTTCCTCGGCGACGGCGGCATCTATGCCCACCGCTTTGTGCAGGAACAGCGTGAGCGCCCGGTGCCGGTCGAACACCTTCGTGCCGTATGCGCGGCCCTCCGCCGTCAGCGTTATGTCGCCGTAGTGCGGCTGGTCGGCCAGGCCCTTCTCCTTCAGCGCCGAGATGGCCTTGCTCACCGACGCCTTCGACACGCCGAGCTTGGCGGCTACGTCTACCGCGCGCACCGGGCTGGAAGCGCCGCCGAGCATCACGATGGCTTCCAGGTAGTCTTCGTGCGATTTAGAGATCTTCTCCATGCGCTTCTTCCGCTGACGCCTGCAGATGAACGCCCGTGCGGGGCGCCTTGTCATGGTATCACAGGCGCGAACGCATCTTCGACACGGCATCAGCGGCCGCCGAGCAGCCCTTCGCCGGATCGCACTGCCGCGCCTGCGCGCAATGCTGGCAGGCGCCGCTGTCGCACTGATCGCCGCAGTCGCACATGCCGCGGCGCACCAAGCGCCATATGGCGAGCGCCACGAGCAACCCGATAAGCAGAAGGAGCGCAACCGTCGATGGCGTCAGGACTATTTCCTGCATCTTTCACCCCACTTTGCGTATTTCTGGGACCTCGTGGCAGAAAAAGGGGTCTAGTAGACGACTTGCACGCAAATACCTTGCAAATCCAAGCTTTTTTGAGCGGTTCCCCCTGTATGGGAGATCCACAGAAAGGACTGCTTGCCGTCCAACTCGTCTACTACCCGGTTTTTTCTGCCACAGATGCCCGATTTCCCCTCATTTCAAGCGCGAGGTGCCTATACCGCACCCTCGTTTGCGTTCAGCTTGCGCTGCTCCTTGGCGTTCTCGTCCTTGTTGTGCTTCGGCATGGGGCGGAACAGCTGGAACAAGATGGCCACCAGCAGCAGCACTGCGACAACGGTCCAGAAGTTGAGCGCAACCTCGCCTACCGCTAAGCCGCCCAGCTGGTAGATGATGAGCGCCACCACCCAGGCGAACACGGTCATGTAGCCGATGGCCGCCCATGTCCACTTAGCCGAGCGCATCTGATTGCGGATGGCGCCCATAGCCGCGAAGCATGGCGCACACAGCAGGTTGAAAGCGCAGAACGCCATGATGGCAACGCCCGAACCGCCCATGAACAGGCTGAATGCGATCCAGATGCTCGGGTCGTCCTCACCCACTTCGCCCAAGCTGGTGAGGATGCCCACGGTGGCGACCACGTTCTCCTTGGCCACCAGGCCAGTGATGGTGGTGACGGCGCCCTCCCAGTTGCCGAAGCCCAACGGCGCGAAGATCCACGCCAGCAGGCTGCCCAGGCCAGCCATCAGGCTGTACTGGATGTAGTCGTCAAGCTCAGTGTCGAGCAGGCCGAATCGGCCCTCGTACACGCCGAAGTTCAGCAAGAACCAGATGACGATGGAGCTCAGGAAGATGATCGTGCCAGCCTTCACGATATAGGCTCGCACGCGTTCCCACATGGACAGCAGCACGTTCTTCGCCGTGGGCAGATGATACGCCGGCAGCTCCATGATGAACGGGGCGGCGTCGCCGGCGAAGGCGCGCAGCTTCTTCAGCATGATGCAGCTGATGATGATGGCGGCCAGGCCCAGGAAGTAGAACAGCGGGGCCACCCACCAGGTGCCTTCGAAGTAGGTGCCAGCTAACGCGCCGAACACGAGCGCGATGATCGGCAGCTTGGCGCCGCAGGGGATCATGGTGGTGGTCATCACCGTCATGCGGCGGTCTTTCTCGTTCTCGATGGTCTTCGTTGCCATCACGGCGGGCACGCCGCAGCCCGACGCGATGAGCATGGGGATGAACGATTTGCCCGACAGCCCGAAGCGGCGGAAGATGCGGTCCATGATGAACGCCACGCGTGCCATGTATCCGCAACCCTCGAGGATACCCAGCAGCAGGAATAGCACGATGAGCTGCGGGATGAAGCCTATGACCGCACCCACACCGGCGATAATGCCGTCGATGATGAGGCTCTGGAGCCATGGTGCGCAGTCAGCAGCGCTCAGCCATTCCCCCACGACCACGGGCACGCCCGGATGCCACAAGCCGAACCCTGCCGGGTCGGGCTCGGTCTCTTCGTAGGCAGCGATGGCGTCCTCGTCGGCGCCGTCCTCTTCCAGCGCTGTCAGGCCATCTTCCCACTCGCCCAGAGCTTCGTCGTATTGCTCGGTGCCGGTGTAGAGCCAGCCGTCGCCGAACAAACCGTCGTTCGCCCAGTCGGTGGCGATGGTGCCCACCGTGGTCACGCTGATGAAGTACACGAGGAACATCACCACGATGAAGATGGGGATGCCCAAGATGCGGTTCGTCACCACGCGGTCGATCTTCTGCGTGGTGGTCAGGGCGCGCGCCGTGCGCTTCACAGAATCGGCGCACACGCTCGCGATGACATCGTAGCGCTCGTTCGTGATGATCGACTCGGCGTCGTCGTCCTCAGCCTGCTCCAGAGCCGCGCGGATGCTGGCGATGCGCGCCAGGTTCTCGGCGCCCAGGTTCAGCTTGTCGATGGTCAGCAGCTCGCCTTCGAGCAGCTTGATGGCGAACCAGCGAGCGTCGCGCGTCGGCACCGTGCTGCCTAGGATGTCGATGATCTCGCTCAGCGCCTCCTCCACCTCGTCGGTGAAGCGCAGCTTCGGAGCGGGCGCGGTGCCGGCACCCGCCAGCTCGCGGGCGCGCTCGATCACCTGCTCAGTGCCGCGGCCGCGCAACGCCGATATCTCGACGATGGGGCAGCCCAGCTTCTCGGAGAGCTCGGTCACATCGATGACATCGCCGTTCTTCTCCACGAGATCCATCATGTTCAGCGCGATGACCGTCGGCAGGCCCAGATCGAGGATCTGCGTGGTCAGATACAGGTTGCGCTCCAGGTTCGTCGCGTCCACGATGTTGACCACCACGTCGGGCTGGCCGCTCATCAGGTAGTCGCGGGTGACGATCTCCTCGGGCGTGTAAGGGGAAAGCGAGTATACGCCGGGCAGGTCCATGATGGACGCTTCCTTGTCGCGCTTATACTTGCCTTCCTTCTTCTCAACCGTGACGCCCGGCCAGTTGCCGGTGTACTGGTTGGCGCCGGTAAGCCCGTTGAACAGCGTCGTCTTGCCGCAGTTCGGGTTACCGGCAAGGGCTATCGTGAAACTCATCTTGCTTTTCCTCTTCCTTCATCCCCAAGTTAGACTCGGCTAACTTTATTGCAGATAAATTTTTACTCGACCAGCACGTGCTCGGCTTCATCCTTGCGCAACGACAATTCGAAGCCGCGCACCGTCACCTCAATGGGGTCGCCCAGCGGCGCCACCTTATGCACCCGCACCTCGGTGCCCTTCGTCAGGCCCATATCCATGATGCGCCTCTTCACTGCGCCGTCGCCTGTGAGCTTGCGCACCACCGCTCTCTCGCCCACCGCCACATCGCGCAGCGTCTTATCCTGCTCAGCCATGTTCCTCCTTCAGCTCTCGGCAGCTATGCCGCGATGATCTTCTGCGCTGCGGAACGGTCGAGCGCCACTTGTGCACCCTTCACCTCCACGATCAGGTCGCCGCCATGCTCGCTCACCACGCTCACAGGCGCACCGGCTACGAAACCGAGGTTCTCCAGGTGGTGGCGCACATCGTCTTTGCCGCGCACCTTGATGACCTGCGCGCGCTCGCCCGCCCTCAGGAACGTGAGCGGCATCTGCTGCGCCACGTGCATGTTCGGAGCTGCGGAGCAGACCGCGCCTTCGATAACCATCGCATCCTGCATGTTCCATCTCCATCGTATGAAGTTAACCACGGATAACAATCGGCAGGATATCATAAACGCAGCGATAATGTGAACCGAATCTAACTTTTTCAGATGGCACGCAGAACCAGCGAACAGACGGGTCATCGGCAGGGCGATCAGCTAGCTCCCCGCTGCCGCTCGCTCCTGATCCTTCATGTGTAATACGGTATCATCACAGAAGGAAACGAGAGCAGAGGAGCTACGATGGCACCGCTCGCGGTAGCAGATATCAATGGAAGCGCACCCGTATCGAGAAGGCCGCGGAAGAACGCTGTCGATGCGGTGGTCACCGCACGCGTACCACGAGCAGTGAGGCAGCATGGCGACGACATCCTGCGCGAGATGGGCTCGACGCCCACGAAGCTCATCAACGCCGCCTACGATTACGTCATACAGCACAAACGCTTGCCGGGCGAGCAGCTCAGCTCTGACCGACCGAAGCCCGGCGTGCGCCGGTTCACTCCCGAGCAAGCGAAGGAATTCAGAGCGCTCCTCGCGCGCACCACGGTCGGTGCCCTCGACTGGGAAGGCAAGACCTACGACGACCTCAAAGAGGAAGCTCTGCGCGGGAAGCACCCCGAGCGCTTCGCTCGCGCAGGCGAGCGGTGAGCACATGAGGCTCCTGCTCGATACGAACATCCTCATCGACTTCTTCAACGAGCGCGAAGGCTTCTACGAGGACGCCCTGCGGCTCCTCATGTCCAGCTATCATGGGGATAACGAGCTCTGGGCGTCCGCCGGTTCCTTCACCGACATCTTCCATATCCTGACAAGGGGCGGGATCGACCGGAGCCAGCTCCAAGACGCTTTCATCAACAGCCTCGACTACCTGCGCATATGCCCAATCGACCAGGATGACATCATGCACGTCGCTCAGCACCATTGGCACGACTTCGAAGACCACCTGATCGCCGAAGCAGCCGAGAAAGCGCGCGCCGATCTCATCATCACGCGCAACAAGAGCGGCTTCGCCGATTCGAGCATCCCCGCGATATCGCCCGCCGCGCTCTTCGACCGTCTTGAGAAAGAGCACGGCATAACCTACGAGTTGATCGACCTGTAGCCGCCAGCAGCGGAAAGCGGATGGCTCAGCAACGCAGCCGCGCGCTCAGCGCAGATTCTTCACGTGGAGCTTGTCGAAGGCGTTGTAGACCAGCTGGAACACCACCGCGTTCGCGGCGGCGGCGATGCTCGCTATCAACCACATGGATGGGGTGAACGCCGCTATGTTGAACAGCGGCCCGAGCACCGTGGAACCCAGGACGAGGCCGCCCACCACCACCACGAGCAGCGCTGCGCGGATGGCGTTGTACGGCATGGACAAGCGGATGACCAGCATGACGCCGATGAAAGCGAACAGCAGCACGCACAGCGTGGACACCTGCGCATAGGCGAGGCCTGAGCCGTACCCCGCGATGCACATGCCGATGACGGTCGCCACCGCGCATAGGGCGCCCGGGATGGAATGCACCACGCAGTTCACGAGGAAGCGGCCGCGCACGCGCTCATGGTTCGGCTCCAGCGCCAGCACGAACGACGGGATGCCGATGGTGAATGCGCTGATGAGCGTCATCTGGATGGGCACGAACGGGTACTGCCACGGCAAGAAGATGAACAGCAGCGCCGAGGTGATGGAGAAGAGCGTCTTCACTAAGAACAGCGATGCCGAGCGTTGCAGGTTGTTGATGGAGCGGCGCCCCTCTGCCACCACCTTCGGCATGCTGGCGAAATCGTTGTCGACCAGCACCAGCTGCGCCACGTTGCGCGCCGCATCGCTGCCGCTGGCCATAGCCACGCTGCAATCGCTGGCTTTCAGAGCGAGCACGTCGTTGACGCCGTCGCCGGTCATGGCCACGGTGTGCCCGTCGGCTTGCAGGGCCAGCACGAACGCCTTCTTCTGCTCGGGGGTGACGCGGCCGAACACGCTGTATTCGCGGATGGCTGCCACGATCTGCTCGTCGGTAGCGAGCGTCGTGGCGTCGATGTACTTCTGCGCATCGGGCACGCCGACCTTCTGGGCTATCCCTGAGACGGTGCGCGGGTCGTCGCCGCTGATGACCTT
Source organism: uncultured Eggerthellaceae bacterium (assembly GCA_910584145.1). Lineage (GTDB taxonomy): Bacteria > Actinomycetota > Coriobacteriia > Coriobacteriales > Eggerthellaceae > Adlercreutzia_A. Next base: position 65,022 of record CAJTXX010000005.1, on the reverse strand, counting down.
CAACTGCACGCCCTGCTCCATGAAGTAGCGGATGGTCTGCGCCGCCGTGGAGCGGATCTGGTCGCGCAGCATGATGAACCCGACGGGCTGCACGGCGCCCTCTATCCCGCCGGCTTCCGTGAACCCGTCCACGCGCGCCAGCAGCAGCACGCGGTTGTCGGCTGACAACCCTTCGAGCTGTTCGCGTATCCCTTCGAACGCCTCGGGCGCAGATGCCAGCACGAACTGCGCCGCGCCCATCACATATGCCCCGCCATCGGCGAACTGCGCCCCCGACCATTTCGTATCGGAAGAGAACGGGATGGCGCGAACGACCTCGCTCGCGCCTGCGGGGGGCTCCGTCCGCGATGCCCCATCTGGGGAGGCCCCTTCGCGCTCCTGCGCAGAAGCATACGCGAGGATGGCCTGGGCCGTGTCGTTGGGGTCTTCATCAGAAGCCGCGATGCCGCCGAACAGCCGCACCAGCTCGGCGTCGGAGGCGTCCGCACCCGTTGCGGGAGCCACGCCCGCCACCTCCATGCCGCCCGTGGTGATGGTGCCCGTCTTGTCGAGGCACAGCGTGTCCACGCGCGCCAACGTCTCGATGCAATACAGCTGCTGCACCAGCACGTTGTGCTGCGACAAGCGGATGACCGCCACCGCGAGCACCGTCGAGGTCAGCAGGATGAGCCCTTCGGGGATCATGCCCACCAGCGCCGACACCGTGGTGAGGATGGCTGAATCGGCCGCTACGTGCAGATGGAAGTGCGCGCTGGCGAACAGCAGCAGCCCCACCGGCACCATCGCTATGCTGACGAACTTGATGATGCTGTTCAGGCTGCTCATGATCTCGGAGTTGATGGCCTTGTGCTGCTTGGCCTCGGCGGTTATCTTCGCCGCGTAGTTGTCGGCGCCCACGTGCACCACGCGCGCCCACACCGTGCCCGCATTCAGGAACGAGCCGCTCATGAGCGCGTCGCCGGCGGCCTTCGGCATAGCCTTGCTCTCGCCGGTCAGCAGGCTCTCGTCCACCTTGCACTCGCCCTGCACCACCACCGCATCGGCAGGCACCTGGTCGCCCCGACCGAGGCGCACCACGTCGTCGAGCACCAGCTGGTCTACCGGCAGCTGCATCTGCTGGCCGTCGCGCAGCACATCGACCAACGACGCCGCCACGATGGATAGCCGATCGGTGACCATCTTCGAGCGTATCTCCTGCACGATGCCGATGACCACGTTCACCACGATGATGATCATGAACAGCATGTTCTTGTACGAGCCGGTGAAGAATACCAGCACCGCCAGCACCAGGTTCACGAAGTTGAATAGCGTGCAGATGTTATCGCGGAATATATCGCCGATGGAGCGCGTCTTCACGCCGGCATCGACGTTCACCTTGCCAGCCTCGACGCGCTGCGCCACCTCGGCCTGCGTCAGGCCCTGGAGCGCGGGGATGTCGTCTCGGTGATGTTCCTGTTCGTATGGCATGGCATCAGATTATAGCCGTTGCACTCCGCTCGGCAGCCCGCACGCCCGCATGTTACATATCAGTAAGACAGCGGTAGCCCAAAGGGACGGAGCAAATAGCATCTTCTTCTAAGAGCGCCTTCGCTGAGGAGCATCGTTCAAAAGAAGATACCATTTGCTCCGTCCCTCTGGGCTCTTCGGGTCGCCTCCGATCGCTGTTAGAGCGCCTTCAGCACGGTGGCGGCGAGCTGGTCCATGCCGCGCTTCGTGGGATGGGTGCCGTCGAGGGTCTCGAAGGGCTCCCCTATGGCGGCCACATCCACCAGATGAGCGCCATGCTCGCGCACGATGCAGCGGATGGCATCGTTGTAAGCGCTCAAGTCCGCACCCTTGTACTTCTCGCGGAAGAAATCGGCATCGCGCTCGGCCGTGCGCCCGGGCAGCAGCGTCAAGCAGAGCAGCTCGGCCTCGGGCGCTTGCTCGCTCAGGTTCGCCAGCATGTCGGCATAAGCCTGCTGGAAAACCGGCAGGGGCGTGCCCTCGCCGTAGTCGTTGATGCCCATGTACACCAGCACGCAGCCGGGACGCTCGCCTTCAGCACCGCATATCTGGCAGGCGCGCTCCTGCGAGCAACCGGCCGGGAAGCTCTCGCCCGCCACCAGGCTGCCCGAGAACGAGGCATTCGCCAGCAACCGGCCGCCCAACGCATCTATAACCTGCATCCACCACGTATCCTCAACGCGCTCGACCTCGTTTCTCTCGCACGCATCACCTTCGTAGTACACCTTGTTCTGCGCCGGGATGAAACCGGCGAACGTCGATATGGAATCGCCGAATACCGATATCCTGCCGTCCACGATGCTCCTCTCGCAAAGCATCCTGCGCACCGGGCGGAAATGCTGAGCGGCCCGAGATGCGCTTCCGTTACTATCGAGCTATAAGTATATGGCAGGAACGCCTTGCCGGCGTCTCCGGCGCATCGTAGAGGGGAGCCGCTATGGCCGACAAGCTTGACCGCGAAGGTTCGTTCGGGGAGAACCTCTACCTAGACACCCGCGGCTCCGACGCGGAGCCGGTGCCCTTCACGCGGGCGGTCATCGACGGCCTGGCCCCGAGCGGGGGCCTGTATGTGCCCGAGCGCATACCGCACCTGCCGCTCGAGCGCATCTTGGAGCTGGCCGACCTGCCGTACAGCGAACGCGCCGCCGCCGTCTATCGCGCATTCAACATCGACCTGCCCGACAGCCTCATCGACGAGCTCATGGGCAGAAGCTACGGCGAGAATTTCAACACCGCCGATATCTGCCCCATCCACGAGCTCGCCGACGGCATGCATATGCTAGAGCTCTGGCACGGCCCCACGAGCGCCTTCAAGGACATGGCGCTGCAATGCCTGCCGCACTTCTTCGCCGCCAGCGCCGATGCGCTGCGCGAGCGCGGTCAGCTCGACAACAGCTTCTGCATCCTGGTGGCCACATCGGGTGACACGGGGAAAGCGGCGCTCGAGGGCTTCAAGGGCGTCGATGGCGTGAGCGTGGGCGTGCTGTACCCCGACGGCGGCGTGAGCGATATCCAGCGCAAGCAGATGGCCACCACCACCGGCGATAACGTGCGCGTCTGGGCCGTACGCGGCAACTTCGACGACTGCCAGACCGGCGTGAAGCGCGTGTTCGGCGACGAGGCGTTCGCCACCGAGCTGCTGCACGAGCGCAGCACCGCGCTCTCAAGCGCGAACTCCATCAACTGGGGGCGCCTGCTGCCTCAGATCGTCTACTACCTGTCCGGTTACGCCGAGCTGGTAGCCGAAGGTGCCGTGAGCGCAGGCGACCCTATCGACGTCTGCGTCCCTACCGGTAACTTCGGCAACATACTGGCCGCGTGGTACGCCAAGCAGATGGGCGCGCCCATCCAGAACCTGCTGTGCGCCAGCAACGACAACCGCGTGCTCACCGACTTCATCAACACCGGCATCTACGATATATCCGACCGTGCCTTCGTGCTGACGCCGTCGCCCTCGATGGATATCCTGGTGTCGTCGAACCTGGAACGCCAGCTGTTCGAGCTCTCCGGGCGCAACGGCGATGCCATCGCCTCGTGGATGGCTGACCTCAACACCGAGCGCCGGTTCGAAGCCGACGAGGCGACCGTCGCTGCCATGCAGGCGTGCTTCAAGGCCGCATCGGTCAGCAATGCCGATTGCCTCGGCGCCATCAAGGACGTGTTCGACGAGCATGGCTACCTCATGGACCCGCACACCGCCGTCTCCTATCTCGCCGCCATGCGCCTGCGCAGCGACAACCCGGTCCTCATAGCGAGCACAGCGCATTGGGCCAAATTCGGCGATAATGTGTACCGCGCGCTGCATGGCATCGCCCCCGGGCAACCGCTCCCCGACGACGCAGCCGCCCTGACCGGCTGCCAGCTGAACGAGCTGATCGCCAAGGAGACCGGCACCTGGGGCATCCCCAAGCGCTTGGCCGACCTCGACAGCATGCCCATCAGGTTCACCGACGTCATCGACGGCGACCAGGAGGCTATCGAGCAGGCCGTGACAGCATTCCTCGGGCGCTAATGGGAAAGAAGGGCCGCAATGTCAGAACTCGCCAAGCTCAAACCCAGCATCCGCCTCTCTATCACCAATCCTGATTCGAAGAGCAATTCCGTGTTCGGCCGCGGCATAGCGAACCTGTGCCGCGGCGTGCGCGAGAAGGGGTCGCTGAACGCCGCCGCCAAGGACATGGGCATGGCCTACAGCAAAGCATGGCGCATCATCAAGGACACCGAAGAGGCCCTGGGCATGCAACTGCTCATCCGCGAAGGCGCGCACGGCAGTCAGCTCACGCAGAACGGCAGCGACTTACTCGATCTTTACACCGCTATCGAGGAGAAAACCACGAAGGAAGCGCTCGAGCTCTATCAGGAAATGGTGGGATAAGCCATCCCCGTCGCCGCTTCCGCCGGCAACCCCTCTCACAGCTCCACCCGTCTCAGCCTCACCGCTATCCGGGCCATCAGCCCTTGATCGCTCATCGCCGCCGCTTCCCGTCGCTGGCTCAGCCTCGAACCGGTACATGCAGCCATAGCAGGTATCCATATCGTCGAAGATGGCCGTTCTGCATACCGGGCAGGTCCTCATCGGCCCGCTCCTTCCCCTCGAAGAGCGTCCTTTCCGGGAGCTCCCAGCCGTATGACATCGCCCACCCGCAGCCAATCGCCTGTGCGTGCGAACCGCTCTACCACCATCGAGGCGCGCCGGTTCTTCAGGCGCTTGCGCACCCCGACCTCCCGATGCACCTCCAAGACGCCGCCATCTTTCGCCACGAACGCCACATCGAGCGGATGCTGCATGCCGAACGTATGGATATCGCGGCACGGGACGAGCAGCATGGTCACCTCGTCCGGGTCGCGGAATAGCATCCCGCGCAGGCGCTGCGCGGCGGTGGTGGCGAGCTCCACCGGCTCGGCTCTGCCGCTCACGTCCATGAGCCAGCGGGCCTCCCCCCGGCGCATCAAGCGCGAAGGATACGCAATACCGCGTCCGCTGCGCCGCTCGTCTCGCTGTATGCCACCATCATCCATGTGCATCCTCCCTCATCCTTCATATAGGTATCTTGGCCATCCGCTCCGGTGGGGCACTGCACCCAGCCCCTCGCCGTCAGCTGCTCCTCGATGCCGGCGCGCAGCGTCGCGGTACCGGAGCTGCACGCTATATCAACGACATCCCAGGCCTCCGTCGCGCGCACAGCCCACCCATCCTGCAAAGCTGCCACTTCCTGCACGAACCAATCGGGCACCTGATCGGGGGCTGCCTCAGCGAGCCCGACGCTCGCCAGCGCTTCTGCTGCCGTGCCGCCCTGCTGCATCGCTTCCCACACCGTGCCCGCGAGCGCCCCGCGCCGCTCACCAGCTGCCGCCTCGCTGCCCACCATGCACGCGCCTGTGAGCGCCGCCGCGAGCACCGCCACCACCACCGCGGCATTACCCGCACGCCGACGCTGCACCGACAGGGCCTCCAACTCCTCTTCCATCCATCTGCTCCTTCCTTCAGAACAGCATCCCCGGCTTGTAGCGGTCCACCGCGAGCGCAGCGCTATGGCTGAGCTTCGGCAGATCGACCCCGAAGATGCTCTGGCGCAAACCCATCCCGAATAAGGTGGGCTCATAGCTCATCGTCATGGTGAAGCGCAGATAGCCATCGCTCTGCTCTGCCGTCACGCGGTAGTCGCTGCATGCGGCACCCATCTGCTCTTCGATAGCAGCCCTCACCTGATCGGCCGAAGCGCCCGCATCCTGCTCATACGCAGGCGATGCCGCCACCACGCGCACCGCATTCCTGCCGATGCGGTCGAACCGCGCGCACTCGCTGAAGAATGCGCACGCATTCACCGCGATGACCGCTATCACCAAGACCACCGGCAGCACCACAGCGAGTTCGACGGCCATCTGGCCATCCCGGGCCGCGAGCTTGCGCCGCCCCGCAGCGCCCGCGCGGCCCATCACTGCCACGACCTGACGCCGCTCACCCATGCTGCCGCTGCCGCGACGGCGTCGATGCACTGCGCGACCACGCTCATGTCGCCACCCTCAGCCGCCGGGGGCACCGCTATCGTGATGGGCATGATGGCATCCCCTATCGGGAACTCCACCTGCGCCACCACCACCCCATCGCCCTCGATGCCGGCAGCCTCCATCTGCGCCTGCGCACCTGCCGCCAACGCCGAGAACAGATCGGTCGATGAGCTCGAAGCGGCAAGGGCTGCCTGCTTCACCTGCATGAACCTCACTGAGAGCTGGCCGGTATCGGCCTGCGCCACATCGGCAGTGCCCACTGTCACCGGCTTCAAGGCATCGAGCTGCACCGGTTCTAGGCCGGCCGCGCCCATCGTCTCTTGCAAAGCGCCCGACGCCCAAGCGCCCAACCCGCTCGCTGATGCCACGGGGATGCCGTCGAGCGCCCGTTCCAACCCATCGCTCAGCGCCTGCTGCCCATCCTCATAGGCGCGCAAGAGCCCCGACCAGCAATCCAGCGCCACGCGCGCGGCGCCCACCGCAGCGCCGCCGTCGCCCGCGAACCCATCGAGCAGCGACGTTATCACCGACGAGCCGCTATCAGAGGAATCGCCTACCAAGGTGGCGCCCGATACCGCCGCGCGCAGGCCCAATGTCTGACCGCCGGCGATGAACGAGCTCTCGAACCCCGCATCGGCACCGACGCGAGCAGTATCCACCGTCATGGCGATAGCGCCAGACCGGCCGGGCGGCTGCGCATGGATGCGCTGCGACCCGACATCTGCCACGAGCGCGCCGAGCTGGTCGAACAGGCCGCCCGCCGCACCCTCGACCTGCTCTTTCAAAGGGTCGAGGCGCTCCATCGCCTCGTTATACTCGTCAGCCGCTTTCCGCACGATCTCGTAGTGATATTCGAAGCCGGTGTCCACATGGCTATTGATGGAGCCGACATTCGCCAAGTCGGACGGAACGAACTTGCAATACGGGCACGTGGTGAAGCTGCCGGTTTCCAGCTCCTCGATCGAACCTGAGCGCACCCATCCACCTGCTCCCGGGCAATCTGCATAAACATGCATCATCTCGCCCGCCTCGCCCTCGGTCACCGGATAGCGCATCTCGGTATAGAGGGATGTCGCGCGCAGGTCGGCCATCGAGTTGACGAATTCCGGAAACCGTACCGTGTCGCCCGCCAGGTTCTCCTGCTCGCCATCCTCGAGCAGCCGCGTAACATATACATAGTAGCGAGCTCGCAGCACCATATCGGCTTTTTGCTCGATGTTCGAGGTCACCTCAAGGTCATCGCATTCCGCCCGCGCTATGAAGTATGCTTGCGCTCGTCGATAGGCGGCCTGGAACGACCAGGCATCGACGCTCGCATACAAGGCATTCGAATCATCGGCGAACCCGCCGAACCTCTCTTCCCACGGCAACGTGCGCTCATACATGCAGCGGCCCGGATACGCGCCGCAATCGGCCATGAAGCCGCGCGTCTTCGCCTCCTGCGCTTCCCGTGCTGCCTGCTCGGCCGCAGCGGCTGTCTCGCGTATCGCAGGGGCTCCCTCTTCCACCGCATCGCCCACCTCGGCCAGATCATCGCTCGGCCGAGCCAGCGGCTCGCCGTTCGCGGGGACGAGCATCGCTATGGCAGCATACTCAGCACCCGATGCGGCTCCGCTATTCGCTCGCGCTGCGCCAGCAGCGTTCGCCGCCGCCAAGAACGGCAGCAGCCGCTGCAACTGCTCGAGCCCCTCGCATGCCGTGTCACGGAAGCGGTCGCGCGCCTCGGCCACCTTCGCGCCCGTCTCTATCAAGCTCGCCGACAGCTCCGCTAGGGGAGGCACGCAAGCCGCCACCACGCCAGCCCCGTACATGGCTCCCGCGAGCAGGGTCATGCTGAGCACGACGGCATCGCAGGTGTTCGCAGCTACCATGAACTCCGCCACCTCGTTCTCGGCCGCCAGCGCCGCCGTGTCGGCCACCTCCTGTATGCCAGCCCCCGCGCTCTGCACCCGGTAGAGCTGCGCCCCGGTGAAGATGAGAGCGACCGACAAGAAGATGCACACCGCCATGCTGACCGTGGTCATCCCATGCTCATCGCGCAAGGCGACCCGCGCCCGGAGCAGCCCGCAGCGCGACCGCATGCGCTCGCCTCGGCTCATCTCCCCCACGCCCCTACCATGTCCCCCATCGGCTGCCCGCCGGCGGAGGCCACCGCCCAATCGGGCTGCACCTGCTGCTCGCATTCCACCCGCACCTCCAGATTGCCTGCTGCGTTCGTCAGGCCCAGCAACCCAGCACCAGCGCCGAGCAACGGCAGCGGCTGCACCTGATTCGTTATGGACACCCGCGCCGTGCCCGAGCCATCGTCTCCATCGAGCGCGATATCCCAGCTGCACCCGCTGCTATGCACATGGAAGATATCCGCCTGCGGCACCGCCGATAACCGCCGGCGGATGAAGTCTTCGCACATCTGCGCGTCGCCGCCCGCCGTCGCCAGCAAGCGGCACCCCTCAGCTGCTGCGCTCTGCATGGCGATACGGTCGTACAGCACGATGCCCGGCTGCACCAGCAGCAGCGCCAGCACCATCAAGATGGGCAGGGCGAACGCAGCTTCCACCGTAGCCTGCCCCCGGCAGCGCTCAGTAGCAGAACGCATCTATGGCACCTCCCACCGAGCCTTCCACATGGTGAGAGGCCGCCGCGATGGCATGCTGCACCAGCACGCCATCGCCCACGGCGGAAGCCAGCGCGCCCAAGCCCGCCACCACGCACAGCAGCGCGCCCAGCACCACCGTGTATTCCACCGTCGATTGGCCGCATGCGCTGCCTATAAGCTGTTTATACCGCTCGATATGGCTTCCCACAGCTCTTCCAGCTTCGGCCGGAACACCGTTATGGCGAGGATGGCTATCACCACTAATACACAGGTGAGTTGATGATAGCTATTTGGGAATCCCACCCGTAAACGGGCAGAAGAAAAGAGGGCGCACCCGAAGATGCGCCCATGATGCTACCGCTTGGTGACGTAAGGCTCGCCGTTCCATTGGAGGCATATCCAACCACTAGGAATCCTTCCCCAAGGATTGCCGCCAGAATCGTTCTTGACCTCCATCACGGTTACAGCAGTGCCGCTGTTGAGCTGACCAGCAGCGTTGGAATGCTTCTGGCCGTCTGCCGTGAGTTGGCTCTTGCTCTTGGCCGCATAGCCCGTGCCAGCATTCACCCTCACGTTGAGGTTGCTGACACAGGTGACGTACTCGCCCGTCGGATAGCTCGATGCAGGTGTTGCGGCGTTGGTTGAACTGCTGTAGAGAGCCGTCTGTGTCATCGGGCCAACGATGCCGTCAACCTCCAGCCCTCGGTCGGTCTGGAACTTGCGCACCGCTGCGTCGGTATCGCTGCCGAACGAGCCGTCAACGCCAGCGGAGCCGCAAGAGTAACCCTTGGCGATAAGAGCCTGTTGCAGACGCGTGACTTCCGCGCCAGTCCAGCCTTTGCACGGGTACTTGGAAGATGCAAGGCTTGCCGTTGACGTTGCTCCAGACAACAGCTTGCCAGCCGTGACCAGAGCATCGACAACGCCGACCGCATGACCATCGCGCACGAGGCCATAGCCCACCGTGTAGGACGCGTTGCCCGTCTTGAAGTATTTGCCGAGCGAGGACAGCTTGCTCTTGAAGTTGCTCGTTGCGGGAAGGTTGCCGCCAGCATAGAGGGCGTTGTAAACCTCGTCGCCAGCAGCAGTGCCGATAACCCTGTAGACAGCACAAATCATCGCCGCAGCCAAGAGGGATGAACAGTCGCACTCGCAAGCGATGTCGATTGCCCCCAAGTCCCAGCCGACCTTCTTAGCCTGAATGATGATTGTGTTGCGCTGGTTCTGGTCATAGCCGATATAGCGATTGGCTACTGCTCGTTTGAGCTGATTGTTAATCTCTGCGAGAACCGCAGGGTTCAGCGCGATAATCGAGAACCACGGCTTGCTGGAGCTGGAATATGCGTTGCACGTGTTCAGCTCCTTACCGTTTTGATTTCCAGCCGCTCCGCCAGCAATTTTGCCGTTCTCGTCAATGGATGCCTGTGCGAAGTATGCCATTAGCCCACACCCCTATCTGAAATGATGCGTACTGCCGTGTCGATGTCGGCCACGTAGACCGCTTGCCTACCCATAGCGTTGTAGACGCTCTCGAATTGCTCTAGGTCGTAATCAGGGTCGCCGCCCAGTGGGTCGATGACTGAAGCCTTGTCGTCGTGAATGCCTCGAAGAACGACGCAGTGAGAATTACGGAACAGACCGTAGCCGTCCTGCTCGCGCACCGCTGGCTGCGGTGTCTCTATGTCGATAGTCACCCACACGCAGCAAGGCGTTGGAAGCTCTTGCAAAGGCGTTCCTGTCAGCTCCACTGCTGCGAACTGCTCCTCAACATCCAAAAACCCGTTGAGGGTGTTCGTGAGGCACGGGGCTGAGCAAGCCCACCCGCTATAGGAATAAGGGTCGCCGATGAAGCTGTAGACGAAATCCTCGTCGGACTTCGGCATTGCGTCGGCTACGTCCTCCTTCGTTACGAGGATGCCGTTCATGCGCATCATCGTTGCTCCAGCAGTCGCCTCGCAGCCCGTAGGTAGCTCTGGCAACTGCATGTCCTCGCCGTAGTTCAGATGCCACTTGTAGGGATGGTCTGATACTTCGAGAACATCCCCCGAATAGTCGTTGACCCCCTGCGTTTGAGCTGTGCAGGAGGTCAACACAAAAGCGACTATAAGAAGGATTGCGGCAGCCCCGAAAAAGCTCCTACTCCTTTGGCTCATTCGTCTCACCGCCAAGTGCCTTTGCCACGATAGCCTTGTCGGTCGTGTTGGCAGACAGGCTCGTGGTCGTGGTGTTAGCAGACAGGCTCTTGCCATCGACGTAAGCCTCGCAGAAAGCGTAGATGCCCCCAGACAGGACGAGCAGGATTGCGCCTAGCTTCGTCAGGTCGATGTCGCCGATGACCATACCTGCAATGCCCGTGCCGATGCTTCCGAGCGCGGCGGCGACCGCCACCCAAAACTTGCGGCTTGTCAGTTTACTAGCCATGATTGGCCTCCTTGTTCATTTCGCTTATCTCTTGCGCTATTTCCTCCAGCTCGTCATCTTCGGCAATGCCGATTCGCTGAAGGAACTGATTGGGCTTCTTCTTTGGAACGATGTAGCCCTCTTTCGCCATCCTGATGCGAGCGAGCGCAACCGTTTCGACGATGAAGCAAGCTGCGGTCGCGTAGGTCATTTCGGATGGAATCCAAGAGCCGTAGTTGGCATAAGTCCACACCTGCGCCACTATGTACCAAATCCAAAGGACGTACATAGCAGCGATGATGACAGTGCTGCCTTTTATGCCAGCCTTAACGTGTTTTCCTCTCATATCGGTATCTCCTCACCTCCAACGTCCATTTCGTTGGCTTTCTTCACGATTGAATGGATGTAGTGATTACCCTCTAGCGCGAAGTAGCTATCAGCAAGACGGTTGAGCGTGTCTAGTTCCATGAACGATATGCACCAAGACTTGCCCCAGTTAGGGTCATCCTTGCGGGCTTTCGCTCTCTCGTATATCTCGACGATTTGAGCTTTGAGCTGGTTACGTTGTGATTCCATTAGAATCACGTGCTGCTCCATAAGCTCCTTGAACTCGTCCTTGATTTCGATTAGCTCGTGATGCTCGTCAGTGAAGTTCTTCGCTTTCGTGGTCGCTTTGGTTATCGCCCAAGTGACCAACGCCACAATCAAGCTGCAAGCAACCGTCGTGAGGATATGAAAGAGTGTCTCCACTTTTTACCCCTCCGTTTTTTCAAGCGCGGAACCACAAATCTCCTCGTACTCCGCTTCGGTGATGTGTCCCAGCGACACGGCCTTGGCGACCATCGCCTTAGACCAGATGGCGCGGTCATAGTGGTGCTTAACGGTCGTGAACCGCACTGAATGCTTCTTGCTTGCCATTACCATTCGCCTCCAACCATCATCAGGTAGTCGATGTTCGCCGTGTTGATTTCCTCCTGCGTAGGAGCTGATGCCGTCTCGCGCATCTGCTCCAGCAGCTCCTCGAACGCGCTCTGCTCGACGTAGGTTTCGTTTCCTGCGGCGAGCGAATCGAGCGCGGCGACATAGGCCATCTTTCGAGCTTTCTGCTCGATGTAATCCTCCTCGCTGATACAGCCAGCGGCTTTGAGAGCGTCAGCGTCGTACATCTGCGAGAGAAGGTTCGTGAACTCGTTGATACGGGTCACGATTCCGTTGTTCTCGTCCATTTGCATCCTCCTTTGGGCAAAAGAAAACCCGCTCGAAAGCGGGTTTGTAAAAAACAGTTTTTAGGGTCAGGGTTGCGGGGGGGTCTTTCATTGTCCTTATATCCTGCGAGAACAAATCCGCAAAGAGTGCATCCATTCGCAAGATTGCCCCGTGAGCATCAAGGCGGAGCTTCGAGCCTCGCCATGACTGGTAGCTCTGAATGACCTGCTCCACCGTCATCAGCCCTTGCTCGACAAGATGGGCTTGCTTTTTCAACTTGCGCCGTTCGCGCGTTATCGAATCCCTGCATGGGCGCATCACCACCTTGCCCGTTTCCGAGTAGCTGAACTTTGTCTTTAGGAACGTGAAGCCGTGCGAGAGCTTCGTGATATGCGTTTTCTTTTCGTTCACGACGATGCCCAGTTTGGCGCATCTGTCGCGCACGATAGCCAAGACAACCCGAAGCGTCGCCTTGTCCTCGTGGATAATCAGGGTGTCGTCCATGTAGCGACCGTAATACTCAACGCCGCACATATCCTGCACAAGATGGTCTATCTCGTTCGGAAAGCCAACAGCGAGAATCTGGTTAGGCTCTGAACCTAAGCCAAGTCCGACATCGCCCTGAACGTCAATCAAGTGGTGTCCGAGTGTTACAACCCTCTCGTCCGTAATGGCCTCTGCAATGATTTGCTTCACAGGCTCGTGGGCGATGTTGGCGAAGTAGCTGGAAAAGTCGATTTGAAGCACGTAGCCCTCGCTGCCGCTTCTTCGGTAATGCCTTACGAGAGCCTGTTTCACTCGCTCCAGAGCATACGCCGTTCCCTTGCCCTTCATGTTCGCTGCGTTGTCCTCAACGAAGCTGGGCGTTATGGTCGGGATGTAGGCGTTCTGCGTTAGCGACTTCTGCACAACGCGCTCGGAGAAGTGAACAGAGGATATGTGCCGCATCTTCCCTCGTTCGTAAAGGTCGAACTCATGGAAGCCTCGGCACACCTCGTTACCCTCCAAGATGTCATGCCTCGCCTTGTTGATGTTAAGCAGCCAGTCAAGCTGGTATCGCTGAGTGCTTGATTTCCACGTGACACCCCGACCAGCTTCACGTTGCGCTTTGTAGAGCGCGTTCATGTCGGCTATGTCCTCCAAGGTGCAACCCTCGTTGCGCTTGGCTTTCTTGCGTTCGCGCTCCTGCTTTCTGCGCTCGCGCCTCGCGGCCTTGCGCTCCTCGGAGTTCAAACCTACCTCCTTAGAAGTAAGGCATCCCGCACGGCTCGCAGTGGCGTTTGACTAGCCGCAATGAGCAAAGGGCATGAAACACGGCGATACGCCTAAACACCATGCCATGCAAGCAGCGTTCGCCCTTGCTCGCGGGATGCTGATTCACGGGCTGCGCCCGAAGGTTGCAGCTTCCTTCCAAAAAAGGCTCTGCGTTGGCTATGAAGCTACTAGGTCTGGCCGTTCTAGCTTGGAATCAGGGCAACGCGCGGACACCCGCGTTCGACGCGGTATTGTAGTTGGCATTGCCCTCAATGTTGACATTGCACGCGTTCGTCGTGTTCGAGCCAGCAGCGGAGCGCAACCACCAGTTGTACCGAGATGCAAGCTGCAACCGTTGACCAGATGATAACCTAGTGGCTCCCTGTCAACTCCTTCAAGTCGGCAAGCTCTGCTTCAAGTTTCTCGATTCTCGCGTCAACGGTCTGCTTGCCCGTCAAGCGAGTGTTGTTCTTCGCTTTCTTCAGCTCGCCGATTTCCTTTTCCAGCAAATCGGCGATTGCCGCCAACCTGTTGAGGTTGAGCTGTTCGTTATCCTCTTTCAGGAATTGCAGCTCCTCTTCAAGATAGTAGCAATCGTCAATAGCAAGCTGTAAGTAGTGCTTTCGCTCCAACACGCTTCGTGGCGTGTTCGGGTAGCGGTCATACGCTGCCCTAGTATGCCTCGTCAAATCCCGCGCTATCTCAAACAGGCTCGTTCCGAATGTGAATCGCTGCGACTTGAAAACGACCTTTTCAGAACGCACCAACCTGTTGATTTCCTTGCGAATCTCTCTGGCGCAAGTCATCCATTCCAAAGCAGATGTGCTTCTGTTCCGTTCGTAAACTCCACTCAACTCAAAACCTCTCTCTACCTGATGCCGCCGCATTACGCGGCGGCGTGTTCAGTGTAGTTGATGTGTCGGCTATACGCCGACACGGAAGCAGGGCAACGCGCGGACACCCGCGTGCGACGCGGCATAGTAGCCGGCAATGCCCCCAATGTAGACAAAGCACGCGTGCGTCGCGTACGAGCCAGCAGCGGAGCGCAACCACCAGTGGTACCGCTGGTCTGCATGATTCCTGCGGATGCGCTGCTTCGTGTTCTGGAAGAACGTGGCGAAATGACAATCAGTGCCAACCGAATAGCCATTATTCGTACCCCAAACAATTTGACCGTACACCTCAGTCTCAGACAGCGAGAAAACCTTGCCAACATCCGTCCAAGACCAGCTCGTAGCGTTGCTCTGTGCGCCAGCAGTGCTGTAACGCTCCTCCAGCAACATACGGTGCGTGGCAAGCACATTCTTCCACTTGGTAGGCAGGAGGGCATAGAATGTGTTGACCTCCCAGCGATGCAGGTTACTCGCAAGATAGGGATGCTTCTCGCTCGCCGTACCTTGGTTCGTGTTGGTCGTATTCCAAACAACCGAATCAGGCCACACTTGGTCAGGCACCATGATGATGTGATGCTTCGTGATTTCCGTGTCCATGCAATGCAGGTACGGGTCAATCGCAGCCACGCGGTAGCGGAATACCTTGCTGTCCGTGAGCGTGATGTCGAAGTAGTCGAAGATGCGGATTCCCGTGAAGTCGCCAGCATTGATGCGAGCGTTGAACCACTCGGCATCGCTCGTATATCCGCTGATTTCGTCAGCGAACACTTCGTTGAGGTCTCGTCCTTCGTAGATGCCGAGAACGAGCTGAGCGTCGTACTCGACTTCCAGAAGGTCACGAGAGCCTTTCTTGATGGTCGTCCCATCCTCTCCCGTATCCTTGGTCGGGTAGACAGATGTTGCGCCTGTGCCGCCGTTGGTGATGCTTACAGGGAACTTGTTGTTAGCCTCTTGCGCAGCGAGCATGGCAGCTTCCGCTGTCGCCCTCGCGTCGGGGTCTTGTGCCTCGTAAGACCCTCCTCCTCCAAGGATGCCGATTTTGTAAACAGGCAACGCACTGGAGGACGTTGAGCCAGTGCTAGGCTCGTTGATGTCGTTTGGCATGTTAATCCACGTCTCCTATCCAAATCGTTTTCGTGTCAGGGTCGTAGTAGCCGACCACATAAAGCGTGTCTCCCTCGACGACGGCATACTCTGGCGGGGAGTAGATAACGCCGTTCATGTACCACAGGCGACCCATGTAGTTGGCAAGAACGCCAGCAAGGGTGTTGATGTCCTTGTCGTACTGGCTCTTCGAGACGGTAGACGTGCCTATCTGCTTAGCTGCTTCCTCCGCTTTGGCAGCAGCGAGTATCGCCCTGTCCATCACATCCGAAACGTTGTCGAAAGCGTTGAGTAACGTGAACAGGATGTCCTCGGTAGCCTCTGGGACAACAAGCTCCAGAGCCGTCGAATGCTCCACGACAAACGGGTACTCCATGTCCTTCGTGATGATGCGGATTCCCTTTGCGGTGAAGTCCCCCACATAACCAATGAAGGTCACGTAAAGCTCGCCTTGCGTTCTCAGGCACTCCCATGGAATGAGGAGGGGTTCGCCCTTTCTCATTTCGATGGTCTTGCGCGTACCGTCAGCTCGGTTGACAAAGTTCGCGACGCATCGCTCAACATCGTTCCATTCCGTGTCGAACTCGACCGTTATGGTGTCCCCTCGAACACAGTGCTGGACAGCTCTGTTATCTCCGAGGAATGCCGTCGTCCTATCAACTACGGCTATCTCGTAATTTCGCATCAGACCTCCTAACTTCTTGCTATGATGCCGCCGACCTCGTATGAGAGGCTTGCGACATCGTTTGATACTTCCACGACGACCTTCTCGACGGTCGCCTCGACGTTAATGCCCGTCTCGACATCGACACACCTGACCAAATCGCCAACATCGAGCTGCAAGTTGTCCGCAACGAACAACTGGCAAGCGTCCCCGAATGCCTCTTGTAGCTTCTCGGTGCCTTTGCTGATAAGCTCCGCTCTATCAGCGTTGTTGTAGTCGTAAGTCTCGGTAATCTCAGCAATCCCGAAGAACGTCTGCTTTTCCGAGACGCGTCCTTTGTCGTCGGAGTAGAGGTGAACGACCGTCCTATCCTTCAGGTCACCTTTTCCAAGGCACACAAGATGGTTCGTGTATCCGCCTTTGCCCAGATGCAGCTCGTACTGGTCAGAATCGAGATAGATTGGCTTTGCCTCCACCGCAGAAAGCTCGACCTTGTTCTCGACGGTCGTTCTGATTTTCAGCTTGCATCCCGCTGCCTTGCATATCTTCAGCAGGGCTGTGTACATGTCGGTGTAGCGGTCGAACCGCCCCGATACCTCGAAGCCGCAGTTTGTGAACTCGGCAACGAAACGCTCTTGCAAGGCTTGGCGTTGAATCAACATGTCGATGATTCGGTTGATGTCACCCGAATAGGTCAGGTAATCGCTTCCAGCGTCGGGACAGATAACCTTGTGCGATAAGATGCCGTGCCAAGACCTTCCAGAGTAGGTGAGCTTAGGCTTCCCCGTTGAGTAGCCAATCTCTATCCTGTCGATGATGCCGCCCCACTCGCTTTCGGCTAAGTAGAAGTATTCTCCCGTGGTTAGCCTTTGGTAATCTGGGACTACGAGCATGAAGTTGTTCTCACTAGAGCCGAACGCTAGGTCTAGGTTCTTGAACTCAGGAATCAATCGGTCGCGGAACTTGTCATCCGTGATGACCAAATCATTCATTCAGCTTCACCTCCATGCGTGTCTCATGGATAGTGATGCGGAGCTTGTTATGAGGATTCCACGTTACCTCGTTATGACCTCTCGGCACTTCCTCGAACAGATAGTAGCCAGAGCCTTTCACCTGCAAGCCCTGTCGGTCGTCAAGAACGTTCGTCTCGTTGCCATCGGCATCTATTACCTTAGCCGTCTTTTTGAAGCCGTCGATAACGAGCTTCCCGCCCTCTGGTATCTCGTGGTAGACCTGATAGGTGAAACCGCCGATTGAGATAGTCGCGTCCTCGGCAGCACCCCACAACTCGATTGTCGCTGGTGCCGACTTGTAGCTCTCGTTGATGATTGCTGGCTTTGTCTCACTTACGTCA
Source organism: uncultured Eggerthellaceae bacterium (assembly GCA_910584145.1). Classification (GTDB taxonomy): domain Bacteria; phylum Actinomycetota; class Coriobacteriia; order Coriobacteriales; family Eggerthellaceae; genus Adlercreutzia_A. Next base: position 47,536 of record CAJTXX010000005.1, on the reverse strand, counting down.
AACAGCTTTACCATGTCTCGCCGCCAAACTGGCTTCTGCGACAGGAATTGCATTTCGCGTATCATTTCGCCCTTCGCCTCGAAGTTGCGGTTGGACGAATCAATGAAGATGCCCTCCATGTAGCAGTCGCCGATTTTGAGCGTTCCCGGTTTCTTTTCCAAAGCGTCGAGGTCAACGACTTCGTAGAACTTGCTTCGCGCGTTCGGAACATCCCCCGTAAAGAGGATGTTCACTGGAATCGAACGCGGCTCGACCGTGAGGGATTCGTAGACATTTTCAGTCGATGAATACTTGCGTTCATAGCTGAAAAGCTCCGAATCCCCAAGCAATACGCCTGTTTCGTCGCTGAACTCTATGCTGTCGCCAAGATGGTTCGTAAAGCGAATCCTTCCGATGCTAGGCATTCATGTACCCCCTAACACGTCTGGCTGCTTGACGTTCCGTCTCAACGACCACAGGAGCGTTGTCGGCAATGATTCTGCCGAGGGACTTCTTTAGGTCGATAACCTCATTGCGTAGGCCGTTGACGCTGCTCTCGATTTCCGTACCATCGTCGGAGTTGCGAACGTCGATTCCATAGGACAGGTCGGGGTAATCCGAGAGGAACGCAGCCATGTTCACCTCGTAGTCGTAAGCCATGGTTCCTATGTCTAGGGAATCGTGCAGCTTTCTAGCAACGCTCTTGAAAGCGTCTACCGCTTTGGCTGTCTTTTCCTGCGCACCAGTGGCAAGCGCATCGACAATCGACCTGCCCGAATAAAGCGTCCAGCCTCGTCCAGAGAAAGGCCCTTCCTTAGCGGGCGAATGCGGGAGCAGGTTGCTAATCGCACCAAGAACACCCCCGACCGCATCTACAGCACCTTGAATCATGCTGCTAATGCCGTCGATAAGACCTTGGATAATCGACTTGCCAGCGTTGATAAGCCAGCTTCCCGCGTCCGCGAAGATGCCCATGATTCGTCCGGGCAACTGAGACACGAAACTGATTGCGCTATTGACACCGCTAGAGAACGCCGATGTCACGCTGCTCCACATGTTGCTCACGGTCGATGTCACGTTGCTCCAAAGATTCCCGAAGAACGCCACAACCCTACTGAGCAGGTTCGACACGAAGTTCACCGCACTGCTTACGCCGCTGGAGAACGCAGAAGTCACGCTGCTCCAGAGGTTGCTGACGGTCGAGGTCACGTTAGACCAGAGGTTGCCGAAGAAGCTGACTACTGATTCGACGAAGCTCGCTATGATTCCGACGATGATTCCAACAACTGCGCTGATGATGGACGTGATGCCATTCCACACCGATTCGACAATGCTCAGAATGCCGTTCCAGACACCTTCCCAGTTGCCCTCGATGACGGCCATCACCGTGTCGATAATGCCTTGTATGACACCCATCACGGTTTCGATAATCGCTTGGATTATCGGCCAGACAGTTTCCATGATTCCCTGAATGACCATCATGGCCGCGCTGATGATGTTCTGGATATGAGGCCAGACGGCAAGGATAATCGCCTGAATCATCTGCATTGCGCTTTCGATGATGCTCTGGATTTGCGGCATGTACTGCTGCACCACAGCCGTAAGCTGCTCGATTATAGGAACGACGAAGCCCGTAATCTGGTTCACGAACTGCATGAACACGCCGATGATGGTTTGGATAACGGGAACCGCCGAGGAAATGATTGTCGATACCACGGGGGCAAACGCAGCGACGAGGTTCAGAAGCGCAGGGGCAAGAGCCTCCACGACCTTCTGTATCTCACACCACAACATCTGGAACGAGGGGAGAAGCCCCATCAAAGCGTTGAACGCTGGCTGGAGCGAACTGACAATGCTTCCTACCGTTTCCATGATGGAATTGCGGAAGCCCTCATTCGTAGCCATGAGCTGAACAAATGCAGCTACTAGAGCCGTTATTACAGCGACCACGGCTATAACTGGAGCAGATATTCCTCCGAAGATTCCAGCAAGGCCGCTCATTGCCCCTCTGACCAAGGCCACAGGATTGCTCAGCTTGCCTATAACACCGCATAGACCGCCAAGCAGTCCACCGACAACGGGAATCTGGGAAATCAACCCGCCCATTGCACCGACCGACAGAATGCCAATCGCTGCTGCTGCGGGTGCAGCCCATTTCGGGAGGTTTCCAAGACCACCTTCGCCAAGCTCTTTGATTTTGTCGTTGAGCTTTGTGAGTACATCGACCGCTTTAGGAACAACGCCCTCAACCCACGCCGCAAACGTATCAGCAAGAGGCTGTAGAGCCACCCTTACCGATTTGATGCACGGCAGAAGCGCAGCAAAGACCTGTTGTAGACCTTTGAGCGCAGGGGTTGCGAATATCTCGCCGATTTTTGCAACGTTAGACCTGATGTTCGCGGTAACACCAGCGAACGTGTCGTTGGCTCCCTTAGCGGAATCCCCGAAAGCTGAGTACATCGCGTCAGAGAACGTCTCGAAGTCGATTTTCCCGTTTGTAACCATTTCCCTGACATCCGCTTGGGACTTGCCAAGGTATTCAGACAGAACAGAAAGGCCGTTGATGCCACGGTCGGACATCTGGGCTAGGGTTTCGCCCGTGAGCTTGCCCTGCGCTGCGACCTTCTGGAAGATGCTGCCAATATCGCCCAAATCTGCACCGAATGTGGCGGCTACGCCTGTAGCTCCGTTGAGAGCCTTTTCCATGTCACGTCCAGCACCCACGCCAGATGCGGCAAGATTCGCTGCGACGAGCGCAGCAGCGTCCATAGAGAACGCCGTGCCATCAACAGCATCGTTGATGGTCTGGTAATAGTCGTTCCAATCGAGCTTTAGCCCTTTGAACATGGTTTGGGCTTTCTCCATGTTCAGGGCGCGTGTTATGCCGCCTGTGGCGGCTAGTGTGCCGATTCCTGCGCCGATTGTTCCGATAGTTCCTGTGACGATTTCAGCCGTCTTAGCTATACCGTTGCCAATCGCGCTCTTGACCCTCGAAGCTACCGTTTGCGCTTGCTCCATAAAGCCAGAGAGCTTCGACTTGGACTTCTCAACGCCAGAATCGAACTCGCTGCCGTCATACGTGCCTTTGGCACTCAACACGTAATCAGCCACGCTATCCACCTCCCTTCTTCTGCCAAGGTGTCCACGGGGCGTTGGTAGCCATTTGCTTCTTGATTGCCGCTATCTCCGAATACGGGATTGCTTTGCTCTCGTCGTATTCGCCCTGCTTCTTCTCCCAGAGCTTCGCCTTGCGCTTGTTGAGGCAGTTGTTGACCGCCACCTGCACCGCGCTCTTGAAGAGGTCGGAATCGCGCACGGTTTTCTTCTCGATTTCCTTGCGAATGAAAAGGAGCTGCACAGGTGTGCAGCTCCCGTATTGCTCTGGTGTCCATCCAAGGTTGGCGGCGAAGTAGGCGTAGTCGAGTTCCGTGCCGTACATATCAGCGAAGATGCGCTCCTCGCCAGTTCTAGGTACGGTCTTGAAATACTCGTACTCCGTGAGGTGTTTTAGGGCTTTGCCCTTCTGCCCTACTGGAATAAAAAACCGCAGTCGCGTTGCAGTGCCTCGAATACGCACTCGAACACCGCGCCGTAGCCATTGGCCTCAATCAGCTTCTCTGCCATTTCCGTACCCTTGCGGGGATTGACGTAGGCACCTCCCTCCAGCTTCAAACCGTAGGCGAGCAGAGCGGTAAGCTCCGCGTTGGAAAGTGCGCCGTCGTTGCGGATGAAGGATGCCATGATTGGCGTATGACGCTGCTCGTAGAGGTTGAGACGTGCCTTGGTCAGCACGACCTCGAAGCTGCGCCCGTTCACCTCGAAGGTGCGCGGCTTGTCCTCCTCCTCGAAGTCGGATTCCTCGAACTCCTCGACCTCGATAGCAGCGTTTTCAGCGTCCTCGATAACCTCAATGTCCTCCTCGAACATTTCGGCATCTTCGTCGTTCTTGAACAGACCCATGTTTTCCTCCTATTAAGCAGTAGCCGCAACAGTCCAAGTTGCGGCCTCGATTTCCTCGTCAGTAGCCGTCTCGCGAAGCCAAGGCTTGCCGCTGCCCTTGAACTCCATCGAATAGGTGGTGTTGTCGTCGCTGGGAGCCTCGAAGTTGTCAGAGGTGACGATTGCAAGACCCATGCGCAGCGGCTTGTAAGTGATGGAGTTGTCGGCGTTCTTGATGCGCTCGCAAATCTTCAAGCACAGGTACTCGTCGTTCATCAGTGCCTTAGCTACGAGCTTGATTGCCTCGTCGTCAGGGCTGTAGAGACCGTCGATAGAAGCATCCCAAGATTTGCCGCCGTGGAAAGCCATCGTCCATCCGCCGCCCTCCTCGTCCTTGGTGGCCGCTGCCTCAGTCGTCTCTGCGCTCATGTTGTAGGAAAGCCCCTGCTGACCAGCAACGGCGAGCAGCTTATTTCCCAGCTTGTTCGTGACCATCGCAATGATGGACTTGCCGTTGAGAGCCTTTGCGGTTGCAGCATCAAAGTCGCAACCAACAAGGACATGATTGGTGCCAGTGGTAGGCGTAGGTGTTTCAGACGTGGTAACGTCATCGTTAGCGTTAGCCATTCTTGGCCTCCTTCTTTAGTTGTTCGTTATTTGCAGCGGAATCCGTAGCAGATGCTGAAAGAGAACGAGAGGACTGCATGACCCTCGTTGGATTCGTCCACCTTCACCGTCTGCAACCCGCCATAGACCTGCCGTAGCAGTTGGAATTGCTGCGGAATAGCAACATCGTCCGTCATCGCTTCTTCGAGCTTCTGTACAAGCTCCAGCACGGGTGCGGTCGATTGCGTTTCCGTAGGCTCGCTTATGCAGTGAATCCAAACGTCGTACCTATCGACGTACATCGTTTTGGTGTCCTGCGGCTCCGTTTTCGTGATTTGCACGCTGTAGAGAGGCGAGGGCTTGTTGAGAGGACTGTCGTAACACGGTAGCCCCGTCTTTTCCTCGATATGCCTGATAAGACAGCCTAGGAACTCCGCAATGCTCAAACGTTTAAGCATTTAGAACCTCCGTAGCTCTTTGCGCAAATCCTCCTCGAAAATCGGCTTCTGAGCATCAACGTTGTGCTTTAGGAATAGCTGCCCCTGAACGTAGCCTCCGTTCACCGTGCGGTGTCCGTACTCTACGTGGGGTGCATAGTCCTTGGTGTAGCCAACAACGTCTTGGCTCTGCGTGAGCGACAATCGAAGCTGACCAGTATCGACGGGCGTTCCGCCGTCGGCCTTGCCTCGGTTATAGATTTGCGTCATGTTTTTCAGAATCACGGCATCAAAGCGCAGTTGCGATAGCCTTTGCAGTTCGCCAGCGAGGTCGTTTACGTCCGTGATGATGAAGCCCATGTCACTCACCCTGTTTCAGGGTGCGCTTCACCTTCAACGCTATGGGAGCATCCCACGCGGAAACGCTCTCCAGTGAGTAGAGGATGCCATCAACCTCGACAGCAGCCGCATCTTGAAGTAGCGACATCTGCGCCTTGGTGAGAAACGTCCGATTCACCGTGTCGAAACGGTTTCCCTCGGTGTTGTCCCTGCTGGGAGCTTGCGGCGCGGTTCGGACGAGTATCGTCTTGTCTGTGGCTTGCAACTCAAAGACGGGATTGTTTGTCGCATCCCTGCCAGTTTCTACACGCTCGTAGATTTTTGCTCTGAACCACTTCATAAGACCGCCTACCTAAAGAACTTGATGCCGCTTTTGTTCATCGTCCGTTTGAGAGCCTTCAAATCTTCCTCGTAGGCTTCCAAGATGTTGTCGATGAACGAGTTGGATACAGAACCGCCCTCTGATGCCGATTCTGACAAGCTACCTTCGTAGCCGCGCAGCCTCAAAGCCTTTACAGCCGCATCGACCACGATGGAGTTGACCGTTTCAGGCAACTCCTTCGTGGTTTCCATGCGAATGGTGATGCGGTCTTTGATAGTGGAGAGCATTTCGTTGATTACCTCGTCGCTGGGAACTTCCTCACCGTCGAGGAAGCGCACTTTGACGCGGCTCACAAGGTCATTGCTCTCCGCCATCTTAGCCCTCCGCGCCGTCGTCGCTCGCAGCATCGGCAGAAGCACCGACGCTTGCGATGATGTGACCGTAGGGGTTCGGCATGACAGGCACGAACAGGCCAGAAGCCTTAGTCCACGTCGCCACAGGGTCTTTCTCGCTCCACTGGGCGACCGTGACGAACTGCTGCTGACGCAGGGAATCCCAACTGCCATTCTGGGCATCCTCTTCGGGGGTCACGCCCCAAAGACCAATGCCGAGCGAGCCGTTAGGAGCGGTCGCATCGAGAACGAAGGTGTTCTCAGGGAAGTAACGATGCTGCTTGATGACGGCCTCGCCCTTCTCGGTGACAATCTGGCCGTAGCGAGCCTCGTTGGTCTCGATGGAGAAGCCGAACTGACTGCGCATGAGAACGTTGAGCTGTTCCATCGTCGGGAGGATGCCCGTGCCAGAAACGCCGAAGATGGCTTTCTGAATCGCGGTGTTGTTCATCATGTAGGTGACAACGCCCTCGGTGGTAATCGCAACGTTCGGGGTCACGCCGTTCGCAACGGCAAGCAGTCGCCACTTGCGGATGTCGCCCAGAATGTCAGCGTCAATCTCGCTCCAGTCGGAAGTAACGAAGTTCTCGGCAGGGATGCCGTAGTCGATGTCGAAGTGCAGCCCGTTCTCGTAAATGGTGAACTTGCCGAGCGCAACGGCATCCATCTTCGCCTTTTCCGCGCGGGTCACGACGGTTTCAGCCATGCGAGCAACGTCGTCGAAGATGTAGCTGCGCATCTGGTCTGCCGACATGTTCATGCCACGGGTGAGACGGCGCAGACGCTCGGTGAGGTTAGTCTTCTCCTTGATAAGAAGCTCCTCGACATCAATGCGCTCCATCGGGATGCGGCTTGCAATGTGAGCCTCGGTATCGAGCGCGTGAACCATAGCAGCCATCGGGAGGTTGCCGTTCTCCGTCATGCGGTAGAACTCCTGCTCGATGTACTGCGTTTTCTGGTCAGGAAAAAGTCGGGAGCCGACGGTAGGACGTACCACCGAGAAATGCTGAGAGAAGTCAAGCAGCTCCTTCTCGGTGACGAGTTCGGAAATCGGTGTAGGCATAATTCGTTCCTCCTTTGGTTTCTACACGAGATAAAGACCCTGCGTCTTGAAGTCATCCGCCTTAGCGGTGACAGCAGCCGCAACCTTGTCCTTCTTGATGCGACCAGCAACAACGACCGACACGGGCTTGGAAGCGTAATCGGTCATATCGGTGTCCTCGAAGAAGATGCCGATGTCAGTTGCATCGTCGGGATTGGTGTAAAGCGTTCCAGCCTTGATGACCTTACGGTCGCCGTCGGCAGTCGCCATCGAAGCATTCGCCTGACGTGTCTTGGTGATAAGACCCTTCTCGGATTCGACGATGTTCTCGGAATCGCCGTAGGTCGTGACCTTGTTGTAAGCCATTACTTGCCTCCATTCATTTTCTGGTTGTATTGCTCTGCGTAGGACGTGCCGAAAGACGGCTGCGTGGGGTCGCCCTCGGCTGTGGGAGGAGTACGCTTCAATGCGTTCTTCACCGCCGCATCAAGCTCTTTAGGCCACAGCTCTTTGAGCTTGTCGATTGCGCCCATCGTCATATCGGCATCTGAACTGACGAACATGCTCAGAAGCTCGTCGCTGAACGTGATGCCAGCCCCAGAGAGTTCGCTGCGAGCAATCGACATCTGTTCTGCGAAGTCGATGCGCTCTTGCAGCTCCTCTTTCTCACGCTGCACCTTCTTTGCCTCGTACTGCGCACGCTGAAGCTCGGTCATGTTCTTCAGCTTCTCAGCCTCGGTGATTCCTTCGTTCTGCTCCTTTTCGAGCTTGGCGCGGAACTCCTTTTCCCATGCCGCTTTCTTCGACGCGAGCTTCTTGGCAATGAGGTCATCCAGCTCCGCATCGGAATACTTCTTCTCGTTCTGCGGGTCTGCCTGACCGCCAGCCTCTCCGCCGTCGCCACCTTCGCCACCACCAGCGGGAGGCGTGGGGTCGGTCAGCGTGGTCGGGTCGTTCTCTGCGGGGTCTGCGTCGTTAGGAAGCAGTGTTTGGTCTTTAGGCATTTCGTCCGTCCTTTCCATAAGTTTTTACGTGTCTCATGCCTGCACATTCCATAGCTTTTAGAGGGTTCAATGCTTGCCCTTCCGTGGCTTTTAACGACATCAACGCTCGGTCGCCCCTGATGCTTCAGGGCATGAAAAAAGCCGCTCTAGGCGGCTTGATTCCAAATGTGGCGGATGGTGAAGGATTTGAACCTCCGAGACGCTTTCGCGCCTACCTGTTTAGCAAACAGGCGCAATCAACCGCTCTGCCAACCATCCGTTTTCTTAGCTGTCAGCTAATCGCTTCTTCTTCCACTTGAAGTGTTGATTGCACAGCTCCTGCGTCACAACTTGCACCGTATAGGCTTCAAACTCGTCGCTCGGACACTCCTCTCCAATCGAGCGGAAGTAGCCCTGAGCAACGTGCGTTGCCTCATGCGCAAGAAGCCCAATATCCTCGGCAGCATCGTGATGAAGCGAATCCCTACTGACGAACACGACAAACTGCCTATCGCCCTCCCTGTAGAAGGTGGAAGCATCGCTGTTCGGAATAAGCTCGTCATTCATGCCAAGCGAGCGCAACGCTTTGCGTGCCTTTTTCTCGCTATGCACCAGACAAATCACGATGCTCGGCATATGTCCGTATATCTCAGTGAATTGCATCAGCCAATCACCTCGTCTATCGTGAGCGTAGAAGCATTGCTGTTAACGATTCCCTCCAGCTCCTCGAACGTGAGCGCACTGTCATAGCGGAACTCCTCAACGCCGTTGCACTCGACCACGGTAAGCGGGATGCGGGTAATCGTTTTCGCTGCGTTTACGCGAGCGATTGCAGCATCCCAGTTGTAGTGAACCGAAACGTTGTCTGGGTATTTCTGGCGCAGTGGCTCGATGACCGTCTCGCGTTGGTACTCGCAAGCGTTACAGCCCTTGCGTCCGATAAATAGGATGTTTCTCAAAGCTACTCCTCTCTGGGTCTTGCGTTGTCGCCGCCCCGTGCTTCGACATAGGCATCAATCCAAGCGTCCCAATCCTCGACCTCGACCGTGTAGCTGCATCTGCACCACGGGTGAAGTGGCGGGAAGTTCACGCCCGGGCTTCTCTCACTGAATCTCACGGGATTGTCTTTCTGCTCGCGCTGCAATTCGCGGCATATCTTGCATACCTTTGCGTCGTTGACGCATGAGAGCCTGTAGAACTCGAAGTCCTGCTCATGCACCTGAGCTTGCGCCTCGTTGAACAGGAATGTCCCCTCGGTGTAGACCAGCCGCATGATGTCACGGCTCGAAACGTTCTCGAACCTTTTGGAAAGCTCGGCAACGCATTTTTCGTAGGAAACGCCACGGGCAATCATCTTGGCGAAGTCATCGTTGAGGTATGCAGCCAGCTTCTCGCGGTTGTCCCATATCCTCTGCGAGTAGGCTTCGCTCATTGCCCACGCCGCTCCTATCGTCTCTGCGACCAACGGCGAATCGTATCCGTAGAAGTTCTTGCCGAACCCCAACTGCTCAGCCGCTAGATTCGCAGCACGCGCAGCCATGCGCTCGAAGTGTTCGCGCAGCTTGTCCTGCTCGATTGCTCCGATTTCAAGCTGTTGCAGCCTGATTGCCATTTGGATGCCCTCTAGCTCGTTGAGCTTGTAGATGCTCTCGCGCACGGGCATAAGGTGAGCGTACTGCGGGTACTTTCTGGCGAACTCTTCCATGCGTTCCATCAGGAGCCGCCTGTCATCGTCGGAAAGCGCGGATAGGAGCCGCCTGTACTCGATTACGTTCTTCTCGCCGTACTTCTGGTAGTAAGCGGCTATCTCCTTCTCCAGCTTCGCTATCTCGCTCGCGTAGAGCTTCGACAGCTCAGCGAAAAGCGTTTGCTCGTCGTCTGCCATCTGCTCCAGCAGCTCGGCCTTGCGCTTCTCCCAGTAAGCCGCCTCCTCCGCGACGCTCTTAGGCATCGGGGTTGGTGAGGGCGGCAATCATGGTGTCCTTGCTGGCGTTCTTCTTGACCTTGATTCCGCTCTTCACGCACAGGTCGTAGAGCTGCGGGTTGGTCATCTTGCGAAGCTCCGCTGCCTCGTCACCATCATCAGTGGTGGCTTCAGGCTCACCGTCGTCGGCTGCTCCGTCATCGGTTGCGCCATCGTCGGCTTCGCCCTCGTCGGTTGCGGGCGGCTCGGTCTGCTCCGCTGCCTCGTCACCATCATCAGTGAGAGCGACTAGACCCTCCATGACGTAGCCATCGGAAATCTTGCACCAGCCGTCGGAAACCTCCAGAACCTCAAAGGTGCCGCCGCGCTCGATGTAGCGAACAATCTCGGCATCGGTGCTTGGCTGCTTGCGGACGCGAAGCTGCTTGTGTCGTTCGTAACTTCCAGTAATCATGGTTACTCCTCACTATCTTTGTCATCGAGCAGCGTCCTTGCACGCTCCTCTTCCAAACCCAGTTCGTCGGTGAGCATCCGCAAAGCGTTGTTGTACGTAAGCTGGCCTCTGCGCCTCTGATTCAGCACAGAGGTGATTTCGTACATCGTCGCCTTACGGCCTGTCTGCTTTGAAGTGCGGTTGGTGGGCATTCCGTCCGTAAGAGCCGAAGCCTTGGCGTTCTGCTCGGCTTCCTTGCGCTCGCGCTCCTTCTGTGGGTCGTCCACACAAGAAAGCACAGCAAGTTGCGTCTCTTCCGAGACGATGCCAGACAACGCACCCGCCACTTGCGCCTCTGCCGCCAAGTCCTCTGGCATGTTGCGGTGCATCGTGATTTCCACGTTCTGCCAATCCTCACCAGTGAACTCTGTTGCGGCGGGATAGTTCGCAAGCAGCTTCATGCGCTGCTTAACGCCCTTTGTGAACTTGCGCTCCTTGTTTCGCGCTAGGTTGTTCATGGGCATCATGCGCATCTTCAAAGCCGTGCCGCTCGCGGTCGAGAATGTCTCGTCCGTGATGTCTGGCACCATGCACATCTTGAAAATGAGCATTTCGAGCCTGTTTATCAGGTTCTCTTGCTCTGCGTCGCCGTTCGGCTTCGCTAGGAACTGAACCGTTATCGGCTTTTCGTTGTCGCCGAAAAGGTTTATCAGCTTGTACTCGCGCAAATCCTCCTTGAAGTCGTCGTCAAGCTCCGTGCCTGTGACGACCATGTAGGCATCTGCGAAATACTCAACGTCGTTGGCCTTTTCGGATATGACGCGGTTGTAAGCCTCTATCAGGTTAAGCACTCCCTCGTACAGGCCGCGCTTCTCGTTGTTCTGCAAGAAGTCGATGGCTGGCACCTCGCCGAAAGCGTGTGCCTCTGGCTCGTTGATGACAAACCCAACGTCGCCATCCTCGAAGTGGTAGACGTTGTTGGCATCGGAGAAGCTGCCGTGCATCTTGCTTTCCTCGTCATAGACGTAGCGGACGAAGAACATCGGTCGCTTCAGCACCGAGTTGTCGTAGACCATGAAGGATGTCATGGGCGAGATAGCCACGCTGCGTGCGTTGCCCTCGTCGTCCTGATAGAACATTTCGTAGCCGTGGCCGAACTTCGAGGCCATCTTGGAAAGCTCTGCGTCAACGTCCTCTTGGAAGTTGCGAGCCATGTACTCGTTCAGGAACTTCTGCTTCGCCTCGTCGCCAATCTTCACATCGAGCGGAACGCCGATGAAGTAGCCCTCGAAGGTCTCGGTGATGTCGTAGGCGAAATCCGCTGCAAGCCTGTTGTCTGGCTTGTAGTCAGGCTTCGGGTCAAGCCCGTAGATGCCGTACTTGCTGTCGTAGGCGGCTTTAAGGAACTCGTAGCGTTCGAGGTGGTTCTGCCGATGCTCGTCAATGAGCTTCTTTAGAATCTCCGCCGTCATTTCAGTGCCAGCGGGAAGCGTGAAGTCGCTCGTGACTGGCTCGCGCTTGGTAGCGTCATAGTAGTAGCTGTGAAACTCGTGGGTAGCCACTTAAACCCCCTCTCTGAACGCCTTGATTTGCGGCTTCTTCTTGAACTGCCTGATAATCGACGCGAGGGAATCGGGCATGTCGTCGTGCGCTGCGTTCTCGTTGTAGTCGAGTATCTGGTTGAGCGCATCTGCGTCCAGCGGGTAGGCTTCGCAGTCCAAGAACTGCACGCTCTCCCACACGCTGCGCAGGTGCGTCGAAATCTTGATGAACTTGTTCGTGTCCTCCACATAGCCGATTGACGGGTGGCCTTTGAGCCGTATGGCCTTGTTCAGGTAGCCCTTATCGGAGTTCTTTTCGTTGTAGATGGTGCCTATCCTCAACGCTCGGCAGATGCCGATAATCTCGTCTAGGCAGTCGTCAACGTGCTTGCCCTGCCAAAGCCTTATGTAGGCGTAGATAACGCCGTCCACAATCTGAATCACGGAGAACGCCGTGCCGTCCGCGCCTCCATAGGCAGCGTCGATATGTCCGATGCCCTCGCGCAGCTTCGCAGGGTCGCCGAAGAAGCGAGGCTCGGAGAACATGGCCTCCTCGTCGGCGATGTGCTTCAGCTCGTAGTTCGCTGCGAACAGCGAAGGTGACATCGAGCTGCGCACGGTCTGAATCTCCTCGCGGGACATCAGCCCCGTGGAGTAGCAATCGTGGCTCACGATGTTCGGCATCAGTTGGAACGCGTCATCCTTGTGCCAAGGCGTGCCAGTGTTGAATATCCTGCCGCCTCGGTTGCGGATGTTCTGCAACTCCTGATAAATCAGCTTGATGCGCTCGCGCTCCGCAGCGGACACGCGGTCTTTGACGTTAATGATGTCGTCAGTAAACACGCGGTCTGCGTGCTTGCCCGTAAGCGACCCTCCACAGCCAAGCCCCACGATTTGCGCCGCTCCTGAAACACCCAGCTTCAAGTTCGTGGTGACCCACCCGTAGGTGTTGCGCACCACAAGCTCAACGCCGTAAAGCGTCATCGCTATGCTCTTGAAGTAGTCGGTTTCCAGAATCGCAGCGGTGGCTCGCATGACCTCAGCAACGTCGTCGTCGGTCTTGCGGAGGAATATCGTGCGGTCTGCTGGGAACAGGACGCAGATGAACGCGAAAGCGATGCTGATGCACGTGGTCTTGTATGAGCCACGGTGCGCTTGCAGCGTCTTGTCGCCCTCGCCGAACACCATGTCCTTAATCCACTCGTTGTGGAGGTCGGTCAGCTTGTCGTAGCCGATGGCAACCGCTATGTCTTTAGGGCATCTGTAGAGGAACGACACGAGTTCTTCGCGTTCGTCATTCATCAGCCCTTCTCTTTCTCGGCGGCTATCATCGCTTGGATGTTCGCTGCTGCTTTCTCAACGTCGCCGCTCACCTCCAGCTTCTCGACGGGCTTCTCGCCAGCCGTGTCTCGCAGGAACGTGAGGGCTTGGATGTCGCCCTTCTGGGCTTTCTTCGCAACAGCGAAAAGGGAACGCTCGCCTACGGTTAGGTGCTTGTCTGGGAAGTCCTCGAAGCACATCGCCTCTATGTCGTCCAGCTCTTCGGGCTTTCCTTCAACGGGCGTGTTGAGGATGATTTTCGCCAGCTCCTGCATGGCCTTGCGCTCGCGCCGTGCCTTGCCTGACGCTTTGCCTCCGTTGGCTCCGCGTTGTCTTGCTTCCTTCTTGGTTCGCGCAGGTCGCAGATTCTTCTCGTTAGCCATTCGCTCACCTCCAATCCATAGGCGAACGTTCGTTCTTGAAGCACTCGTAGATGCCGTCGTACTCCGTTCTCGGTGCTTTCACGATGCCACGCGCCTGTTTGCGGGTGACACCACAGGCTCTAAGCATCGCGTCCGCTATGTACTTGTCGCTCCTGTAAGCCGATTCGATGCATTGAAGCCAAAGCTCTCTCGTGATGCCCAAAGCGCACCTCCTTCACACATGAGAAAAGCCGCACATGGCGGCTTGTCGTTTCTGGTCGGGGCGGCAGGGGTCGAACCTGCTACGCACAGATTTTCGGTCTGTCGCTCTACCTGTTGAGCTACGCCCCGATGTGGTTGCGGGAGCGGGAATCGAACCCGCACGCCCGTGGGTATGAACCACGTGAGCTACCGTTGCTCTATCCCGCAGTGTTTAGTCCTGCTCGAAGTACAGTCCCATCTGCGTGAGCCTCGTCCTAAGCTCGCTGAGCCAGTGGAAGTCGTAGCTCCCATAGACGAGCGAGTGAACGATGGCCGTGTCGAACATGTACTGCCATTGGCGGTCGTCCCAGTCGTCGGTCGCGCGGGAGGAACGCCACGCCTCGAACCATTCCCGCGTGGCGGGGCAGAACTCGAAGCCCTCCTCTGGCAGATTCGGCTTTTCGCGTTTGCTCATGGATTCCTCCCTTCGCTATCCGTCTCACTCCTAGGCAGAGCCGCTAGAGTTCGAGCGGCTGAATGCGCCACGGACACGGCTTACTGCGCCGCCCACGGCACTACGGACACGGCCAGCCACGCGGCTGGCTGCTGCACGAAAGCGATTCATAGCGTTCTCCTTCCTCCTAGTGATTTGCCCGTATATGAAAAACGACCCCGTAGGGTCGCTTTCACCAAGATAGATATGTCAGGGATGCGCTGTTAGCCCTTGGCTTGCTCGGCGTTCTCGATAACCTCGTCAATCTGGTCTATCGCGTAGTCCAAGTTATTGATGGCTTCCTCGGCTGCTTCGCCCTTCTCGGCGTACTGGAATGATTCGGGCATGTTATCGAAGTAGTCCTGCTCCTCGTCACGGATGGATTCGAGGCGTTCTTTCGCGCTCTCCAAATCCTGAATGACCGCATCAATCTCTTTCCTGCGTGCCTTATTCATCGCTGCTCCTGTTCTCGCTTCTGGTAACTATCACCTTCGCAAGCACTTTCGCTGATAGGCGTGCTTGCCTTGATGCCATCGAATGACATGGAAAGAAGCCAGTACGCGCACGGGCAAACCCCAACGTCAGAGAATACCGCGATGTAGCTTTTGCATGTTCCGCACGTCTCGGTCATCACAGCTCCTTCAACCATGCGCTCGCGTCGATGTACTTGTCGCCGTGCTTGCGCAGATTCATGTCATCCAGATACTTCTCAGCATCGTCTCGGCTGTCGAACACGACGCATATCCAGAAATGGGAATCCGTGGCCTCAGTGTACTCGCCCTGCTTCTCCAAGCTGTTGAACGCATTGAAGATTGCCATTGCCTCGGCTGCGCTCTCCTGCTCGAACCTCCCGCCGCACTTGCTGTAGTCAACGCTCTCCAGCGGGTCGGGCAGCATCGCGGTTGACATGGGCTTGCGCCCGAACGCCCGAAGCCTCTTCGTCGGCTTGTATGGCTCGGTCGCCTTTCGCAGCTCCTCGCCCTTGACGTAACGTCTATCGGGAAGCCCCGTCTTGGCGATGAAGCTCTGCATGTCCTTCTCCGTCTTGAAGCACAGACATGACCAGAACTCTGAATCGGTCGCCAGCTTGTAGCGTTCCTGCTCCTGCTTGACGCGCTTGCCCATAGCAGCATCGTCGAACGACGAGCCTACTTCCTTGTTCTGGCTCTTCTTTTTGAACTCATACGCCATCTTCCGTCACCTCGCTCTCAAAGACGACAACCCCAGAAGCAACCGCCTCTGGGATGCCATCGCAGAATTGCTTAGGGAATGTCCGTAGCTCCTCGATGTCAACGAGCGACATCCCGTTTGGCTGCGTCACCAGATTCGCCCATGACACAAAGCTGTTGTTCTCGGGACGCTCATAGCGTTTTGTCCCGTCTGCTTCGGTGTATGTCTCTGGATTCACGAAATCGACCGCAATATCAACGTCGCTAACTACCGTAGCCTTGTTGGTGGTCGATGAACCAAACACGACGACCTTGCGAGCTATATGCTTGCTCTCGCTCAGTACGAGGTACTTGCAGATGCGATTCACCATATCGCGCTGGATAGGGTTTATCTTGTCTAGGTTCTTTGCGTAGACCCTAGAAGCCATCAGGCTCAGCTCCCCATCTGATGATGTCCGCGTCTATCAACGGGAACCATTGCCTCAGACGCTCGTAGTCCTCTGGCAGATGCTCCTTCATAGGCTCGGTGAAACGCTTGTCGATGCCGTCAAAAGAGCGTCCGAATATCTCGTAGTCGATGGGCAGCTTGCATCCGTGCCGCTCGATGATTTCCATGACCTCCGCTTTGAGGAAGTCGGCAACGGGCGACACCTTGCGCGAGGCTTGCTTCATAACGCCGTGCTGCGTGAAGCTGCTCCTGCGCACGATTGAATCAGCCGCCCTAACGCCATCGGCTCGCCACGTGTCCTGCGGCAGCCCGTTCTCGTCTAGGATTACCTCCCACATTTCGGCGTAGTCTGGCGTAGGGATGCCGCCGACCGCATCAAGCACCTTCAAATGCTCTGGGGATTGGAAAACCGCCCCATTGAGGAGGCGGTAGAAAGACGGGTTGGGGTAGCGGTGAATGGGCGTGTCGAAGAACTCCTCGAAGTAAGCCAGCTCCTCGTCGATGAACGCGAGATTGGGAACAAGCCAGAAGTAGAACGGCACGACCTCTATACCGTATTCGAGCATCGCAAGCCATGCGGCTATAGAATCCTTGCCGCAACTGAAGCTCAACGCTACGGGTCGGTTTTCGTCCTTTAGGAGCTGCAATACCTCTTTACTTGTGGGTTGTCCCTTTATGACTGTTGGCATCTTGCCCCCTAACTTATGAACAAGCATACTATAACATATTGAACAAGTAGAATGATCGAGAAATAGAAAGCGGCATGAAAAAAGGGGCTAGAATTGCCCCTTTGGTCACTTTTTCACTGCTTACATGATAGCAGATAACTTGTTACCTGTTGTTACTTTTTCTGTAACGGTTTGAACAAGTTTACTTGTGCAGATTTTGTGAAGCCTTGCCATTCTGTTATAGTTTGCTTGTTCATTATGTTATAGTTTACTTGTTCAGTTAAGAACACTTTAGCACCTTGAAAAGTGAATAGAAAGCTAAGACAACGGCAAAGGAGATTATCATGTCTAGCACTGCAAACGGCTTCATTGTTTCCGATTATTCAATCATGGCTATTGTCAAAGGATTGCAAGAGCATGGATTCATAGAGCCAACGGGTCAGGATAGACGGGATGCAGCCGAAGCACTGCGAACGGTGAATGAATACCAACTAGCAGACACCAACACGGTGGAGCCTAAGACAAAGGGCGAGAAGCGAATCAGCAAGGCGGTTGCTCATAAGCGAGTGAAGCGGTCTTGCAAACGCAACTTTAGCCAATCTGAAATCGTCGCGGCTTGCAACTGCTGGCTTGCTCAGGTTGAGAACGGCAAGCCTACAGACTTTGACTTTTTGACGATTATCGCAACCGTGAAGATGCTTGTTCAGAGGATTGTCGAATCCGCCGTCGAAAGCGGCGAGTTCGTCACCAAGAACTGCTTCGGAAGGATTCAGGTGTTCGTGAATGGCACGAACGTGAAGAAACTGCAACTCGACTTGGCAGCCTAAAGGAAACGCCCCCGCTTGTCGGGGGCATCCTTATGTAGGAAGGACGCAGCATGAACGCTACAGCACTTCAGATTGTCTACCCTCATACCGTTCGCGGATTGATTAGCAAAGCTCATATAGACGAAACCGCTGAGGCAGCCGATACCGATACCGCCATTGATTACGTGTCTAGGATACTGAGAGACATCCGCAGGAATCACCCATCGGGATGCTTCCATGTAAGCGCGTTCGGTAATTACAACCTCTGCATATCCGTCGAATCAGATGGAAGCGTAGAGCTGTTGTATCAGTGTCTCCCATCGAACAGCGTCATAACATCAAAGGGAGCAGCGCAGAATCAGATGCGGCGCGTACGGCAAATCATCATTGAGCATTTCGAGGGAGCGCAGAGTTTCGACAATCAACTAGAGGCCATCTACGGCACCAACTAGACCCGCAACCATTAACCCCGCTTCGGCGGGGTTTTTTCTTGCTCAGGCTCAGGAGCGTCAATAGTGATTACATCGTCGCCATTCGTGAGCTGCAACTTGTATCCCATCACCTCGGCGGCTTGCGCAAGGGTATCAACTCGTGGTGTTGACTTGTTGTAGAACGTTGAGCCTATGAACGTGCGAGCTTTTCCCATAGCCAAAGACAGAGCAGACGCGCTATACCTGCTCTTCTTCATCATACGTTCTATGGCTTGCTTAGCATTCATGCCTTGCATGATAGCAAACTTCATCAGATTGAACAAGTTTACATAACGGTTTGAACAAGTTTACTTGTGCAGATTTTGTGAAGCCTTGCCATTCTGTTATAGTTTGCTTGTTCATTATGTTATAGTTTACTTGTTCAGTTAAGAACACTTTAGCACCTTGAAAACACGGAATAACAAGCCTACAGCAGAGGAGCGGCAACCATGAACACGGCTGCATCTAAAAAGGTCTACGGCATCAATGCAAGCAGACATCTAAACCTAGACGGCTATACAGAGCAAACAACCTTTATGAATGACTTTGCTATAGCGGAACGGTTCGGACTTGAAGCGGTGGCGGATACATTCAAACGGGCTTTTGATGAATGGAAAGACGACATCAAATATTTAGCAGAGCTTTGCTTAGTGACTAATACGTTGTGTTGGCATTTCTACAGCAAGGGCAACATGAAGCTATCCGAGCTTTACGCGGGTTTCTACCATCAGTGCATGGATTACGCATACACCGATGGGAACTTCAACGAAGAGGACACGCGCTACTTCTTCAGAACAACCGATTGATGCAAGAGCGGGGCTGATACAGCCCCGCTTCACTTTAGGAGGACGTTATGTATTTCGATGCCTGTAAAGACCTTGAAGAGCTGAAGCGTGCTTACAAGAAGCTCGCTTTGGAGAACCATCCCGACATGGGCGGCAACGTTGACGTGATGAAAGCTATCAACTGCGAGTATGACAAGACGTTTGCGCGCTTGAAGCATCATCAGAATGCGGCTGCGGCTGAACCTGATTCGACGGTTACGGCCACAAGCGAAACGCCAGAGGAGTTTAAGCGCGTCATCGAAATGCTCTTGAAGATTGACGGCATCGAGATTGAGCTTTGCGGCTCTTGGCTTTGGATAAGCGGAAACACTTACGAAGCCAAGGATGACATCAAAGCCGCAGGGTGTCGTTGGTCGAAGAGCAAGCACAAATGGTACTGGCATCCATCCGAGGACAAGCCGAAACGCCACCACAAGGCAGCGTCTATGGGCTGGATTCGGGGCAAGTACGGCTCGCAGCAGATAGCAGGAACACAAAACGTAAGGCAAGCCCTGACGACTTAGGAGCAAGCCCCCTATATGGGGGCTGCTTCATTGACTAGGAAAGAGGACAAAATGCAAGACCGCGAGAAACTGATTGAACGCATCAAGAAACTGCTGGCTGTGACCGAGCAGCGAGGGGCTACCGAGCAGGAGGCTATACAGGCCGCGCTCATGGCGCAGAAGCTCATGGCCGAATACGACGTGAACGACTTTGAGCTGGGCGGCGATTCAGAGCCTATCGAAGAAGCCATGACGAAGCGTGGACGTGCTTGGGAAGCGATACTCGCTCAGGTCGTAGCAGAGAACTTCCGCTGCAAGTTTTTCATTCGCATGAACTACACGAGCATAACCGCATTGAAGCGCACTGCTCATTGTGTTTTCTATGGGTATAAGCACGACGCGGAAGCCGCAAGAATCGTCTATGAACGACTTGCATCCGTGGGGCATAAGCAAGCCCTCAAACACGCGAAGAAGCGTGAGGAAGAGCTTATGCGCCAAGGAAACTGGGGCGTGCAGCGCAAGTGGCTGTACGACGACTTTGTGACTGCTTACATCGAGGGTGTTGAGAGCGTTCTGGAAAAGCAGTCGCAAGCTCTGATGATTGTTTGTCCGCCAAAGGTGAACGACGCATACACAGAGCTTTCTAAAGATTTCACGAAAGGCCGTCCCGTGAAGTTCACGCGATACGGAGATAGCGCGAGCCGCGAGGCTGGTAGGCAAGCTGGGCGCGATGCCGTCATGGCAGGGCGCGTGGCTGCGGGTAACAGTGCATTCATGCTTGCATAGGAGGTAAGGACATGGACAAGGGAAACGAGGCGGCAGTCGCCGCCCTTGAAGCCCGCAACTGGCGAGTTGACTTCAACGAGAACGGCGGCACGTTCTTGGAATGGTATTCGCCAGCGGGCGAGGACTACTGCATCGAATCTGAAAGCAACGACCTGTTACGGATATTCGAGCAAGAACGCGAGTTCTTCGACGTTGACGAACACGTAGAACTCTGGGCTGAAAGCAGGGGCAAGCGTGGGGTGCCTGATTCATACGCCGTTCTTCTCGATGATGCAAAGGCCATCGAGAAAGAGTTGGAGGAATGCGAAAGGGAGGTACGCAATGCTTTATCGCTACAAGGGAAATGATGCCGTCACAAGAGACGACCTGCCGTCGAATGTAGTGCTGATGATTGAGCGCAGCAGCGTCATAGGCGACGACACACCTAAAGATGTCACAGTCACTTGCATACGCGAGTTGACGCAGGAGGAAATGACAGCCGCAGGGCTGACCGAATGGAAGGAGCTTTAGCATGGAACGCCGCCCAGAAGATGCCCGTGTCCTCTATTTCGAGGGCGCGGGGATGTGGCTCGATGATTGCAACGACGTAGGGAACCCGCGCATCCGCTCGGCTTTCACAGCCGATGATGGAAAACGTTACTACATGGAGATTCACGGCAATCCTTACTCACAGGAATGGCGCAAATCATACCCAGACCTTTGCAAGGGCGAGCGCATTGCTTGGCTCGATAGCTGCCACGAGATAACCAATAGCACCGACGACGACGCGAACGTGAACCGCCACGACATAGACCGCAACCTGCTGTTCCCCTACACGCTGGACGGTATCTGCGAGGCCATCAACAAGCATCTGAATTGCAGCTTTGAGCGCGTCGTGGTGCTTCCCGACCTATCAGGCTATCGGGTGTTTGCCTCCAACTGGCAGAGCGTAGAGCGCAACGTAGACAAGTATATCTACGGTGACGAGTTCGTGTTCGACCCAGAAACGACTGCAAAAGCCGAACGCATCAAAGACCAAGAGGAGCAGAAGCAGCGAGGCATGGGCGAGAAGCACCCCTGTTTGAGCGCATACCGCGACGCGGACGACCCTCTATTGCTTCACATTGACCATTTCCGCCAAGGATTAGGGAAGCTGACGTTCAGGCTCGACTAGCCCCTATAATGTAGGACATCGTTAGAAAGGTTGACGCTATGACCATCCAAGACATCATAGACGGGTCACGGAACGACATCGAGACTTTCGAGGGTTACGTCCGCATCGTCGATAGCTCTGGTGTTCTCTATGAGAACTCAGACGGAATAGAGGGCGGTGTCGTTGACGGCTTGCTCGCCCGTGAACTTCTTTCCATTTCATCGACAATCATCCGATTCGATGGCGTATTCGAGCCTGACCAGAGCTGCATCGTGTTCGAGGTTGAGGACGAGTAAGCATCAGGGGCGCGATAGTGCGCCCCTGATTTCTTAGTTCCGCGCCAGCTTATCCCGCTCGACCTCCATCTGCTTTAGGCTTGCTCTCCATGATTTCAAGAAACGCTCTGGGTTGTCCAGAACACGTGTAGCAGCCTTTTCAATGGAGCATCCATAGCATAGGCAAGCTAAAGCAACCTTATTCGCATCATGCGTTCGCTCTATAATCGGGTAATCATCATCCAACGCTCTCACCAGCCGCTTGGATTACGTTAAGCATCTTGATTGAGCGCGCCAAGTCCTCGTTGGCAGTTTCGAGCTTGCGGGTAATCCAATCAATCTCGCCAATCTGCATGAATGCCTCGAACTTGGCTATGCCCTTCTCTACGCTACCGTCGCCCCAAAGTCGGCACTTCTCGAACAACTGCTCCAGCTCGTTCAACCGCTCCAGATTCTCGTCAGCTCTCTTGATGCGATAGCCGCTATTACGCTTCTCTTGCTCGATTCCCTTCTCAATACCGCGCCGCTCTGCTTGATTGAGCTTTGATGCTGTAGGCGACTGACAAGCTATAGCACGTGACAAGCAAGCAAAGAAGCCACGGCCTATCGTAGCTACCTGCTTATCGTGAAGCGATAACGGCTTCCTGATTGTTTGCAGATACCACCCACCGTCGCTGCGCAACTTCGCCGCGTAGATGCCCCAGTGCTTCGGTATGAGGTCTTTGTCTATCACATCTAAGGGCGCAGCCAAGCTGTAGTAATCTAGGTCGTCGAAGAAGATGTTGTGCTTAGAGCTGTCCTGAAGCTCACGCCGTAAGTCTGCCTTGCTTACCTTGATTTCTATGCCCTCAACACTGTAGCCGTTAGATTCGTAGACATCGACCACAACCATATCGAGGCGACGTTTCTGGAAGCCCGTCTGATTGCCAACTTCCTCTGCAACTGCGTAGCGTCTGTGGTCGTCGAACTTCATTCGCAGAAGCTCGCGCATCACATTAGCGTTGCATTTATCGGCTTTGACAATCTTGTCTCCCATCTACAGTTCCTCCTCTCATTTGCGCCTTAATAAAATCGTCGTAAAGCCATGAGGCAAGGGCAACAATTGCTCGGCAACCATCGCTATAGTCGATATTTCCGCATACCGACTGGAAGTATCTATCGGTTAAGTAGCCCTCTTTCGACTTGTCCACGTGTTGAATGCACGTACCGAAAAAACCATCGCATTCTATGACCGACTTTTCGCCGTTCTCAGCTTCGATTGTCACCTTGATTAACTTACTCATAGTCGCCTCGATTCTTGCACTTGCTCCTGACGGCATCGTGCGCCTTTTGACGAAGCTCCTTCGGATACTTTCGCAGGATTCCCTCGCACGAGTTAATGCAGTCGTAGGTTTCCGTGAGGATGTTCCAGTCGTCCATTTCACAGACAGCTTCCTTTACCTCGTTGGCTTCCTCGACAACCTTCTCAGCTTGCTGGAATATCGTGCTCTCAGCCGCTTTCTTGTTTTTTGGGAAAATGAACTCGCCCATTATTCCGTACCTCCAGCAATCATCTTTGGCTTTGGCTCGTCTTTCATCTTCATGTAGAGCGTTTGATTGTTAGACACCGTCAAATACGGAAGCATCGCCTCTTGCAACTCAATCTGACCCGTCTCAACAAGCGCAATCTGAGCGTCAATCCAGTCCTTGATATTCCTCCAAGCCGTATTCGACGCATGTTGCATATCGGAAGCGACCTTCTGCCTCTTCAATATGGCTTGAACGTTTTCAACCCGTGCTGGAAGTTGAAAGCTACCAGCTCCCTCAATCACAAATGCAAGTCCTATTGCGTTTCCAGATTCGTCATATTCGAGCATCATGCGCCTAACGCCATGCTTGGCGAGAATGCCCTGAATCTGACCGATTGTCTTTTCCGCTGGAACTGTCGTTCTGTAATTCTTCATTGGCATATCACGTCGCCTCTTTTCCTTAGAATCCAAGCCCCCACCTGATGATGCCGACACATCCGCAGGCCAGCGCAGCCGCAATCAGGACGGACAGGACAATCAGAATCCCCACAAAGATGACCGTGCATACCTTCGTCAGGGTGTTAGTGAACTTTTCCATTACTCTTAGACCTCCTCATACGTCTGCTTGAAGATGTCAGGCTTGCAGGGATACAGCTCGCCCTGAACACCTCTGATGATGTAGTCGTGCTTTCTGGCTAGATGGTCACCTTCGAGCGTGTGTAATATCCAGCGGTTATTTCTGATTTCAACCGTCTGTTTCACATAGATGGCATCCTCTAACCAGTCAGGCCAAGGCTCGTCGCTTCCTATCTGCTACGCTTCAATCTCAACGGGCTTCTTGCGGTATTTCGCCATCGTTATCCTCCTTACCCCTAAACTTACAGACTGCTGAATGAGCGCAGTCCACAAGCACATGGATATTGCCGCCGTGCCGCCTGTCGTACTGGTTGAGTTCATCCAAGATGAACTCAAAGTCATCGCACGGCTGGGGACACGGCTCGACCTTGTTTGTCAGTTCAACTTTCATTCCTCGAACGCCTCGCAATCTATATCGCTCACAGGGTCATCGAGCGTCACGTACTCTCCGATGTCCCTGCACCAACCCCATCTGCTGTCGTCATCGGGGTTGACTTCACAGTTGCCGCAATCGCGGCACGTCTTGTCCTGAATCAGGGCTTTATAGGCTTTCTCCTGCATATCGCAGTAAACATCCCAGTCGTGGGCGGGGTCGTCAGTCCATACCATCAGGATTCCTCCTTCGCCAACAACTCAAACGCGACATCCAGACCGCGCTTCAAATGCTCGTAGACCGACTTCTTCGAGTAGGCCGTCTCGTCCCTCTGCATGATTTCTTTCACAGTGAGCTTTTGGATGTAGGTCAAACGCAGAACGCGCCCTGCTTTAGGGTCGATACGCTGCACCTCGCTTACGAACGTCTCGATTTCCTTGAAGGATTCGGAGAACCTGCCAGCATATTCGCTGATGTCGTCAATCGCCTTGTCTATGCGAGCAAGGTTGTCGCACATCTTGTCACGATTGGTTCCTCCGAAGCCCATCGCACCTATCGAGCTGGTAATGGACTTCTGAGCTGATTCAGCAGCCTCCAGACCCGCTATGCTCGATTCGAGGCGTTCTTCTACCATGTCGAACGAACGCAGGAAACGGTCAGCAATCTTCTGTTCTCTCGTGAGCTTCATCCTCATGCAGACCACGCCCTAAAGTCGAGAACGTACTTGCCCTTCTCGTAAGGGCATTTCACGCCTCGCTCCTCGAACACCGCTATCGGCATAGACTTACGGTTCTCTTCGTCTTTGAACGCAAGCCATGTCTCAATCGGCATGAGGAACATGTCGTTCCTAGAGCCGTACCGCTTCCTGTCATAGAACTCGACAGCAAGGATTCCATGCGAATGCTTGCCAGCGTGGTCGAACTCGTGAAGCGATTGCTCCTGATGCTCTTTCACGTTCTTGTATGGCAGCGATTTCGCTCCTACGGCCTTGCATTCGATTAGGTAGGTTTCGTCACCGACAACGGCAATAAAATCCGCCTCCGTCTGCTCTGATAGCAGATGACCACCACGCATAATCAGCTTGTCTGGGATGCGCAGAATGAACCCGCATTGATTCAGGGATGCCCTGAACTTCTGCTCGAAACGCTTTCCTTCATTCATCACACGCTCACCTCGAAACTCGTTCCTCGCAGCTTGTCAGTGATGCGCCAGTAGCCGAAGCAGTAAAGCTCCTTGCTGTGAGGTGCGCAGGTATCCAGCAGCTCGCCGTTCCACCACATTTCGGCGTACTCGTCAGAGAGCCAAATCCACTCCGCCTTGTATCTCGCACCGCCATGAAATCCGTTGTGGCATCCCGTAGTGCCACTTCCACAGAGCGCGAACAGGGCAGGTTTCAGAACGTAGATTTCCTTCGACGTAACAAGGCTGAATGAATGGCCTCGGCTCAACGGCGGGTTGTGGTGCGCGTTCGTGGCTGGCATCCCACAACAGAGGCAGTGAACGCCATCTTTGCGCTTATGGCTCTTGACGCTATCGCTTGCGTAGTAGCATCCGATATGAGGCTTGCCGTAGCACTCGGCTATCTCGTAGGGCAGTCCTTGAAGCTGCGTCATCGTGGGTCGGAAGCTCATTCGCACCACCCCCACGAGTAATCGTTAAAGTCGGCTGGCGCGAACGTGATGCAGGGATAATCAACCGCACCAACGGTGCCATCCTCATATTCGACAATCGCATACAGCCGCGACATCTGCCCAGCAGGTCTGCCGCCAATAGTCACCTCCGCACCAACCGTCCACTGCTGTTCAAACCATCGGTGGAACAAGGCTTTACGCTTCTGCTCACGGTAAGAGGAAACGAGGCAAGGCCGTGCTAATGGATTGATGTTGACCTCCATCATTGCAGCCTCCTGTCCTCGCCGTTGACGGGAACACGCTGCGTTATCTCGAACAGCCTAGAGACGATGGATTCAGCCGTCGTGGTGTCATCCAAACCATGAGACATCCGAGCGACAAGCTCAGGCTTCTCGTAGTTCGTGGTAACGATGATTGGAAGCATCCTGTCCTTGCGCATGTCTACGAGGTCGAACAGGTCACGCAGAACCGCCTCCGTCATGCTCTCCTTGCCTAGGTCGTCGAGAATGAGGACGCGCGGGCGCATGAGCCTTGCAAACACACCTTCCTCGTCAATGCCCCTCTCACCCCATGTCGCTCTAAGCTGTCGGGTGATGTCACGCATGGACGTGAGCTTCACGCTCCATCCGATTTCTAGGCAATCCATAGCGATGCAGACAGCCAGATGCGTCTTTCCCGTGCCTATCTTGCCGTCGATGTAAAGCCCCTTGCCCGTTGCAAGGACGGCTCGATAATCGCTGTTCGGCTGACAACGCTCTCTCCAGTAGGGCATGATTCCCGCCCTCTCGAACTGATGCTCGCGCCGTTTCTTGGCTTCTTGTACTTCGCGCTCCTTCCATTCCTGCTCTTGGCGTTCACGCGCAGTGGTGGCTTCTTTGCATTTGCATGGCAACGGCATCAGGAACTCACGATTGCCTATCTTCCCGTAGCTCTGCTGTTTGAGCTCCTTGCCGCAGTATTCGCATTTAATCGGCGTATTTTCCAAAGTCACCGCCTCCTTTCTTTGTTTTCGTAGTGGGTGTGTGGTTCAGGTATTCGTCGAAATGGCTGACGGCGAAAAGCGTGGAGGGCTGGAGGTAAGGGCGCATATCCACCTTGTCTAACCAGTGAGCGCACTTGTTGTCGATGACCTTCTTGAAGTCATCGAGCCTGTAACCCTCTTTCCATCTTGCGCGGATAAGCTCCTTGGCTTTCTTTGAAACCTTGAAGTTCTTGACGGCTTGCTCGTTCAGATAAGCGATGATTTCCTCGTAAGGGATTTGCTCGACATTAGATTCACCGTTAGGTGAATCATCAATATCAATATCAATATCAATATCAATATCGCTTTCGCTTTGCTTTGCCGCTTGCTTTCGCTTTGCTTTCCGTTTGCTTTCCAGTTTGGTTTTCGTTTGCTTTTCAGTTTGGTTTTCGTTTGAAACCTCGTCAGCGTTGGGATTGCTTTCGATTTGCTTTTTCGGCCTCCCGCCTTTCTTGCCAGCTTCCCTGCGAGCGTGATGCGTGTCCAAGGTCGGCTTGATGGCTATGAAGTAGCCTTTTGCGCCACCTTTTAGATAATCGGGTTCATCGCCGTAGTACAGGTACTCGATGATTGCCCGATATATCTGCTCACGCTCGCGCGGCTCGAACTCCTGCGCACCCTCGATATGTGATTCGAGAATGTTCATTGATGCTTCGTCCGTTTCTTCCTCTTCCCTAAAAGGGAATGTCCTCGTCATAGACACTCGTCGTAGGGTCGGGCATAGGCGGTGCGCTGTAGTTCATCTGCTGCTGCTCTGGTGGCTGCTGATAGCCCTGCCCGTACTGGTTGCCCTGTGTTGCGCCATAACCCTGCTGTGGCGGCTGATAGCCCTGCTGCGGGGCGTTCTGATACTGCTGGCCTCCGTACTGCTGCGGAGGCTGCTGATAGCCCTGCTGACCTCCTCCGTAGGTTTGAGGGGGCTGATATTGCCCTTGCTGCTGCTGGGAGTTGTCCTTGCTCATAAAGTCGATGTCATCGACAAAGACCTCAATCTTGCTCCGCTTCTGTCCATCCTTCTCCCATGACGAGTAATGCAGCTTGCCCTCAATCGTGACCTTCGAGCCTTTTGAGAGGTATTGCTGAATCTTGGCTCCTCGCTCTCCGAACATGGTGCAATCGACGAAGTTGGCGTAGTCCTCCCACTCGCCCGTCTGTTTGTTCTTCTGGCGGTCGTTCACCGCAACTCCAAGCGAGAGAACCGCCATGCCAGATGCCGTAGTGCGCAGCTCTGGGTCTTTCGTCAGATTCCCGCTTATGACAACGCAATTGATGCTCATTAGTAACTTCCTCCTTGTGGACTTCCGTACTCACGCATACGCTCCTCATGGATGGCGTGAGCGCGTTTCTTTTTCAGTTGGCTTAGCTCGTGTTCAACGTCTCGGATGGTGTTCGAGTTCTTGGCTTGCTGCTCCAGCTCGGCAACGTAGGGAATGCCGCGAACCCTGTCTCTGATAAGGGTTGCTGGAACGCCTAACGCTTGAAGGTTGACCGTCTCTAGGGCGATGGCTTTCTTGTACTCGGCCTCGTTCGCAGATGCCTGAAAACCTGCCTCGCGCATTGCCTCCAGATGCGCCTCTGCCTCGTCGAACAAGGCAAGCTCCTGCTGGTATTCGGTCAGCCCGTCATAGCCCTCGTACCCCATCAGGCGACCACCTTCCATACGGCATTGATGCCGCAGTTGCAGCCGTTCGGGTCGTGTTGCAGGGCATCGAACGTCGCACGGTCAGGCATAGAGTAGGCACGGCCACAGTTCTGGCACTTCACATTGAAGCTTCCGCTTGCTGGAGGCTCTGCTTGCGTAGGCTCTTGGCTTATGTTGTCCGTATCGGCGGTGTCGTCGATTGCAAACAGGTTGCCAAGCGCACGCTTACCTGCGTAGGAGCTTGCGCCTCCCGTGAGCTGGCTTGCGTCCTGCTTGGTCTTGGCATAAGGCTCTCGCGCATAGCCTGTGGCTTGCACCACCTCGCCAGTCTCAACATCGACAAGGCAAGCCGTGGACTTCATGTAGACCCAAGGAGATTCATCAACGCCTCCAGCGCAGACGAATATAGGCTCGTCGTCTACCTTGATGACGCAGCCACGCTCGTGAGCCATAGGCTTAGCAGCCTCCAAGATGTCCTCTTTGGAACGAGAGTAGAAGCCGCCGAACTTGTTCCAACGCTCTTTAGGAACATTCAGGTCGCGCTGGATTTCGAGCAGTTTGACCAAGATGGGTGTAGGTTCATCGGACATACCACGTACCTCCCTCTTGCTTGCTTGCTTGCTCCTGATACCAAGCCTGATACGCCTCCTGCATAGACCCGTGGTAGAAGCGCATGGTCGTGCCGACCGCTCCTGCGCACTTGCCTATCAAGTCCATCTGGCGCGGCGTAGCGGCCTCGAAGATAGCAACGCAGGGGGCAGGTGCGTCATTGGCTCCGAACTGGGTTGGGATTCGATTGACCACGGCCTTGAAAACGTCTTTAACCATGCCGCCTGAAAGCTCGATGGCCTGATTTATAAGCGAATCGACCGTTACATTTTGGTCGTATTGCTGCGGCTCTGGTGCTGGCGGCTGGTAGGTGCTGGGCGGGTTGTACGCCTGATGTTCTTGCTCCATCGTCATGGGGTCTTGCGGCTCATAGGGAACGTAGTCCGCTGGCGGTTGCTCTGGCTCCATGCCATCCGCAACGCACTCGGCCTCATAAGCGTCTGCACCACCTGAGTAGGCATCATCCTCTGGGATGGTCTGAGAGTTCTGCCGCGCAAGCTCGGCTTCCATTTCCTGAACCTTGCGCTTGTCCTCTTCGAGTTTCCGTGCGTACTTGATGGCCTCTCCGAAGTCGAGCGTCTGATAAAACACCGTTAGAGCGTCGTTCTCGAACTCTAGGTGCATTTCCTTGATAGCTTCGCGGTCGCCAGCTATCTTCTCTACCTTGCTCTCGATTTCAGCCTTTGCGTCTTGGATGTTCGTTCCTTTGAGGAGCCACCTGTCATCGTGAATCCGCTCGTAGGGAACGACCTCCAGCAGCAAGCCAGCGAAACCCTCGTAATGCTCGCGCAGCTCGTTCTTTTTGTCGGCCTTGTAGTATTCGTCGGCTTCGCGCTCGACGTTACGCAGCTTCTCATAGAAAGCCTTACCCTTCTCAACCACTCCCTTGCATCGTGCGTTGAAAGCATCGAGCGGCGGCGTGTAGGCTCTGTTGACTTCCTTGCGCCTCGTCTCTATGCCGTCGATGATTCCCTTGAACTCCTTCTTGACGGCTTTGATTGATTCGAGGTCGTTCTTGTTGTCAGCAGATGGCTCCCAGCCGTCGTACTGCGCGATAGCGTCGTCCATGAACGCTTCGAGTGCATCGAAGTTCGCCTGAATAGACCCAGCGTTGTATGTGACCGCTAGACCCTTCTCAGCGGTCGGCTCTGGCTCTTCGATGACCTCGGCCTCGACGACAACAGGCTCGCCTGTGGAATCGTCATCCACGAGCAAGCGAACAATGTCATCCTTCTTCGCGCCCTTCGGAACGCTTATGCCGCGCTCCTTGCACAGACCTTTGAGGTCGGTGACTTTGAGCGAGCCGTAATCCTTACTCGGCATCGTCATCACCAATGATTCCTTGCAGGATGTCGATGACCATGCGCATTTCATCCTTCATCATGTCATGGGCGAACCACGCATAAGCGTTTTCCTCGAAAGAAGTCACATCCATGCCGTAAACTTCCTTATCGGCAGGGACACCACCAAATTGCAGACCAGATATGAACCCAGCGATATACACATCTTCCTCGTGAGTGGTTCGCTTTTCGTTGAACTGGTCGGCGATGGCAAGAAGCTCCTCGACCGTGACGACGCGTCCGCATCCTGCGGTGAGGGGCTGAGTGGTCGGCATTTCGTCGGTCGTTGCAGTGTTGTATTTCTTTCCAAACATCAGTTATCGTCCTTTCTGAGATTAGGTAGGTAAGAGACGGGCAGCAGCCCGTAGCAGTCGATGTCGCTGTCCCTGAACTCGATTGGATGCCCGAGCAGCGAATCGTCGTAGAGAACCATGTAGCGGGAGATTCCAGCCCAGAATGAATTGCTGAACGTGAACTCCTCGTCGCCGACCTTGATGCCATGCTCAACGCACCAAACGGCAACGCGGTCGCGCACGCGCCCTTTACAGCCTTGCGCCGCAAGCTCTTCGAGATAGTCATGGATGGCGAAGAACGCATCCTTGTTCTTCTCGACCCAGCACCAAGTCTGGTAGGCAATCTTGCGCCCGTTATGCAGACGTTCGCCCGTGATGGTGAAGCTGCGCTTGTGCGGTGAGGGAATCGGCTTACTCATTCCAGCACCTCTAACATGTCTAGGGCATACTCGTTACCCCATGATTTAGGCTCGTTCCTCTCCCCTCTCAGGAACTCCGCATCAAGCACCGACCCGCTTTCGATTTCATCCCAATGGTCGCGCATGTAAGAACAGCACGTGCCAGCGGTGTAGTCATCGCCGAGTTTGTTGGGGTCATATGAGCAAGTATTGGAGTTCGGTAGGTAGAAGAACGTGTACCTGTCATCAGGTGAGCCACCAAAGCCATGACGCTTGAACATTGCGCGCTCACCAATGTTCTCGGCTGTATAGCGCATCGCCAGACATGGGATACACGTCATCCTGTCGAGCAGTGCAACGAACTTGGTTTCAGTTTTCATCGCTGCTCCACCTCCGTCGCGTAGTGGTAGCCAGCGTCGTACCCGCGTTGGTACATCATCGCGCCACCCCATAGGCAGGTGAACAGGCACGCGATAATCACGATGACGTTAATCACGTCCAGCACTCGAACCTTGCGCTTCTCGCGCTCTTGCTCGTTTGGCATAACGAAGTCACGCCTTGGAGCGGTTGGTCTGACGGTGCTATAATTTGAGCTGTTACGCGGCCTTTTGGCTGTGTGCTTTGCGCCTCTTTCAGTTGTCCGCTGGCGGGGCGCATTCTTTTGTCTCTGTTGCATTTCACGCTCCTTCCATCATCGCGGCGAACGCTTTAGAGAACTGCTGCAAGGTGATGGGCTTCGGTATGTCGAATACGACCGTTCCGTGCCTCGTCTGAACTGTGTGCTTGCCTTGCTCAAACACGGCTTGTTCTGGCGGTGCTTTCACACGCCCTCCTTTCTCTGCTAGTTCTTGTGGAAGTCCGCAATGTTGAGGTCGAGTTCCGTGCAGAGCGCAACCATTTCATCTGCAATGATTTTTCGCTCGCCTATGAGAGAGCGACGAAGCAGCTCGGAATCCATGCCAATGCGTCGCCCAAGCTCGGCATTGGTAATGCCTACGTCCTTGACCTTTTCTGCGATGACCTCGTATGCTTTCATGTAATTTCACCTCCCTTCGGTATGGCTACATTTTGTAGCCGACTAATACTATAGCTACATTTTGTTCCCATTGCAACAGATAATCGGAAAAAAGTTACATTTTGTAGATTTTTGCCGAGACTATAGCTATACTTATGACTACAGTTTGTAGTGAACGAGGGAACGCTAATGAATCAGAAGGAATACATAGGCAAGAAGATTCGTGAGCTTCGCGAGAGCAGGAAGTGGTCTGCCGACAAGCTGGGAGCGATGCTTGAAAAGCCTCGTAGCGGCAAGACGATACTTTCATGGGAGAACGCAAGGACAGAGCCTGATGGCGATACGCTGATAGAGCTTTGCACCATATTCGGTGCTGATATTTCCGACTTTTATTACAAAACGCCTGAGTACACTTACAGCATCATCGCTTTAGGCGACGACCGCAACGCATGGGTTGAGATTCCGTTCTACGGTTCAATCGCCGCAGGGGTTCCCATCGAAATGATTGATGTCGAGGACACGTACCTTGTGCCGTCCAAGATAATCAACGAGCACAAGGGACACCGTTTGGGAGTAATGCAGATAAAAGGCAACTCCTTTAACGCTGGAGGCATCTATGACAACTTCTACGTTGTCGTTGACTTTGACGACATAGAGCCAACCAACTCACATGACCCCTTCGCGGTGAGCATCGACAACAGCACTGCCACCGTGAAAGCGATTGAGAAGCTGGAGAACGGGATTCGATTGCTTCCCAACTCCTACGACCCAACCATCCAGCCGATGACGTTCATGTACAACGAGTACGACGATTGTGGCGTTTCCGTGCTTGGAAAGATTATCTGGACATTCGCCCCGTTCGATTACAGCTTCTAAGGAGGAAATATGAGCCTGTTCGGAGATTCAAAGGCAAAGAGCATTTCAAAGGATGCGCAGAAGAAGTACCACCCGATGGATGGGAAGGTTCACGTCGCTATGTTTCGTACCTACGGCAAGACGGTACTCGCAAGCGCAACGCAGTTCGATGACAAGTATTCGTCACAGCTCGACATCATCTTGGATGACCTCTACGCAAACGGATATGAGCTTGTGGACGTGAAGTTCGATTCCTACCTGACAGACAAAGATGCCGTGTGCTACAACACGATGGTTATGTACCGCTAAGGAGGCGGAACGATGAACGAGAGAGACATGGAAACAATCACGACCGCCGCATCTTGGTGCGAAATTGTTTGCAACGAGATAGAGCCGACCGAGGAAACCGCCGCCCTGCTCGATGCTTGCCAGAAGGTGAGCAAGATAGTTCGTGGGATGGAGGATGGTCTCGTTGGCTAAAACGCTTCGGTTCGAGATTGAGCTATCAGACAATCATGTGAACGTCATCGAAACCGTGAAGTCGCTGCTGATGACAGACCCCGCCACTGGCATCACGAACGAGACACCTCTGGAGCAAGTCTACTCAGAGCTTGCAAACGTAGGACTTGCCATCCTCTCTAAACAGATGATGGACGGCGGGGAATATGAGAAGCACCGTGAGGAGGTGGAGCTTGGAAACGCCATCGACGACCTATTGAAATAGAAAAGCCTCGCGCATCACAGGACGGCCATCCTAGCGCAAGGCTTTGGGTACGACCGAAAGCTATCCCGTATATCCGTTAGCTAGACGGAAGCCTTAGCTATATCAGGGAAGCTCTTCGTCCGTAGACTTCGCTTCTCGCTTTCGATTCTAGGAGTATTTTATCATGCAACGCCCCGACGAGGGCTACTACATCATGTATCTGCGCCGCTCCCGTGCGGACATCGAAAAGGAAAAGTACGGGGAGTTCAACACGCTTGCAGCACATGAAAAGACCCTCACAGAGTTAGCCGTAAGGCGCAATTTGAAGATAGGCGCAATCTACCGCGAGCTTGTCAGCGGTGAGAGCATCGAAGAGCGCACCGAGTTCAAGAAGGTGCTGGAACATATCGCAGACCCGCTCTGCCTCGGTGTGATTGTCCATGCCGTTGACCGCTTAGGCCGTGGCGACCCGATGGAGTACGGGCTGATTCTCTCGTCGCTCCAGTACACGCACACCTTGGTCGTCACACCTAACCGCGACTATGACCCGAATATGACCGATGACAGGGAACAGCTCAAAACGCAGATGTTCTTCTCGAATATAGAGCTGGAACATATCCGAGAGCGTTTGCACAACGGCAATATCAGGTCGGCTAAGGACGGGAACTACCAAGGCTCGAAGCCGCCGTACGGTTACGACAAAGTACCCTACAGGGCTGCGCTTGTTCCGAACGAGAAGGAAGCTCCCGTCGTCAAGCTCATATTCAAGTTGGCATCCGAGGGCTGGAACAAAGGCGCAATCGCAAGGCATCTGAACACCTCTGGCATCAAGACGCGCTTTGGCTATCTATGGACGGCGGCGCGTATAGGTACGATACTTTCCAACCCTATCTACAAGGGCATGGTGCGTTACGGCTACCGTAGACAGCAGGTAGTCTCTCGTGACGGCCTGAAGTTCGTCAAGAAAACTACCGTGAGCAAAGAGGGTCAGTACGTACTAGAGAAGGGCAATCACGAGCCACTGGTGAGCGAGGAGGTCTGGGAGCTTGCAAACAGGCGAGCGTTCGAGGGTGTACCCGTGAAGCGTGACCGCTCAATCAAGAACCCTTTGGCAGGGCTTATCGTATGCGGGAAATGCGGGAGAGCTTTGGTGCGTCAGGATGTGAAGGGCAAGAGCGGCAAGCACTTCCCCCGTCTGCATCATGCCTACTACACCGAATGCCAATGCAAGAGCATATCAATAGCGTATGTGATGGAGTGCCTGTGCGATGCGCTCGAAGATATAGCCGTTGACCTAGAAACTGGTGTCATCAGATGCGGAATAGACCCCGCAGAGCTTGAAGCCGTAGAACACGCCTTGGCCGTGGAGGACAAGAAGCTCGACAAGCTGATTGAGCTTTTCAACGCCGATGCAATCAACGTCTACGAGTTCAAGGAGCGCAGGGAAGCGTCCGACAAGATGGTAGAGCAGTTGAGGCTGAGGCATGAAGAACTGACGAACAAAGGCGTGACCGCAGAGGAAATCATCTTCTCGACGCATGAGGCGTTGGCAAAGCTCCGCGATGATTCTGTCAGCGCGGAGGAGAAGAACAAAGCCCTGAAAACGTTTATCGAGCGCATCGAGTATTTCGAGATAGACAGAGCGCGCAAGAACCGCAAGATAGAGCTGCATGTGAAGCTCCGTGGCGTTTAATAGCTATCATCCACTTGCCTGTACGCCTACTAAGATGGCGTATTCCGTCGTTCCCTGGCCGCGTGCGCAAACGAGCTTCGCCTGCATGTGGCAGACCAGGCCGCGCGCCCCCTCTGCCACAGCATCCCATGCGCGCCGGGCGCCCTCCATCGCTTCTCTGCATCTGAGCATATCCGTGCTCCTTCCTCATCAGATTCCACCGCCTATCATCTCCAGCAGCACCGGGCCTAGCACCATGATCAACATGGCTGGGAGTATCAGCGTGCCGGTGGGGACCATCATCTTCACCGGAGCCTTCGCGACCTGCTCCTGCCGCATGGCCCGGTATGCGCAGCGCGCTTCATGCGCCGCCGTCTCGAGGTTGTCCACCATCGAGGTGCCGAATCGCAGCGAGCGCACGATAGCTTCCACCACCCGCGCGAACACCGGCGAGTCGTACGATGCCGCTAGTTGGCGCAGCGCTTGGTCGCGCTGCTCCAACCCCGACGTCCACTCCCGCTCTGCGAGCGAGAGCTCAGCTGCCAGCATGGTGTCGAACCGCAGCGTGTAGATCTGCACGCTGCGATCGAACGACAACCCGCTGCGCATCCCGATGGCCACCACGTCGAGCATCTCCGGCAGGTGCTGCTCCATCTGCCGCGTGCGCCATGCCACCCGATGCTTCAATGCGCGGCGCGGCGCCGTGAAGCCGCAGAAGCACCCGACCGCGCCGAGCACTGCCGCGAACGGCACCGAGACAGCAGCTCCCAGCACGCCGCCGGCCACCGCGCCCGCTACCGCCAGCTTCGCTCGCACCGAGCAGAACCCTGCTTCGCCGAGCACGCCGGCAAGGCCCGTATGCCCGACGATGCGCGCGAACCACGCCGATCTTCCCGCGATGCCCGGCAAGGTCAGCCGGCTACCGCCAGCCGCCCCGACGCTCTCGCGCCGCAGCAGGTCGATCACCTTCGCGTCGAGCGCGGTGCCGCCATCGGGCGCCACCGCAGCAGACAGGCCCTGCGCGCCGACCTTCTCCTTATGGCGCGCACGCTGCCGCAGCCGCTGCGCATGCCGGCACGCGCCGTATCCCATGCCGCCTGCGAGCCCCATAGCCGCGCAAGCAGCAGCCGTCGCTAGGAATGGCATCTCCATCACCCCGCATCTATGCGCAGCATGTGCCGCACCGACATGACGCCTGCTATCTGCATGGCGAGCGCCACCGCCAATATCCCCATGCCAGCGAGGCTGGTGAAGAACGGGGCCAAGAACCCCGGGCTCACGATGGAGAACAGCGCGACCAGCAAGAAGGGCATCACCGTGACGATGCTCGCCGACAGCTTCGCCTGCGCCGTCTGAACCCGCATCGAGCGCATCAGATCGAGCTCGCTCACCACCGATTCCCGCGCGGTTTCGAGCACCGGCGCGATGCTGCCCCCGCTCTGGTGCTGCACATCGAGCGCTACCGCCACGAACGACAGCTCGGGCACTTGGTCGCTCGCGCGCATCACCGCCAGCGCCTCGTCGGGAGACGCGCCCATCTGCAACCGCCGCGCCGCAACGCCGAGCACGCGCCCGAGCGCTCCTTTGCACTCATGCGCGGTCTGCTGGAGCACCTGCGGCAACGACAGCCCCGAGCGGAAGCAGACGCCCATGCAGCGCAAGGCATCCGGCACCTGCTCGCGCATCTGCGCGCTATGCTTCTCGAAGCGGGCATGCACGCCCACGCCGGCGCCCACCACGCCAGCGCAAGCCACCGCGATACCGCACAGCGGAGACAAGGTGAGCAGCGCGCTCAGCGCACCAGCTCCCGCCGCTGCCGCGAGCATCAGCGATACCAGCGCGAGGGGCGTGGCAGCCATACCAGCATCTTCCAGCAGCGCCACCCCCTCGCCGGCCGCCCTGCCGACGCCCGGCAGGCGCATCGCCCGCGCTGCCAACGGCCGCAGGAACACCACGCCCTTCGATAACCACAGCCGCGCACGCTGCGCAGCGCCGGGTGCGAGCGCGCTCTCAGCCGCCGCGCGCCTGCGCCACGACCGCGCCGCCATCTGCGCGCCTGCGAACCCTGCTACTGCCGCGAAGCCCATCGCCGCTATGCCCCACATGCCATACGCTCCCATCCAGCCACCTCCTCTTCACTGGCGAAGCCGCCTTCGATCACCTCGTCGAGAAGGGGCGGACGGCCCTTCCACACCCCATCGGAGCCGGGCGCATCGCGGTGGAACACGCTCTCGATGCGGCACCTCCTGCCGGTGCGCTCATAGGCCACCTGCGAGATGTCTGCGAGGAAGCGCGACCCATCGCGATGCCGGCTCACCTGCACGATGAAATCGAATGCGCTGCCCACCTGCGCCTCGATGGCGTCGACCGGCAGGTCCACCGCATAGCGGACCATCGTCACCATGCGGTCGAGCACGTCCTCGGGCGAGTTCGCATGCAGGGTCGTCAGCGATCCATCGTGCCCGGTGTTCATGGCTTGCAGCATGTCAAGCGCCTCGCCCGCACGGCACTCGCCCACGATGATGCGGTCGGGCCTCATGCGCAGGGCATTCACCACCAGCTCGCGGATGGTTATCTCGCCTTCGCCCTCGGCATTGCGCGGACGCGCCTCCATGCGCACCACATGGCATCCTTCGCTGAACTTGAGCTCCGCCGAATCCTCGATGGTGACGATGCGCTCCCCGGACGGGATATGGCACGAGAGCGCATTCAGCAAGGTGGTCTTGCCGCTGCCGGTGCCGCCCGACACCACCACGTTCTTCCGACACGCCACCAGCCATTCCAAGAAACGGCAGGTGAGCGCATCGAGCGAACCGCGCTCGCGCATCTCATCGAGCGTCATCGCATGCCGGGTGAACGCGCGGATGGTCAGATGCGGCCCATCGAGCGCCACCGGGGGTATGACCGCATGCACGCGGTGCCCCTGCGGCAGGCGAGCGTTCACCATCGGTGACGATTCATCTATGCGGCGCCCCAGCGGCCCCACGATGCGATCAATCAGCACGCGCACCTGCTCATCGCTGTCGAAGGCGAGCTCGCACGGAACGAGCCGGCCATCACGCTCGTAGAAGATGCTGCGGGCGCCGTTCACCATGATCTCGGTGACGCTCTCGTCAGCTATCAGCCCCTCGATCGGGCCCATGCCGAACACCACGTCCACCAGCTCCTCGGTCAGCAGGCGCTTCTCCTGGCCTGAGAGCGCATCCCACTTCTGCTCGGAGAGCGCGTGGCGGCATGCGGTGCGCAGCTCATTGCGCGCTCGCTGCGGATTCTCGGCCATGATGGCCGCCACCGCCTCGAACGATATCCACGCGCGCACGTCCTCGCGCAAGCTCTCCACCGACAAGCGGGAGGCGCTGCCGCCGCTCGCCAGCGCGCTGTTCTCGTCGGCGACCGCCCGCACCCGCTCCATCAGGCTCATGAGCGCGCCTCCGCCACATGCATCCCGCAGGCTGCGAGAGCCGCATCAGCGAGCCCCTTGCGCCCGCGCTTGCGCGATGCGCGCCCGGCTGCCGGAGCAGCTTTCGCCTTGCGCTTGCCGCGCGCAGGAGATGCGGCACCCGCCAAGCTCTGCGGCAGGAGCTCGTCGAGCATCTCCGACACGCTGCTGCACAGGGCGTTCTTGCTGTGAAGCAGCTCGCGCGCATCGCCCGCCCCCAGCAGCTCCTCGACATCGGAGCCGCCATCCTTCAGCTCGTGCACATGCGCCCCTTGCAGCGCGCAGGCGACGTCGAGCGAAGTGAACAGCGCGCCGCGCTTGCACCGGTTCACCGCATACGAGAAGGTGCCCGTAGCGATGCCCAGCCGCGCGCACAGCTCCACCGCGTGCCGGCACGCCCGCACGCTCGACGCCCGCTGATCGATCAGGAACAGCGCGCGGTCGCTGCACTCTATCAGAGCCGCATGGCACTCCGCCCAGCTCGCCCCCGTGTTCACCACCACCACGTCGAACAGCGATGCCGCTGCATCGACCAGGCTAGCTGCATGCGCAGCCACCACCTCGGCCTGCTCCAAGCGCTGCGGTGCAGCCAACAGCGCCACGCCGCCGCCCTCTACCCGCGCCGCCAGGTCCGCCACCACCCGCGCATCGCCCACCGCATCGTCGGCCGTGGGCGCCGTGCTGTCGCCGGTCAGGCAAGCCAGGTCGCCGAACTGCAAGTCAGCATCGAATAGGAGCACCCGATGGCCCTTGGCGGCAGCCGCATGCGCAGCCACCGCCGCCACCGTGCTCTTCCCCGCACCACCGCTGCCAGAGAGGACCGTCAGCACATAACCCCGCGCGCCTCGCTCTTCCGCTGGCGACGGTGCTGCCGGCGTCGGCGCCACCGGCCCGCTCGGCTGCCGCTCGGCGCCCGCCTGCTCGGCCAACGACGCCTCCAGATCGGCCTCCAAGCCCGCGAGCGCATCGGCGAGCCGCCTGCGCTTCCCGCGCTCATCAGAGAACCTGCGCGACAGGCCCTCCAACGTGAGCACCCCGCTCAACCCCGCGGCTCGCGCACGGCTGCACAGCGACCCGCTCACATCGGACGACACCACATACACCGGCATCTGAGCATCATCGGCGCGCAGGGCGGCCGCGACGTTCACCGCCTCCATGCCGTCGCTGCCGGCCACCCATGCCTCGCCGATCTCCTCCTGCGCGCTCGCCGCAGCCCGCGCTGCCTGCTCGTCCGACTCGAGCACCAGCCAATCCACGCTCTCGAGGTCGACATCCGGCAAGCCGAGCACCCCCGGATGCGCGAACGCCTCGCACGGCGCGCAGAGCAGTATCCGCCCCATATCAGGCCTCCGCTCTCTTGGACGTGCCCGCAGCCGAGGCCGCCGACGATGCGCCCGTCGCAGAACCAGCAGCCGAAGACGATGAAGGAGCCGCCGAGGAAGCCCGCTGCCCACCAGCAGCCGAGCTCGCCGAAGCTGCCGAGCTCGACGACGAGCCCTTCTCTGCCGGCGCCTTCTCAGCGGCAGCGTTCGCCGCCGCGCTCTCAGACGGCAGCACGAAGTACAGCTCCGCGTGCTCGGCCGCGCTCACCATCTCAGGTATCTTCTCAGGTGCCAGCGCCAGCGTCACCCATGCGGCACTCGCCGATGCACCCGCCTCTGCGCATGTCTCCAGGACCTTCGCCGCAGCAGCTATCCTCGTCGTCGAGCTCGCCCCCACGGCGTACACATCTACGCTCATGCCCGGGCTGAGCGCCCCGCCCACCGCCTGCACGGGCCGCGCGGGAACGCTGAGCGCCACCATGCCGTCGGGCACCTCGATGCTCGACGACTCGAACCCGAACCGGGCCTTCGACACCACCTCGCCCGCCAAGATAGACGACCCCGCCTGCTGGCCCACCGCATCGGCCTTCGCGGTGACAGCATCCGCGGGCAAGAGCGCCGCCACCCACATCCGCGTCTCCACATCGCCCTCGGCGAGGGTCTGCCCCGCGGCTATATCGCGCTTGGCGACGCATACCTCCACTTGGTCGCCGCCGTAGCGCGCGAGCATCTCGCTCTGCGCCGCGTGCGCCTGCTCGTCCACCTGAGCCACATACAGGGCCACGCATGCCGCGCAGAACACCCCGCATGCGATGGCCACCAGTGCCGGCCTATTCCTCACAAACGATAGCTTCATCTGCCACCTCGCTTCGCATCTCGCCTACGAAGCCAGTGTGACCATGCCATCTGACGCGAACGCGTCACGATCGCGACATCGCTCACCTATCGGACAGACACCCCATGCGAGCATCTGCGCACCCGCGACCTTCGCCGCACCCCGGCACCGCGCGA
Organism: uncultured Eggerthellaceae bacterium; assembly: GCA_910584145.1. Classification (GTDB taxonomy): domain Bacteria; phylum Actinomycetota; class Coriobacteriia; order Coriobacteriales; family Eggerthellaceae; genus Adlercreutzia_A. Next base: position 6,674 of record CAJTXX010000005.1, on the reverse strand, counting down.
CCGCGAGCGACCCCCAGCCCTCGCAGAAGCTGACCCTCTATCTAACCTGAACCTGCCGCAGACCTTGCACGATCCCAGCGCGCACCCGACCCGAGCCTGCCGCGGATCTGCCGCAGAATGCGAAAAGGGCGGCGAGCTCGCAAGCCCGCCGCCCCATGATGCGCTCCTCGCCGGAAGCTAGCCGCGCGGCGGCATCCACTCCCCGAGCATCTTCACCAGCGCTTCTATCTCCAGCGGCTTCGCCAGATGCGCATTCATCCCCGCATCGCGCGAGCGCTTCACGTCCTCCGCGAAAGCATCGGCCGACTGCGCGATGATGGGTATCTCTGCCAAGTCGGGCCGCTGCTCGCCCGCGCGGCGGATGGCCTCGGTAGCCTCGTATCCGTTCATGACCGGCATCTGTATATCCATCAGCACCACGTCGTAGTACCCCGGCTCGTGCTCCTCCAACATGCGCACGGCGAGCTGCCCGTTCTCGGCATGCTCCACGTCAGCCCCGGTCATGCCGATGATCTCCTTGGCTATCTCGGCCGCCATCGCGTTGTCCTCCGTCAGCAGGATGCGCCTGCCCGCGAACCGGCACTCCTCCAAGAGCGCGCGCTGGTCAGCGCCATCGCCCGCACCGCCGCCGATCAAGTCCTTCATCACGCTGACGAGGCGCGTGCGGAACAGCGGCTTCGAGATGAACGCATCGACGCCCACCTCGCGCGCCTCCTGCTCGATCATCGACCAATCGTAGCCTGACAAGATGATGATGGGCACCTGCGCCTGAGCGCTCTCGCGAATGGCCTTCGCCGCTTCGAGCCCGCTCATGCCCGGCATGCGCCAATCGAGGATGACCGCACAGAACGGCTCGCCATCGCGCTCAGCCTGCGCCACAGCCTCCACCCCGTCAGGGCCCGAGGTCACATAGCTCGGAGCCATGCCGATGTCGGTCAGCAGCGCCGCGGCGGCCTCGCATGCTATCTCATCGTCGTCCACCACCAGCACGCGCACGCCGGCGAGCTCGCTCAGGTCCTCTGTGCGCCCATCGCGCAGCTTCAGATGCACGGTCACGGTGAAGGTGGTCCCCTCGCCCAGCACCGACGACACGTCCACGGTGCCATTCATCAGGCTGACCACGCTCTTCACGATGGCCATGCCGAGCCCCGTGCCCTCCACCTTGGTGGTGCGCGAATCGTTCGCCCGGGTGAACGGCTCGAACACCGTCTCCATGAACTCCTCGCTCATGCCGCAGCCCGTGTCGGTGAAGGTGAACTCGAAGCACCCGCTGCCGGCGATGCGGCTCGGCAGCTCGGTTATGCGCAGCCCGATGCTGCCGCCCTCGGGCGTGAACTTCACCGCATTGCCCATGATGTTCACGAACACCTGCTGGAGGCGCGTCGGGTCGCCCAGCACGTGCTCATGCTCGATATCCACCAGATCGACCTTCAGCACCTGGTCTTTCGCGGTTATCTGCGGATGCACGATGGACAGCAGGCTCTCCACCGTCTCCGACAGCACGAACTCCTCCTCCGACAGCCCGATCGAGCCCGACTCGATCTTGGCCATGTCGAGCACCTCGTTGATGAGCCCCAGCAGATGGCGGCTGGCAGACGATATGTTCGCCAAGCACTCGCGCACGCGGTCGGCATCCTCCACGTGCATGCTGGCGATGGCGGTGAGCCCCATGATGGAGTTCATCGGCGTGCGGATATCGTGGCTCATGGAGTTCAGGAAGTCGCTCTTCGCCTGCGAGGCGTGCTCGGCCGCGCGGAACGCATCTTCCAGCGCCTGCCGCGACGCCAGCTCGCGCGATTTCGCCTCCGTCACATCCTGTATGACCACCAGCACATCAGTGGGGCGCCCCAAGCGGTCGCGCGCCACGCACAGCGTGGACACCTGCAACCAATACTCCTGCCCATCGCGGCTCGTGCGGTACTCCTTCTGGAGGTAGGGCACCTCAGGCCGCAAATCGCGGCGCAGCACCTGCGGGTCGAGCGCGGCGATGGCCTGGCTGCGGTCCTCCGGGTTCACCGATCTCACCCAGAATGCCAGCAGGTCGGTGTAGCGCCCGCCGGTGCCCATCGCGCTGTCGAGGCCGTCGCTCTTAAGATACTGATAGGTGCCCGCCACCAAGTCCACCGCCAACAGGCGGCTGAACAGGTTCGTGGACGCGTCGATGATGCGCGTCGCCTCCTGCCGCTCCAGCAGCAGCTGGTCTTTCTGCTTGCGGGCTTGCAGCATCAGCACCACGATGAACAGCGCGCCCGCCACCAAGATGCCCACGACCAGTATCATGCCGGCGCGGTTCGCGTTCTCCACCATGCTCTTCGTGATCGATTCCGGGAACGTGCGCAGTATCAGCCAATCGTAGGACGGCAGCTTCGTCAGGTAGGCGTTGCCAGCCGCCCCGGTCTGCTCGTAGGTGAAGCCCACCGCATCGCCATCCTCGGCGCCGCGGCTCAATTGCGCGATGCCCTCGCCATCGAGCTCCAGGTCGACGAACAGGTCGAAGGTGCTCTCGCCGTCTTCGTTCGAGACATCGGCCGAGCTCGCCACGATCGTGCCGTCGCTCTCGCACAGGTACGTCGCCGTCTGCACGCCGAAGAAGCTGGTGGTCATGAAGCGCGTCAGCGTGTCCTCGCGGTACGCGCACACGAACACGCCCACCACCTGGCCCTCGTACGACACCGGCGCATAGAACACCATGACGTTCTGCTCGTCGAAGGCCGCATGCGCGATGGCGCTCACGCCGCTCTCGCCCTGCATGCCGCGCGCATAGTATTCGCGGTCGAGCACCCGCTCCTCGCGCCCATCGCTGTTGTAGGCCACACCGTCGGGCGTCACGAAGAACACGTAGTCGAACTGGGTGCGGTTCGCCATGCTGACCGCGCGGCGCGGGTCGGGCACAGGGCCGGTCAGGCTCTCCTGATAGACCGACGCCGCGGTGCGCACGCCCGCGAGCCCGTTCGTCACCAAGTCATCGATGCGCCGCGCCGTCTGCTCGGTCGAGCCTTCGAGATACTCGGCGTTCTGCGCCGAGATGCGCGCGGTATTCGCATTCATGAACAGCACCAGCGCCACCACCACGATGACGATCGCCCCGCATGCTGCCGCTATGCGGTTGCGGGTAAGGCTGTTCGCGTTCGTTTGAGATTCCATCGAGCCTCCCTCCTCGATCAGCCGGGGCTGCCGCAGCGCTAGAGCAGCTGCGCCGCCGCCGTCACCTCGGCATATCCCGTCGTCACGCGCAGCATCAGCGCATCGGCCAGCTCAGGGGCGGCCGGAGCGCCATCCTCGCCCGGGCGCAGCGCGTCAGCCAGCTCGTCAGCCGGCTCGAACAGGCGCGTGAGGCCCATATCGCGCGAGAGCCCCTTCATCGTATGCGCCGCCCTGAACGCCGCTTCCATATCCTGCGCGGCCATCGCCGCCTCCAGGTTCCCGAACGTCGGGTCGGCCAAGAACATGCGCACGAACTTCTCGATGCGCTCGTCGGTCAGCAGGCGTCCCCGCACGCCCTGCAAGTCTCCCCCGACGCTCTCGTAGAATGCCTCTATCGACATGCCATCTTCTCCCTCCGAGCGCACTGCGCGCTTCATGCCTGCTCGATCTCGGAAAGGGCGCTCGGCTCCGCCTCCTGCCCATCCGCTCCCAGCTCCACCGTCCCGAACTCGTATCCGCCCCGCCCGGCGCGCTTCATGCGGTACAGCGACGCATCGGCGCTGCGGAACAGCGCATCATAGGTCGCCTGGCCGCCCGGCACGCTCACCACGCCCATGCTCACCGAGAGCGGGAACCCGCGGAATCCACCCGTTATCGACGAGAACACGCGCTCCACCAGCGGCTGCGGTTCCACGTCGCACTCCATGCAGATCAAGAACTCATCGCCGCCCACGCGCGCCACCACGTCATCGTCGCGCACGCTCGCGCGCAGCCGGCGCGCCAGATGGCACAGCACCTCGTCGCCGAACAGGTGCCCATAGGTATCGTTCGCATCCTTGAAGTTGTCCATATCCATGACCATCAGCACGAACGTGTCGTCGGGGTTATCCCGCATGCGCTCGGCTATCACCTTCCGCGCGAAGTCGTGGTTGGCGAGCCCTGTCAGCGAATCGTGCGTGGCCTTTAGCTCCAGCTCGCTCAGACGCTGGCGGCTCTCGTGCACATCCACCATCTTGCCGATCGCGCCTTGGAGCTCGAGGCCGCTGCCGCCTTCGCCCCACATGCCGCGCGCCGCCAAGTGGAACCAGCGCGCATCTCCTCCCACGGTGGCTTTCAGGTCCATCTGCACGATGGGCGCCTCGGGCGTGGTCGCGCGCAGGGCGCCGCGCAGCGTCTCCAGGTTCTCGCGCCCGAACATGCCGACGAGCGCATCGCTTCCGAGGGGGTCGCGCACGAGCTCGGGCAGGCCCAGCTTCGATTCGCCCCAATCAGATATCACCAGCAGGTCGGTGTCCGTCGTGTACTCGAACAGCACCTCGTTGGACATCATGGCGTAGAAGTCGAATTTCATGCGCTCGTAATCGAGCAGGTCGAGCGTGCGCTGCGAGGGGCCGAGCGCCTCTGTGCGCGCAGCCGCCGCAGCGATGCCCGCCACCTCGCGCTTGCTGTAGGCCGACAGCGAATCGACGCTCAGCTGCTGGCGCACCTCGTCGGCCACCTCGTTCAGGCATTCCAGCAAGAACGGGTCGAACGCCCCGCACTCGCCGTTCATTATCATCTCGATGGCGCGCTCGTGGGGGATGGCGGCCTTGTAGACCCGCTCCGAGGTGAGCGCATCGTACACATCAGCCAGCGCCACCACCTGCGCGCTCAGGGGGATATCGTCGCCCGCCAGGCCATCGGGGTAGCCGCGCCCGTCGAAGCGCTCATGATGCCACCGGCATATCTCGTAGGCCGTGCGTATCAGCGGCTCATCCTCGAAATGGGGCAGATTCCGCAGCATCTCGGCGCCCACGGCCGCGTGCTGCTTCATCAGCTCGAATTCCTCGTCGGTCAGGCGCCCCGGCTTGTTCAGTATCTCCTCGGGGATGGATATCTTCCCGATGTCATGCAGGCTCGACGCCATCGCTATCATGCCGATATCCTCGCCCGTGAGGTCGCGCCGCCCGCTCTTCTCCACCACCTGCCGCAGCAGTATCTCGGTCATGGTGTTCACGTGCAGCACATGCAGGCCGCTCTCGCCGTTGCGGAACTCGACGATCTGGCTCAGGATGGACACCATCAGCCCGACCGACTTCTCGCGCTGGCTGATCTGCTCCTCCACCATGCCCACCAGCGCCTTCTGCTTGGCGTAGAGCATCAGCGTGTTCACCACGCGCCGCCGCACGATAGCGGTGTCGAAGGGACGGTTGATGAAGTCGGTGACGCCCAGCGAATACGCGCGCTCCACCACCGACGATGCGCTCTCGGAGGACACCATCACCACGGGGATGTCCTTGATCCAGCCGCGCTTGTTCATGATGGCCAGCACTTCGAGGCCGTCCATCTCGGGCATCACGATGTCGAGCAGCACCAGCGATATCTCCGCGGCATGCGCCTGCATGGCCGCAACGGCTTCGAGGCCATTGCCGGCCTCGATGATCTCGTACTCGTCGCCGAGGATATCCGCCAAGAGAGCTCGGTTCATGGCGGCATCGTCGACGATCAGGATGGTCTGCTTCATCTGGGGTGCGTATACCATCTCCGTCGTGCTTCCATATCAATTAAGGCCGGGCTGCCCCGGCCTTTCATCCTCTGGTGGTCGAGGAGGGATTTGAACCCCCGACCTTGTGCTTGTAAGGCACCTGCGCTCCCGCTGCGCCACTCGACCGATGTATGCGATAAGGCATTATAACAGCATTATATCGCTCAAAAAATCGTTGACCGGGAATCCGTCATCACATATCCTACACACAGGGTGATTTACGATTGCGTGATGTAATGCGGAAAGCATTACCCCACGTGTTCGCAAATCGCAGGGGAAGAAGTGCGAAAGGAGGATTGCGCGCAGTCGTTTCTCCCGGCTGGAGCGCAAGTCCGAAGGAGCGCGAGGAAGGCTTGGTCAGCCCCTCGCAGCAATACATTACGGGTACCTCAACAGCCCTAGATATTTGAGGCACACGTAATCCTCCTTCTGCGAATGCGTTGCTGCTCGGTCTTGCTACTGCGTGAGGGAACGATCCCACATTCTTTTTTAGGCGGCACACCCTCATCCATCAGGTACGTGCCGCGAATCACACTCATCTAGGGGGTATTGATGGACGGTAAAGAGTTCACAGTATCTGAGGTCATCGACCGCGCGGGCATTTCCAGCCACACGTGGATCGTCTTCATCATCCTGGCATTCGCCATGATCTTCGACGGCTATGACTTCATGATCGTCAATTCTACTAACACCTACGTTGCACCTACGTTCTTCGCGACCGAGATCGCCAATGGCCAGCCTATCGCAGCCCTCACCGGCTCGCTGACCACCTGGGGTCTGCTGGGCATGGTGCTCGGCGGTGCTGTCGGCGGCATCATGTCCGACGCTATCGGCCGTAAGAAGATGCTCACCATCGCGGTCATCTTCTATGGTCTGTTCACGCTGCCGCAGGCATTCGCGCCCGACTATGCGTTCTTCTGCGCGTTCCGCCTGATCGCCGGCTTCGGCGTGGGCTCCTGCATCCCGGTCGTCACCACGGTGTTCTCCGAGAGCATGCCTTCGAAGC
>CAJTXX010000004.1 GCA_910584145.1 uncultured Eggerthellaceae bacterium | reverse complement strand
GACAGGAGTCGAACCTGCGACACCTTGCTCCGGAGGCAAGTGCTCTATCCACTGAGCTACAAGGGCACGTGAGGCATACCGACAGGATTATACGACATAAGCCAGCCGAGCGTGTATGATTATCCTCTTCTACCGATATCTTAAGGAGCGGCTGTGGGTCAGACGGTGCAGATAGAGCGCATGAGCTACGGCGCGGCAGCCATCGGGCGCCTGCCGGATGGGAAGGCCGTGTTCGTGGACGGCGCAGCCCCGGGCGACGTATGCGAGGTGCATGTGGTGGAGGAGAAGCGCTCCTTCGCCCGTGCCGAGCTGACGGAGGTGCTCGAGGCATCCGCGGCGCGCGTGGCGCTCGATGCGAAGCGCTGCGTCGGCGACAGCATCCCCGGCGCGCCGTGGGCGCACCTCGCCTACTCCGCTCAGCTCGAAGCCAAGCGCCAGAACCTGGTGGAGGCGCTCGTGCGCGTGGGCAAGATGGAGCGCGCCATCGTCGAGGGGCTGGTGGGCGCCTGCGTGCCGAGCAAGCGCGAGTGGGGCTACCGCAACAAGGTGGAGCTGGCCGCCTTCCCTGACGCTGCTGGCCGCTTCTGTTTGGGGATGCACGAGCCCGGCAGCGACAGCACCGTGGCCATGCAGACCGCGCCGCTGGCGAACCGCTTCCTCGAACGGGCGCCGCGGGCGCTCACCGGGGCGCTGCGCTTCCTGCAAGGCGCGGGCGACCTCGGGATATACCGAGTGGGCGCGCGCGCCAGCCTGCGCACGAAGAGCGTCGAGGTAGCGCTGTGGACGGCGCCGGCGGCTTTCCCGCGCACCGCGGTGGCCAAGACCCTGCAAGACGCCCTGCACGCCACATCGGTGGTGCGGGTGGTGGCCGAGCCCGGCGCTGCGCGCAAAGTGAAGAAGGTGGAGACGCTCGAAGGCGCCGCATTCTGGAAAGAGGAGCTGGATGGCTTGAGCTTCTCGGTGTCGGCGCCGTCGTTCTTCCAGGTGAACACCGCGCAGGCGGAGCGGCTGGTGCAGCTGGTGCTCGAGGGCCTGCGCTTGGAAGAGGGCCGGCTGGTGGCCGACCTGTACGCCGGCGCGGGCACGTTCAGCCTGCCGATGGCGCGCGCGGGTGCCGATGTCATCGCCATAGAGCTCGAGGGCTCATCGGTGCGCGACCTGCGGCGCAACGCCCCCTACAACGGCTGCGACATAGAGATCATCGGAGACGATGTGGCCCGCGCGCTGCCCGAGATCGGCCTGCTCGACGCCGCCGTGGTGGACCCGCCCCGCAGCGGGCTTGCGAAAGAGGTGATAGCCGCCATCGCCGATGCGGCGCCGGCGCGCTTGGCCTATGTCAGCTGCGACCCGCAGACCTTCGCCCGCGACGCGGCGCTGCTCTGCGCGAAGGGCTTCCAGCTCGAGCGCGCCACCCCCGTCGACCTGTTCCCCCAGACCTACCACCAGGAGACGGTCGGCATATTCACGCGCTAAGGCGGGCCGCTACTGGCCGGTAGCGGCGCTGTAGGCGTCGCCCGTGCCGTCTATCACCATGTTCTGGAAGCGCTCCGACATGAACGCGTTGCTGAAGTTCTCGTCGATCCACTGCTCGAAGGCGTTCGCCGGCGGGATGCCCGCGTCGCGCTCCGCGCGGCGATCGAAGCACATGATGGTCATGAACACGTCCAAGACGAGATACACCGACAACAGCGTGACGAACACGACCTTGCGCTTCGTGGTGGGCACGCCCAAGCCCCACAGCAGGTCGGGCATGATGAGCCGGTACCACACGTAACCGAGCAACCCCCAGAAGAACAGGAACGGCACCGCCACCCACTTCGTGATGGCGCCGGGCACGCCGCCGGCGATGTAATCCCACGACACGGCGCCCATGAACGTCTCCATGCCCCAGCCCGTCAGCTGCTCGAGCAGGCCGCCCACCACCATCGACACGCCGAATACCACCCAGCCCTTCGCATGCATCCGGCGCAGCTGGAAGGTGACGAGCGTCAGCAGCACCGCACCCACGCCGTACAGCGGGCTGAACGGGCCCCACACCAGCCCCACGCGGCTCTCGGTGACGCCCATCGTGATGAACATCCATACCTCTTCCAAGATCAGCCCCAGCACCGAGCCGATGAAGAAGATCATCACGATCTGATACCACCCGAGCTTCAGGTTGTCGAGGAAGTCCTCGCGCACCGTGCGCTCAGCATCGCGCACCTCGCGCAGCTGCTTGCGGTTCAGGCGGATGACCGGGCCCTGCTCGCCGTGCCCGAGCCTCTGCGCAGCGCGCAGCGCGTCGAGCCGCGCCACCACCTGCTTCACATCCGCCGATACCAAGTCGTCATCGCACACGCCCTGCAAGCGCTTACCGCGGCCGAGCCACGCCCAGAACCACCTGATGCTCCAGACGATGAGGAAGATGACCGCGATGGTCAGGACCAAGCCGATGATCGAGAGAAGCATGCCGGCTCCCTTTCCGTGAACGAGGGGCTTTGACCTAAGGCTCCATTATAGCCATCGCATGTCTCAAGCTCTCCGATAGGCTGAGCGGCGCGGGCGGCCCGCCTCGCGCCTAACCGCCGCTCAACAGATGCGACATGCGCGCAGGACAGCACCTGCCCCCGCCTATAATCGGCATCGCGGGCATCGCTGCGGCGCAGAGGAGGGCGCATCATGGATCGGGAGCGCGAGATCATCAAAGGCAGCATCATCGGCATCGCGGGCAATCTGCTGCTCGTGGGCTTCAAGCTGGCCGTGGGCTTCGCCTCGCACTCCATCGCCATCGTGCTCGACGGCGTGAACAACGCCACCGACGTGCTCTCCTCCATCGTCACCATCGTAGGCACGAAGCTGGCGCAGCGCCGCCCCGACAAGCACCATCCCTTCGGCTACGGGCGCATCGAATACCTCACCTCGGCGACCATCGCCGTCATCATACTGGCGGCGGGCATCGTCTCGCTGCGCGAGTCGGCGGTGAAGATCATCCACCCCGGCACGCCCAGCTATTCCGCCATCGCCATCACCGTCATCGTGGTGGCCATCATCGCCAAGATAGGGCTCGGCATCGTGTTCAAGCGCTACGGCGACAAGGCGGACTGCGAGGCGCTCATCGCCTCGGGCATCGATTCGAACTACGACGCGGTGCTCTCCGCCGGCACCCTGGTGGTAGCCTTCGCGCAGGATATCTGGGGTGTGAACATCGACGGCATCGTGGGGCTCATCATATCGCTCGTGGTCTGCAAGGCGGGCATCGATGTGCTGCGCGATGCGGTGGGGCCCATCATCGGGGTGCCCGAGAGCCGCGAGCTGGTCGAGCGCGTCGAGCGCTACGCGCTGTCGTTTCCCGAGGTGCGCGGCGTCTGCGATGTCGTGCTCGACGATTTCGGCCCGCATCGCACGCTGGGGCTCATACGCGTGGAGGTGCCCGACGACCTGACGGCGCGCCAGGTGGGCGTGCTGACGCGCCGGATAGCCCAAGGGCTCGAGGAGCGCTTGGGCGTCATATCGTCGGTGAGCATCTGCACTGAGAACACCACCGGCGCGTTCGCCCCCATGCGCACAGCGTTGGAGCGCATCGTCGCCACCGAGCCGGACGTGCTCCAGATGCACGGCTTCTACGTGGACGATGCGGCGAAGGTGTGCTATTTCGATCTGGTGATCGACTTCGGAGCCGACAGCGCGACCATAAAGCGCACGGTGGTGTCCGCGATGGAGCGGGAATATCCCGGCTTCCGCTTCGATGTGCAGATAGACGCCGATTACGAACGCTGAGGCGAGCAGCGGACGGCGCGCGACCACCCGCCCGCAAGCCCGAGCAGCGCTCTATGCGTCGTAGTCCAGGTCGAAGTGCTCGCGCAGGGCGCGCGCCACCTCGTCGGGGCCTTCCAGCTCGATGATCGTCTTCTCGCCGCCCTCGCGCAGCGTGAGCACGCCGTCGCGGAAGCCCTTATAGCCGCCGTCGGTGCGCAGGTTCACGAGCTCGTGGTCTTTGAACAGGGTGCCCGGTAGCGAGAAGAAATGGTTCATCGAGGCGAAGTCTATCTCCTCCACCGCCGCGGTGCAGAGCTCCAGCTCGGTCTGACGGCGCGCAGGCAAGCCGTCGTCGTGCAGGTCGCGCTCGGCTTTCGTGATGCGGTCGATCTTCCACCACGCATGATCGCTGCGCTCGGCGATGTACGTCTCGCCGCAGATATCCTGCTCAACGCCCGGGAACAGGCCGAGCGCACCGGCGGGCATGGGACCGCCGAAGCCTACATCGGCCGAATAGCGGCCCTCGTCGAGAGTGACGATGAGCCCGCGATGGTTGATGGGCATGCGCCCTTCGCGCCCGCGCACGGCCCGGCAGATGACCGGGCGCACGTTGTAGCCCAGCGCCTCCAGCAGCTTCTGGAAGAGCTTGTTCAGCTGGAAGCAGTATGCGCCATGACGGCGCTCTATCACCTGGTCGTAGATAGCGGGAAGCGACAGGTCGGGCGCGCCTTGCGCGCGATGCACGCTCACCGTCTCGAACGGGATGTGCGTCTGATGCGCGTAGATGAGCCGATCGAGGTTCTCCTTGGTGGGCTCGGGCGCCTCGGCTATCCCGAGCCGGTCGAGGTATCCGCGCACTTGGGCATCGCTCAGCATATGGTATCTCCTTCTCTCGCATAGGTCGTTCTTATATGGTAGAGATGCATTCAGCCCGTTAGAATAGGTGCGTTCCTTATATGCTTATAAGGAACGGCTTATAAGCGAAGGGGGCATATGTACAACCATCAGCTAGATGGCTTCATCGCTGCTGCCGAGCGCGGCAGCTTCTCGCAGGCAGCCAAGGAGATGTTCATAACCCCGGCGGCGCTGATACAGCAGATGAACCTGCTGGAGAAGCGCGTGGGCGTCCCCCTGTTCGAACGGAAGCGCTCGGGCGTGACGCTGACCGCTGCCGGGCGCGCGTTCTACGACGACGCCTGCGACCTGCGCGCTCGCGCGCAGGCGGCGCTCGCACGGGCACGCGAGGCTGCGAAGAGCACGCGGGGGACCGTGCGCGTGGGCACCTCGCTGCTCACGAAATGCCGGATGCTACCGGCGCTCTGGCTGCAAGTGGCCGAGCATGCGCCCGACCTGCGCATCGAGATCGTCTCGCTGCGCTCGCCTGAGCTGTCGCTGCAACGCCCGCTGGAAGACCTGGGCACCGCCTTCGATGTGCAGGAAGGCCTGCTGCTGTCAGAGAGCTACAAAGACCGCTCCGGCTTCCTCTTCTTCGATGATGAGCCCATCATGGCCGCCCTGCCGGCGCACCACGCGCTCTGCGGCCGCGAAGCGCTCACCGCCGCCGACCTCGACGGGCAGACCGTCGTCACGCTGGAGCGGGGCACCTCCCACCATTTCGACGTGCTGCACGATTGGCTCGAGATGCGCACCAGCTGCCGCATCGAGCACGTGCGCTTCTACGATATGGACGTGTTCACCGCATGCGAGATGGAGGGGAAGGTGCTGCTCAGCCCGGCTATCTGGCAGGATATCCACCCTGCGCTGCGCGCGCATCGGCTCGAGGAGGGGTTCACCGTGCCTTACGGGCTCATCCACGCCACAGACCCTAGCCCGGCCGTAAGGGCATTCCTCGACGCCATAGCCGAAGGCCTCGCACAGAGCCAGCGCAGCTGACCGCGGCCAGCGCGCAGGGCCGCGGTCGGAATTTACAGAAGCTTTACCTTCGCCTTACCGGCAGCAGATGCGCTCCCCTTATGCTCGTCCCGACGCAACGGCGACAGGAACGGAGGAGCGATGGAGGACATCATGACGACCGGCTTAGGGCTTTTGGGAGGCCTTGCCATCTTCCTCTACGGGATGAAGATGATGAGCTCGAACCTGCAAGAAGCCGCCGGCGAGCGGATGCGCTCCATCTTGGGGGCCATGACGAAGAATCCGGTGCTGGGCGTGCTCGCCGGCGCTGTTGCCACCGCAGTGCTCCAGAGTTCCAGCGCTACCACCGTCATGACCATCGGATTCGTGAGCGCGGGCCTCATGAGGCTGCCGCAGGCCATCCCCATCATCATGGGCGCGAACATCGGCACCACGGTAACGGCGCAGATCCTCGCCTTCAAGCTCTCCGACTTCATCTTGGCATTCGTGGTCGCGGGCTTCCTCATCATGTCGGTGGCGAAGCGGCAGCGCGTGAAGCTCGGCGGCAGCGCGCTGTTCGGGTTCGGCCTGCTGTTCGTGGGCATAGAGACGATGGGCAGCGCTATGAAGCCGCTCGCCTCCGACCCTCTGTTCACAGGGCTGATCGCTCAGGTATCCGATGCCCCCGTGCTCGGCGTGGTAGTGGGCACCGCGATGACGCTCATCGTGCAGAGCTCGAGCGCCACCATCGCGGTGCTCCAGAACCTCGCAGCGCAGCCCGGCCCTGACGGGGCGAGCATCATCGGGCTTGACGGCGCCATCCCCTTCTTGTTGGGAGACAACCTGGGAACCACCATAACCGCACTGCTCGCCTCCATCGGGCAATCGCGCGACGCGAAGCGGGTGGCGCTCTCGCACTGCATCTTCAACCTCTCGGGCTGCCTGCTGTTCGTAGGGCTGACCGGCCCGTTCGCGGCCTTCGTCGCCGCGCTGCCGCCAGCGGGTGCCGAGGTGGGCATCATCGCCCGGCAGATCGCGAATGCGCACACCTGCTTCAATGTCGCCATGACGCTCATCTGGCTTCCGCTGGTACCCGTGATGGTGAAGCTGGTGACGCTCGCCTTGCCCGAGCGGCCCCGGCGCCCGCGCAACCCCATCATGGGCGCCGACCAGGAGCGCCGCGGCACGTTGACCGCCTGACGGGCTGCCCTCCCGCGGTGGGTCCCGGGCGGGCTACCGCATGGGGATGCGCAGCGTGAAGGTGCTGCCGCGCCCCAGCTCGCTGTCGACCGAGACGTCCCCGCCGTGATAGAGCGCGGCATGCTTCACGATGGCCAGCCCGAGCCCAGTGCCGCCCGTCTCTTTGGAACGGCTCTTGTCGGTGCGGTAGAAGCGCTCGAATATCTTCTCGCGGTCGGCCCGAGCGATGCCGAGGCCCGTATCGCGCACCTGCACGGAGGCGCACCGCGGCTCTGCTGACGGAGAGGCTTCCGACGCGATGGCGGCCTCGCAGCCCACCTCGACCTCCACCGACCCGCCCGGGTGGTTGTAGCGTATGGCGTTCTCGATCAGGTTCGACACGGCCTGCTCTAGAAGCGGCGCGCTCCCCTCGACGGTGGCACCGGCACCGGCGAGCGAGACAGAGACGCCTGCCTCCTGCGCCACCGGGGCGAGCCGCTCGATGATGCGCTCAGCGAGCGCCGCCAGATCGACCGGCTCGTGCTCAACTGCGGCGGCGGGCTCATCAAGCCGCGAAAGGGTCAGCACGTCGTTGATCAGCGCGCGCAGGCGCTGCGATTCCGCGTATATCTTCCCCGCGAAGCGCGGTACATCATCGGGGTCGACCATGCCGTTGGCCATCATCTCCGCATAGCCGGAGATGACCTGTAGCGGGGTCTTCATCTCGTGAGATACGTTCGCCGAGAACTCTTGGCGCAGGCCCTCGGCACGTCTCAGCTCGTCATTCTGCTGTTGCAGCAGCCGCTGCTGGTCGCGGATGCGGGCGAGCAGCGGCGCGATGTCGGCTGGCGCGTTCGACGCTGCGCTGTCCACCTGCGTAGCCTCGCGCATCTCGTCTGGCGTCATCGCGTCTGCTCTCGGTCAGCGCGCAGGCGGTAGCCCACCCCGCGCACCGTCTCGATAGAAGCGCCGCTGCCGGCAGATGCCCGGTCCATCTTCTGGCGCAAGGTCTGCATGTGCACATCGACGGTCCGGGTGTTCCCCATGAACGCCGAGCCCCACACCGCCTCGAAGAGCTGCGCACGCGACAGAGCGCAACCGGCGTTGCTCATCAGCGTGGCGAGCAGCTCGAACTCCTTGAACGTCAGGTCGAGCGGGACACCATCGACCATCGCCGTGCGCGCCCGTCGATCGAGCGTCACGCCCGCACGCGCGAGCACATCGCGCTGGTCGGGCACGCCGGCGCGCGAGGAGCGCCGTAGCAGGGCGTTCACCCGCGAGATGAGCTCCATCATGCCGAACGGCTTGGCGAGATAATCGTCTGCACCCGCATCAAGGCCACGTACCTTGTCGAGCTCTGTGCCCTTCGCCGTGAGCATCATCACGGGGATGTCGCGCAGCTGCTCATCCTGCCGTATGCGCCCGAGCATTTCCATGCCATCGACGCCAGGCAGCATGATATCCAGAAGGATCAGGTCGGGCGGCGATGCCGCGCACGCCTCGGTGAAGCCCTCCGCATCGGGGAAGCCGCGGACAGCGAAGCCGGCTTGGCGCAACGCATACAGCGCGAGATCCCGTATGTCGGCGTCGTCCTCGATATAGAAGATGGTCGCCTGCGACATGCCCGCCTCCTCACGCTGAATCACCCGTCGATGCGTATCTTACCAGCAACATGCGCTGCGCAGGCGGCGCAGCGTCTCGTGTAAGCGAGCCGATACGGGCTCGGCGATGATCAGACGGACGGGCCCTTCTCCCTTCCAGCGAGAGCGCCGCCAGAGGAACCAGCGATATAGCGCGCCGATTCCGTACCGCCTGCAAGAACGCCGGGCGCCATGCGGGGCTGTTTCGCTGATACTGGTAACGACCGTAGATGGATGGGAGAGACGATATGAAGAAGATGCTCACAACCGCAGCAGTCGCAGCGCTGGTGGCGCTGGGCGCCGCGAGCCTTACGGGATGCAACCCGCAGCAGGACGCCGCTCCGACCGAAGGCGACGCAGACAAGCCGACGCTGACCGTGGCGATGGAGCTCGCCTACCCGCCGTTCGAGACGAAAGACGATGCCGGTGCGCCCGCAGGGCTCGCGGTGGACTTCATGAAGGACTTCGCCGCACAGTACGGCTACGACCTGACCATCGAGAACACCGCGTGGGATGGCTTGATCCCCTCGTTGCAGACCGGCAAGGCCGACTGCGTCATAAGCTCCATGACCATCACCGACGAGCGCGAGCAGGCGGTCGATTTCTCCGACCCATACGCGATGGCGCAACTGGCCATACTGGCGAATGCCGGCTCCGGCATCGAGGAGGCGGCCGACCTGAACCAACCCGGCAAGAAGGTGGCCGTGAAGACCGGCTCCACCGGCGATGTATACGCCACGAAGAACCTGACCGAGGCCGAGATCGTGCGGCTGGCCGACGAGAGCGCCTGCGTGACCGAGGTGGTGCAGGGCAAGGCCGACGGCTTCCTGTACGACCAGCTGACCATCTACCGCAATAACCTGGCGAACCCCGACACCACCCGAGCGGTGTTCATCCCCTTCCAAGACCCGGAAGCGTGGGGCATCGCCGTTGCGAAGGGAGACGCGGAGCTGCTCGCCCAGCTGAATGAGTTCATCGCCCAGTCGAAGGCCGATGGCGAGTTCGACCGCCTGACCGAAGCGCACCTGGCCGACGAGAAGCGGGCCTTCGACGAGCGCGGGTTCAAGTGGTTCTTCGACTTCGAGTAGAGCACGGGTGAGCGGATGGCAGAGCGCGCAGGCAGAGCGGCAGGCGGCAACCTGTTCATGGCGGCGGCGCACGCGGAGGTGCCGCCGCTGAAGAAGGCGGTGAACTACCTGATCGTGTGCGTGGTGGTCGTGGGCGTTGTGGGCGCGTCGCTGGCCGCGGCGGGCATCACGCTCAACTTCGACTTCGTCGCGCAGTACGAGGTGCGCATCGCCGAGGGCTTCTGGCTGACGGTATGGCTGTCGGCCGCGAGCCTGGTGGGCAGCCTCGTCATCGGCATCCCGGTGGCTCTCGGGCAGAACGCGCGCTTCCTGCCGGTGCGCTACCTGTGCGACCTGTATGTGAAGCTGATACGCGGCACGCCGCTGATCGCGCAGATCTACCTGTTCTACTACATCATCGGCACGGCATGGGGCGTCAGCAACCGCGTGGTGGCGGGCATCATCATCTTGTCGGTGTTCGCCGGCGCCTACATCGCCGAGATCGTGCGCGCCGGCTATGAGTCGCTGCCGAGCGGGCCGCTGGAGGCCGCACGGGCGCTCGGCCTCACGCCGATTCAGGTGGCGGTATCGGTGGCCCTGCCGCAGATGGTCACGCGCACGCTGCCGGCGCTCACCGGGCAGTTCGCCAGCATCATCAAGGATTCATCGCTGCTGTCGGTCATCGCGGTCATAGAGCTGACGCAGACCATGCGCGAGATAAGCGCCACGAACTACAACTTCTTCGGCTGCTTCCTGCTGCTCGGCGCCCTCTACCTCTGCCTGACCTTGCCCATCATGTTCATAAGCCGCCACTTCGAGCGAAAGCTCGACTACGGGCACTGAGCGCCCTGGCGCCCACGAGCCTACTCGAGCAGCCAGTCCTCCAACAACCGCGCTTGCACGCCAGAGCTCGTTGGCATACCGCAATTGCGCACATCAAAAACCTTCAGACATACTTGAAGCACTCATCTATGGCTACGGCACTTTCGGATATGGTTGAAACATTCTGAATCCTCATCGCCAGCTGTGACGCATAGGCGTAGAAGCCCCTGATGAAAACCGCCGCCCTCCACTCTCGCATGTCTGCGCGAAAAAGGAAGAGATCCTTTCTCGTAAAACCATCAGCTTTCTACCTCCATGCCTTTTTCAAGAAGCACGGCGGGATTGATTGCGGGCAGTGTCAATTTACCAATCGGCGACATGAGCGAAGAAGCCTCTATCAAATCGCGTATCTTCCCCCAAAGGAAAACGATCACGTTCTGCGCAAGCACATTCTCGAGCGTCGCACGCTCATCTAAATCACTCTCGCAGGATGCAGCGCCCGCGATACAGCATTGGGTCCGTACTTTGCCGCTCTCATCACCCTCTTTAGCGCGATACAGAACATTCCACGTAACATCCAATTTGCAAATGCACACAAGCCGAGTATCCTCGATATGGAAATGCAGACCGCGCTCGATCTCGACATCCGTCTCTATCTCGTCACGCCTAAATGCATCGAAACCCTTGTCAACCACATCCCGAGCATCAAACAAATAGCACGTTACCTCGGAAGCGTCATAGTTGATAAACGAAGCCAGTGCGCTCATGCTGCCCATCTTTCTTCCGCATTCGTCCCTTTGTCGCTAAAAGCAGCAGAAGCTATCTTCAGATTGCCTAGCTGTTGAAGCGGCGCAGAGAGCTCGCTCCTCAAAGGTAGCGTCGTCTTCAGCGAGCATGGCCGCACGATCTCGGCCCGCTCCAGCATATCCATAGCGACTTCCGGGTACTCAGCCATCATCCGCATCAGGTTGTCGGCAACCTTCGTCTGAACGACCGCCCCCGTCTCCCAGCGCGAGACCGTCGGCGACGCGACCCCCATCGCCGACTCAAACTGCACTTGAGTTAGATTCAGCCTCTTTCTAAGGGATCGTATCTCAGCGGGCTGCATCAAACCGTACACCTGGCGATAAGCCTCACCCTCCGCTCTATCAAGCGCATCCAGATCATCACTGGAAAACTCCATCTCGCCACAAGCATCACATACCCAATGCTCAACTCCGATAATCGTAAGATCTTCGCCCTTATATTCTGACTGAATAGGGTCGGTAGACCGGAACATCTCTCCACCGCACTCCATGCATTTCATATGCGCTCCTTCAATATGAATACCCATCCCATTTACACGAAAGAACACGAATCCTAACTTCGCCTTCCTCAACCATGAATTTCACATACCAAGTCATATCGTCATAATCAGCAAAGTAGACATCACCCATGCATCCAGGGAACTTCTCTAGTTCAAGCGTCTTATAAAAATCCTCGGGCTGTATCGCAGAGAACACATCCTTGATGATTTCCGTAACGGACATATCGGGATAACGATCGCGTATGAACTTCCTCACTTTACCAATCGTGCTGAAATCGCCCGCAGCGACCTGCCGTTTCGTGTCATGAATATCATATGTTGGCTTAGTATCTATATCCCACCTCACACGCACTAATTTATCATTATGTTAAATTTTCATCAACTGAGCGATACGGATCACAGAACGAGCATTTAGCTTCCGATTTCCTCACTTATAAAGGCTCTTCTCGAAAACGGATATCCCATGCAGTTCACCCAAACGCTAGGGTAGCTTGTTGATCTGCCTCCATTCGGCGAATGTGAGACGGGGGCGCCATTCATTCGTCGGCTCTGTGATGAAAGGCGCCAGCAAGCTCGTCTGTTCTTCCTCGATGCCCAGGAGCGAGCAACCCGGCTCACCTTGCAGGATAGACTTCCACTCCTCGTATGATGTCCGCGCTCTTTGAGCGGGCATCTGCGGGCTCTCCTCGTCGCGCCCGCAGTTCACAGCCCCGCTATGACGACCTTCAATGGCGGCTTCCAAGGGAATGACCTTAGGAAAATTCCCGAACCAGATATCGCGTGTCTTATACTGCGAGTAGAGTGCCTCCCTCTCCGGATCGTTCTCATACGGAAAGTGATACGATGCGAAAATGTATCCTGGCAGTATGTGCTGACGATTGAATCTCACCTCGCGCTCGACGATCTCGCCTGAATCAGTAGTACCCTGAACGGAGATTTTGATAACCGGGTTACGATTCGCATATTCCCCGAATACTCTTAGGAGCCCCGCTGCAACCTCCCCCTCCAGCGGAATCTCAACATCCCACACGCCACGAGGCCTCATCTGCTCCTGAACCTGGAGCGTTCCCATCTGACGAGGATCCTCGCTCATGCTCTCGAAGAGGAATGTGCTCGCCGAATACATGTTCCGGTATGCATAACCGACCGATACTTTTACGTTATGCAAGTACTTCTCGCTTGGATAGCAAATCCAGATGCGAAAGGCAAGACAGCATCTCTGTTCATCGAGCAGTCCATAAGGGGCGAACTTGAGCGGATTGATGGGGCTTAAGAAAACAGCTGCGAACGCACCAGAGAACCCGAAACCCAACACCACAACAAGGAATGCCTCCAAGATGCATATCGTGAATACCCAAACATCGAAGTGGGATTCTGTGCCCACGTCTTTCTCGCTATCAGCAGACCGCTGAGCATCTGCATCGATCGTTTTGCCATCATCAGGCAAAACCACATCTTTCTCACCAGCGCTAGCATGCACCCCTTGCCCATCGATGCTCACGGGCGCCGCCACGCCCACAGCCGTTGTAGACGTGCTCTTCATCGCATTGAGATAATCATCCTCGGTCGACAGGGCTCCTATAGCCACGGCAGCCAATATGGCAACGAATGCCACCAGCACGAAGAAAAACGCCGCGTACTTAAACCCTCTCTTTAGTCGATGAACATACTCGCTCCAATTCAGCAAGAATGCTTCCAGTTTTGACACCCTATTCCTTGTTGGCTTTTTCTTTTTCATGTTCGATCAGGCCTCCCAGCCCTCATTCTAATCCCTCTTGAGCAGACCACCCATGCGAACCCGCAGCCGCATCAGCCAGATTCGGAGAGGCGCGCGACTAGATACAGCCCGTCCCTCAAAGGTGCCCAGCTCGCGAGCGGCCTGCCGCTCTTCCCTTGCGCCGCCCGATACGCCCGACGCTCTCGAAGATGCTGGAACTGGTAGAATCATCCGACAGAGACGACCGCGTCAAGGAGAGGGACATGCAGCTCACCCCGGCCGAGATCAACGAGACGCTGGCGATGGTCAGCCAGCAGCACCTGGATATCCGCACCATCACGCTCAGCCTGAACCTGCGCGGCTGCGCCGATGCCGACATCGAGCGCGTGGCCGCCAAAGCCTACGAGCGCCTGACGCGTGCCGCCGAGAACCTGGTGCCCACCGCCGACCAGCTCGAGCGCGAGTTCGGCATCCCCATCGTGAACAAGCGCATCTCGGTGACGCCCATCGCTGAGGTGTGCGCCGCCACCGAGGCGCACGACCTGTCGCCGGTCGCCCGCGCGATGGACCGCGCCGCGGCCGAGGTGGGGGTCGACTTCGTGGGCGGGTTCAGCGCGCTGGTGCAGAAGGGCGCCTCGCGCGGCGACGAGAAGCTGATGGACTCCATCCCGAGCGCCCTGGCCGACACCGAGCGCGTATGCGCATCGGTGAACATCGGCAGCACGCGCGCGGGCCTGAACATGGACGCCATCTGGCGCATGTCGGGTATCATCATCGACACGGCGAACGCCACCGCCGAGCGCGAGTGCATCGGCGCGGGCAAGCTGGTGGTGTTCTGCAACGCCGTTGAGGACAACCCCTTCATGGCCGGCGCCTTCCACGGCTCAGGCGAGGCGGACGAGGTCATCAACGTGGGCGTATCGGGTCCTGGCGTGGTGCGCGCGGTGCTGGCGGGCATGCCAGCCGACGCGGGCATAACCGACATCGCCGAAGCCATCAAGGCCACCGCGTTCAAGATCACCCGCGCAGGTGAGCTGATGGCCCGCGAAGCCGCGCACCGGCTCGGCTATTCGAAGGGCATCCTCGACCTGTCGCTGGCCCCCACGCCCGCCGAGGGCGACTCGGTAGCCGAGATACTCGAGGCCATCGGCGTGGGCACGTGCGGCGGCCCGGGCACCACCGCAGCGCTCGCCATGCTCAACGACGCGGTGAAGAAGGGCGGCGTCATGGCATCGTCGTCGGTAGGCGGGCTGTCGGGCGCCTTCATCCCGGTGTCGGAGGATGCGGGCATGATACGCGCCGCGGAAGCCGGCGCCCTTACGCTTGAGAAGCTGGAAGCCATGACCTGCGTCTGCTCGGTCGGCCTGGACATGATCGCCGTGCCCGGCGACACCAGCCGCGAGACCATCTTCGGCATCATCGCCGACGAGGCCGCCATCGGCATGATAAACAACAAGACCACGGCGGTGCGCATCATCCCCGCTATCGGCAAGAAGGTGGGCGACCGCCTCGATTTCGGCGGCCTGCTCGGCTATGCCCCGGTCATGCCCGTGAATCAGCACGCCGGCACCGTGTTCGCCCATCGCGGCGGCCGCATGCCCGCACCGCTGAACTCCCTCAAGAACTAGGCAAAGGAACGCCGGCGAGCACGCGCCCGCCGGCCCAGCATCTCCCAAGAATGGAAAAGGTCAGGGTATCGATAGCCCTGACCTTGCATTTCTGGTAGCCCCGACCGGATTTGAACCGGCGACCTCCGCCTTGAAAGGGCGGCGTCCTAACCGCTAGACGACGGGGCCATATGCACGCTGCACAAGCAGCCTGTCCATTATGCCAAAGCAGCCCCGCGCCCGCAAGGCGCATATCGCTTCGCCGGCAGGCGCGGCCGCCTCCGCCCTACGGACGCTGGCCCATGCCGCCTTCCAGCGTCACCGTCTCGCCGCTCATGAACTTGAAATCGGGACTCGCCAGCTGCACCACCACGCGGCCGATCTCCGTCTCCACGTTACCGTAATGGCCCATCGGGGGCATATGCACGTTCGCCTCGAACGCATCGGGGTACTCCTCCTGGAACTTCTCCAGCGCAGCGGTCCATGCGAGCGGGCACACGATGTTGACGTTGATGCCGTCGCGCCCCCACTCGGTAGCAGCCACGCGGCTCATGCCGCGGATGCCCTCCTTGGCAGCAGCGTAGGCGCACTGCCCGTAGTTGCCGAACAGCCCGGCCCCGCTGGCGAAGTTGATGACGCTGCCGCGCGTCTCCTTCAGGTGCGGGTAGCACGCCTGCATGTAGTGGAACGTGGCGTACAGGCCCGAGTAGATGGCCAGATCGAACTGATCGACGGTATGGTCGGCCAGCGCGACGCCCGAAGCGGAAGCCTGCGCGTTGTTCACCAGCACGTCGATGCGCCCGAACGCCTCCATCGCCTTGTCAACCACGTTCTGCACGGTGGCCTTGTTGTCAGCACCGGCCTCGACATCTGCGCGCACCGGCAGCACCTGCACGCCGAACTCCGGCTCAAGCTTCTCCTTCGCCGCTTCCAGCTTCTGCACGTTGCGCCCGGTTATGACCAGGTTCGCACCCTCGCGGGCGAAGGCTCTGGCTATGCCGTAGCCGATCGAGCCCGCCGAGCCGTCCTTCAGCGCTGCGAACCCGCCGCCGGTTATGATGACGGTCTTGCCATTGAATGCACCCATAACGCCACCTTTCTGCATCATCGTCAAATGACACGACTATATCAGAGCCGCAGACGCGCTCTGTGAACAGCATGTTACGGAACGGCGGGCGCAAGCTGGCGCGCGCAAGAGCGGCAGATGCGCGCAAGCGCGAGACCGCTCGCAGCGTCAATCAGGCCTGCTGGCTGACGGGCCAGCGAAGCGCTTCAGCAGCAGCGAGTTGCACACCACCGTCACGCTTGAGAGCGCCATCGCCGCGCCGGCGAGCGCTGGGGCCAAGATGCCCACCGCGGCCAGCGGTATCATGATGCAGTTGTAGATGAGCGCCCAGAACAGGTTCTGCTTGATCTTGCGCATGGTGGCGCGCGCGAGCCGCAGCGCTCCCACCAGGTCGGTCAGGCGGTCGCGCATCAGCACCACCTGGCCCGCATCGAGGGCCACGTCGGTGCCGCTCGCCATGACCACGCCGATATCAGCCGCTGCGAGCGCCGGCGCGTCGTTGATGCCATCGCCCACGAACGCCACGGCTGCGGCACCCCGCTCGCCCGCCGCATGCAGAGCGGCAGCAGCGCTCGCGCGCACTTCCTCCACGCGCTCGGCCTTGCCGAGCGGCTTCACGCCCGCGAACACGTGCGACGGCTCTATGCCCACCGCGCGCGCCACCTCCATGGCGGGTCCCTGCGCATCGCCAGTCAGCAGATAGCAGGCCGCGCCGGAGCGGCAGCGTAGCTGCTCGATAGCCCCAGCCGCCTCGGGTTTGGGCTCATCGCGGAACGAGAAGCCGCCCCTATCGCACCCATCCACGACCACGCGGCTGCCCACCTCCACCGCATGCCCATCCGCGCACGCCCGCACGCCCTCGCCCACCACGGCGTTGAAATCCTGCACGTCGATGCGCGCGAAGGCGACGCCCTGCTCCTCGGCATAGCGCACCACCGCACGCGCGAGCGGATGCTCGCTCTTCGCCTCCACCGCCGCCGCCAGCGCCAGCGCCTCAGGCGGCACATCGCACGCGACGACCTGGGGCGCACCGCGCGTCACCGTGCCGGTCTTGTCGAACACCACCGCCGACACGCGGCATAGCTGTTCGAGCACCTGCCCGTCCTTGATGAGGATGCCCAGCTGCGCGCCCCGGCCCATACCCACCACCAGCGCCGTGGGCGTAGCGAGGCCGAGCGCGCACGGGCACGCCACCACGATGACCGCGATAGCCGGCAGCAGCGCCTGCTGCCATTGCAGCGCCGCATCGGGCGCAGGCACCGCGAAGAACCAGACCAGGAACACCACGGCCGCTATGCCGAGTATCGTCGGCACGAACACCGCCGCGATGCGGTCGGCCAGCCGCTGCACGGGCGCCTTGCTGCCCTGCGCATCCTCCACCGCGCGCACGATGCGCGCGAGCGTGGTATCAGCCCCCACCCGCTGCGCTCGCACCGTGAGCGAGCCGGTGGTGTTCACCGTGCCGCCGACCACTGCATCCCCCACCGCTTTCATCAGGGGGAGCGCCTCGCCGGTCAGCATCGACTCGTCCACCTCGGCAGACCCTTGCACCACCACGCCATCCACCGGCACCTTCTCGCCGGGGCGCACCAGCACCTCATCCCCCACGACCACCTGCGCAAGCGGCACCTCCACCTGCTCCCCCGCTCGCAGCACCACGGCTGTGGGCGGCGTCAGGTTCATCAGCGCTTCGATGGCCTGGTTCGTGGCGCCCTTCGCGCGCGCCTCCAGCATCTTGCCGAGCAGCACGAAGGTTATCAGCATGGCGCACGTCTCGTAATAGGGCATGCCCTCGTTGATCTGCATGGCGCCCTGCCCCGCCTGATCGCCCGCGATGAACGGCAGGAACGTGATGTACAGCGAGAACGCGAACGCGATGGACGTGCCCAGGCACACGAGCACATCCATGTTAGCCGCCCCGCTCTTGAGCGACTGGAACGCGCCCTTATAGAAGCGCGCGCCGCACCCGAACTGCACGGGCACCGTCAGCAGCATCAGCACCACATTGGCCGCGAACATCGCCTGCGCATGCGTCGGGTCGGCCACGAACAGCCCCGCGAGCGCCGCACCCAGCCCCATATGCACCCCCGGCACCATGCCGATGCCGACGATGAGCACCGTGAGCACCAGAGCTACCGCGAACACGCGCCGGTCGTGCCGCGCATGCGCCGCCTCGCGCGCCCGCCGCCCCTCATCGACCAGCGGAGCATCCTCAGCGACCAGCTCAGCCGTGAACGGCAGCTCATCGAACACGCGCAGCATATCCTCCACGCTCGCCACCGACGCATCGAAGGTCACCTGCCCCGTATCGTTGGCCAGGTTCACCGCCACATCCACCACGCCCGGCGCCTGCCGGAAATGCTTCTCGATGTTCGCCGCGCAATTAGCGCAATGCA
Organism: uncultured Eggerthellaceae bacterium; assembly: GCA_910584145.1. GTDB lineage: Bacteria > Actinomycetota > Coriobacteriia > Coriobacteriales > Eggerthellaceae > Adlercreutzia_A. The sequence goes on along the minus strand of CAJTXX010000004.1, from coordinate 65,387 downwards.
TCCCCTCGATAGCCAACCGTATCGTAACCAGATCCCCCATGTCACCTTCTCTTAACGTATGCGCACATATTCATATGTTTCCAACGAAGATACCGGACAACCTCCCCAGAATCAAGAAACCCCAGAAAAAGAAGCGCCCCAACCAGCTCCACCCCTCCCCTCCAACAAAGGCTGGGATGGAGCGTGAAGAGCGCCCGGCAAGCTCACAAAGCGAGTTCCGCAGCAAAAGCGAGGACTGTCCGAGCGACTGAGCTTACCGGGCGCTCTTCACGGTCGGCCCCCAAAGCCCTAGTCCTCCTCGCACTCCTTAGAAGCCTGCAAGAACAAGAACAAGAACCCCACAACGCCCGCCACCAGCGACGCCAACAGGATGGCCAGCTTCGCCTCCACGATCAGCGCGTCAGCCGTATAGGCCAGGTTCGCCACGAAGATGGCCATCGTGAAGCCCACGCCGCCCAAAATGGAAGCGCCCAGCATGTGCATCCAGTTCACGCACGCCGGCAGCTTCGCGATGCGCATCTTCACGCACAGCGCAGCGAGCGCCATGATGCCGAGCGGCTTGCCCACCACCAGCCCGAAGAATACGCCCAGGAACACATCGGAGGTCATCATGGCGAGGATATCCCCGCCCCCGAGCGACACATCGGCGTTCGTCAGCGCGAACAGCGGCAGTATGGCGAAATACACCCACGGATGCAGCCGATGCTCCAACCGCGTCACCGGCGGCACCACCTCGCGCGACACATTCGACAGGCTCTTCACCGTGGTCAGGTACTTCTTCTGCGCCACGATGGGCGTGTTCTCGTCGTGATAGGTGTTCGCCAGCTGCACGCGGTCGCCCGACCACTCCAGGAACGTGCTCATATTCACGCGGCTTCCCGACGGTATGGCGAATGCCAGCAGCACGCCGGCGATGGTGGCATGCACGCCCGACATGAACACGCACAGCCACAGCAGGCAGCCCACCAGCATGTATGGCACGAGCGAGAACACATGCTTGCGATTCATCACGATGAGCACGACGAACACCACCGCAGCCGCGGCGAGCCACCCCAGATGCGGGCTCTCGCCATAGAAGACGGCGATGACCAAGATGGCGATGATGTCGTCAGCCACCGCGAGCGTCGAGAGGAACACGCGCAAGCCGCTCGGCACGCGGCGGCCGAGCAGCGCCAAGATGCCCAGCGCGAATGCGATGTCGGTGGCCGTCGGCACGCCCCAACCGCCCGCTGTCTGCGGGTCGGCCGCATTGAACAGCAGATAGATAATGATCGGCATCGCAACGCCGCCGATGGCCCCCATGATGGGCAGTGCCGCCTGGCGGATGTTCGTCAGCTCGCCCACCGTCATCTCGTACTTGATCTCGATGCCCACCAGCAGGAAGAACACCGCCATGAAGATATCGTTGATGACATGCGCGAGCGACATCTCGCCATAAAGCGGCCCTACGCCCACCGACACCATCGTGTGGTGCCAGAAGTCGTAGAAATCGGCATAGGCGCCGGTGTTCGCCACGATGAGTGCCGCTATGGCCGCGAGCAGCATGACGCCCGCCGCGCGCGTGGTGGAGTGCGTGAAGCTGATGATCTTGCGCAGGCGGCGGTTGTGCCCCTGCACCTCGTCTATGTATATGCCGTGCGGGTCGGGATCTTGCGCCGTCGGCTGCACCAGCTGCGCGCGCTGGTCGTCCCCGGCCGCGCCGCTTTGCTGCGGCTGCCCTTTCCGATCGTCTGCCATCGTCGCCTCTATCCGCCGTATCTCCTCGTTCTCCTCATGGATTATACGGTAACGGCGAGGCGCGCTCGGTCCGGCTAATCATCGGAACGGCTACGCTTTCGTAAAGCTATCCGCCATCAGCAACGGTTACCATATGCTTAGAGCGTATTATCCGCGACGAGAGACAAGAGGTGCGCAATGGATGTAACGGTTTCTGGACGCAAGATGCCGGTAAGCGATTCCCTCAGGGACTACGCTGAAGACAAGATCGGCGGCGCGGTGCAGCAGCTCGACGTGAATGCGACCGCATGCGAGATCGTTCTGTTCCGCGAGAAGAACCCCACCATCAAGAATGCCGCGGTGTGCGAGGTGACGGTGCTGATACCCGGGCATATGGCCCGTGCGCAGGTCCGCGAGGAGGAGATGTTCGCGGCTATCGACGTCGCAGCGGCGAAGATCGCGCGCCAGCTGCGCAAGTTCAAGACGCGTATCAAGGACAAGCGGCGCGAGAAGCGCGAAGACACGCTGACCACCGAGAAGACCGCAGCGAAGAGCGAGGTCCCCGAATCGGACCTCGACCTGGACAAGCTGATGGCGGAGCTGTCAGACGATGAAGTGGTCCGCCGCAAGCAGATCGAATACTCGCCCAAGACCGAGGACGAGGCCCTTACCGATATCGACCTGCTGGGGCACGACTTCTACGTGTACACCGACCGCGACAGCGGCGAGGTGCACGTGCTGTACCGTCGCCACGGCGGCGGGTACGGCCTGCTCACCCCGGCACGCTAGCGAACGGCGGCGCGAGCCGCGCTGATGCTCACGAGATGCCTGCGGAGCGTATCGCCCGCAGGCATCTTTTTATGCGCGCGACGGAATAGAGCGTGCCGCATGCCACCACGCAACCGGCAGCGCCCGCTTGCGCTAAGGCCAGTTCCACCGCTGCTTCAGGGCTCGCCGCCGCCTGCACCGGCACATCGGGGGGCGCTTGGCGGCGTATGGCGCGCGCGAGGTCGTCGGCCGCGAGCGCGCGCGGGTTGTCGGGCGCATACGCAGCGAACGACGACGCGAAGGGCACCAAGGGCTCGATCATGTACTCGTAGTCTTTGTCGGCGAGCACGCCCATCACGAAGCTGACCGCGTCCCCAGCCCTGCCAGATGCCGCCAGCAGTTCGCGCAGCGACTCCGCGAGCGCCTCTGCGCCCTGCGGGTTATGCGCGCCATCCACCACCACGAGCGGCGCACCCTCCAGCACTTCGAAGCGCCCCGGCCACACGGCATGCTCGATGCCGGCACGCAGGGCCTCGTCAGGCACGTCCCAACCGCAGCGGCGCAGCACGCGGGCCGCCTCTATGGCGACGCTCGCGTTCTGCGGCTGGCAGCTCCCCAGAAGGCGCGTCGCATAACCGCTGCCCTCGTAGCGGAAGGAGCGCGCAAGGCTGCCCATATCGAGCGCACCCGCATCGAGCCGGTCGAAAGCGGGCATCGTCAGCGCGCAGCCGCGGCTCGCGCATACGTCCTCGATGACCTCCATCGCATGCCGCTCTTGCGGCCAGCTCACCACCGGGCGCCCTTCCTTGATGATGCCCGCCTTCTCCGCCGCTATCTCGGAGAGCGTCTCGCCGAGCAGCTCCGTATGGTCGAAGCCGATGCGCGCGATGACGCTCACGTCGGGCATGATGATGTTCGTGGCGTCGAGCCGTCCGCCGAGCCCTGTCTCCATCACGCAGATATCGCAGCCCATCGCTTGGAAATGCACCAGAGCAACGGCGCACATCAGCTCGAATTCCGTCGGATGCTCGCCGAGGCGCTCCTCCACCGTGCGTGCCGCCTCGCGCACGCGCAGCGTGGCCGCCAGCAGCTCCTCGCTGCCGATCTGCTCGCCGTCCACGCGGATGCGGTCCTCGAACCGCTCTATGTAGGGGCTGGTGAACAGGCCCGTCTTGAAGCCGGATGCGCGCAGGATAGCCGCGAGGTACGCGCAGATGCTGCCCTTGCCGTTCGTGCCCGCCACATGGACGAACCGCAAGCTGTCCTGCGGACGGCCCAGCTCGTCAGCCAGCGCAGCGATGCGCTCGAGCCCGGGCTTCGAAGCCCGCCAACGCGGAGCGTTCAGATATGCGACCGGGTCGAAACCGGCAGGCGCCGCCAGCGGGTCGCCTGCGCTCATCGGGCGTCCTCGCGCGCCAGCATCTCCCCCAGCGTGGCGAAGTCGTTCTCCAGCGCCTCGCGCTTCTTGCTGTCGTAGAGCGCCGCAGCCGGATGGAAGATCGGGAACACCTTGAAGCGCCCGGCCTGATGCAGCTGCCCGTGCAGCCCGGTTATGCCGCGGTCGGTCTTCAAGATGAACTTCGTCGAGAAGTTCCCCAGCGTGACGATGTATTCCGGGTCGATGGTGCGGGTCTGCTCGCGCAGGAACGGCACGCACGCCTGTATCTCCTCGGGACGCGGGTCGCGGTTGCCGGGCGGGCGGCATTTCAGCACATTGGCGATGAACACATCCTCGCGCGCCAGGCCGGCTATCGCCAACAGCTCGTCGAGGTACTTCCCCGCCGCGCCCACGAACGGCCGGCCCTGGAGGTCTTCGTTCTTGCCCGGGGCCTCGCCCACGATGAGCACGCGCGCATGCGGGTCGCCCTCGCCGAACACCGTGTTCGTGCGCCCGTCAGCGAGCGGGCAGGCATGGCATGCCGCCACGCGCTGGCGCAGCTCGTCCAAGGGTATGCGCTCGCGCGTCATACGTAGACCCTCGGCATGCGGCCGTTCCCGAAGCCGATGCACACCTCGTAGCTCATAGAACCCAGCACCTCGGCCATCTGGTCGATAGTGGCGAATGCGTCGCCCTGCGCGCCTACGATGAGCACCTCATCTCCTATCTGCGGATCGAGGTGCTCGAACGACGCACCGCGCGTGCGCTGCGACACCTCGAACATGCACTGGTCCATGCAGATGTTGCCCACCTGCGGATGCTGCCGCCCTTCCATGACGAAGTCGATCTTGTTCGACAAGCCGAACCGCAGACCGTCGGCATAGCCGATGGGCACGGTGCATACCTTCGCGTACCCGCCGCTGCGATACGTTAAGAAGTAGCTGACGCCCTCGCCGAGCGGCACGTTCTTCACATCGGTGATGCGCGCATGCACGCTCATGGCCGGTATCAGGTCGATCATGCCGAACATCTCGGGCGTGGAGTAGTAACCGTACAGCGATAGCCCCACGCGCACCATGTCGTACTGCAACTGCGGGAAGCGCGTGGTGGCCGCGGAATTGGAGCTGTGCACGATGCCGGGGTCTATCCCCACGGCCTCCATCGCGTCGAGCGCAGTCAGGAACCGGTTGTTCGCGCGCTCGATCTCCATCGTGTCCTGCTCGTCGGCCGTGGCGAAATGCGTGAAGGTGCCTACCAGGTCAAGCGCACGATGGAAGGAGACTTGCCGCAGGAACTCGGTCACCTCGGAGTAATGCACGCCGATGCGGTTCATGCCCGTGTTCACCTTCAGGTGGTACGGCGCGCGCTGATCGATGCTGTCAGCCGCCTCAGCGTAGCGCACGGCGAACTCCACCGTGTAGACGCTGGGCAGCAGCTTGTGGGCCAAGAGCAGCGGGATAGCCGAGATGGGCGGCTCCGACAGTATCAGTATGGGCGCCTGTATGCCAGCCTCGCGCAGCTCGATGCCCTCGTCGACCGTGGCAACCCCCAGCTGCTCGGCGCCGGAGTTCAGCATGGTGCGGGCGCACTGCACAGCGCCGTGGCCGTAGGCATCGGCCTTCACCACCGCCATCAGGCGCACGCCCGGTTGCAGCGAGTTCTTCACCGTCATGGTGTTGTGGCGTATGGCAGACAGGCTGATCTCCACCCACGACCAGCGCCGGTCGTACTCGGGTATCTCGGCGAGCGCCTGCATGTCGTAGACCGGGCCGAATTCGCCGGCGAGCACATCGGGCACGCGCAGGTAGCGCTTCATGTCGGTCGGGTCGGTCTGCGGGCCCATGCCGCGGCGCTGCTCGCCCACGATCAGCTTCTCGCGCGGCAGTTGCCAGCCGTGCTGCGCCGCCTTGCGGCCGCTCTCCCGGTAGTGCGTCTCGTCGCGGCCCATCTCGGCGGAGCGCCGCGCTTTGCGCATGGCGTCGCCGGCCGACGTGAAGCCGGGGCCGCGCCTGTTGAATCCGGTGAAACCGTTAGGGAGTTCTTCCATACGCTTATTGTACGCTAGTTGTGGCCGCCGCCGCCCATCATCTTCACAGCATGCGGCAGGGCGCCTACGATGCCCTCCCAGTTCTCGGTGGCCGCTTTGGTGGAGCCGGGCAGGTTCACCACCAGCGTGCGGCCGCGCTGCATGCAGAGAGCGCGCGACAGCATGGCGTAGGGGGTTATCTGCAAGCTATGCCAGCGCATGGCCTCGGCGATGCCGGGCACGTTGCGCTCGCACACGTCCATCGTGGCCTCGGGGGTCACATCGCGCAGCGACAGGCCGCTGCCGCCGCACGTGAGCACCACGTCGCAGCCGAGCTCGTCGGCGGCGCGCACGATGGCGTCTCCGATGGAAGCGCGGTCGTCGGTCACCACCACGCGGTCGCGCAGCTCCCAGCCGACGTCCGCTATCAGGCGCTCAAGGGCATCTCCTGCCTCGTCCTCCCGCATGCTGCGGGTGTCAGAGCACGTGACGATCGCAAAGGTCAGCTCGCTGCTCACAGCGCCACCTCCTCAGGGATATCGAGCAGGATGCAGGCGACCTCGTCGCCCGCGCTCTTCGACTCCAAGCCTGCCGGCATGACCGCCAAGCAGTTCGTCTTCTGGATGACCCCGAACGAGCCCGAGCTCTGGTTGCTCGCGGGAGCCACCTCATAGCTGCCATCGGCGCCCACCGTCAGCACCGCGCGCAGCAGTATCATGCGCGGGTCCTTCTTCTTCACGTCCTGCGTGAGGCGCGCCTGCACCTGCGGGTGGTCGAGATGGGTGAAGCCCTGCATGGTGCGCAGCGCCGGGCGGATTATCATCTCGAAGCCGCAATAGGCCGCCGCCGGGTTGCCGGGAAGCCCGAACACCGGGGTGCCGTGCACGAAGCCGAACGTCTGGGCCTTGCCGGGGCGCATGTTCACCTGCGTCATCAGAAGCTCGCCGGCATCGGCCACCACGCGCTTGATGAAGTCGTAGTCGCCGTTCGCCGCGCCGCCCGTGGTGATGACGAAGTCGAAGCTATCCGCCGCCTGCTCGACCGCTGCACGCAGGCCCTCGTAGGTGTCAGCAACCAAGGGCAGTATCGTCGGCACCGCGCCGGCAGCGCGCGCGCAAGCGGCCATCGCATACGAGTTCGACTCGCGGATATGCCCCGGCCCGGGCACTTCGCTCGGCGGCACCAGCTCGCTGCCGGTGGCGATGATGCCCACCGTGGGGCGCGCATGCACCGGCACCTCCAGCACTCCGCAGCTCGCCAAGAACCCGGCACCCGCGCAACCGATCACCTCGCCGGCCTGCACGACCACCTGCCCCGCGCGAGCTTCCTCACCCGCCTGGCGGATGTTGCTGCCCACCTTCGCAGGCGCGGAGAACGACACCACCGAGCCGCGCTTGCCGTCGCCCTCTACGACCTCGACGATCTCGTACTTCACCACGGCATCGGCGTCTGCGGGAAGCTCGGCGCCGGTCATGATGCGGATGCACTCGCCCGCGCCGATGGCGCCACCGAACACATCGCCCGCACCGATATCGCCCACCACGCGCAGCTGCACCGGCGCCGCCTCGGAGGAGGCTTCCAGATCGGCAGCATGCACGGCGAAGCCATCCATCGCCGAATGGGCGAACGGCGACACGTCTATGTCGCTCTTCATATCCTGCACCGCCACGCGCCCGACCGCATCGAGCAGCCCCACCGATTCCACCGGCAGGGGCTGCACGCGGCTGCACACCAGCGCGCGAGCCTCTTCGAGCGATATCATCTGATCTTCTCGCATGTATTCTCCTTGATCGCGGATATATCAGGGCAAAAGAACGGGCGCCCGATGGACGCCCGCGCTGTGGTCTATCTCGTTATGTTGTAGAAGGCGCCGAGCCCAGCATAGCGGGCCTGGTCTTCCAGCTGCTCCTCGATGCGCAGCAGCTGGTTGTACTTCGCCACACGGTCGCTGCGAGCGGGGGCGCCGGTCTTTATCTGGCCGCAGTTCGTAGCCACCGCCAAGTCAGCGATGGTGACGTCCTCGGTCTCGCCGGAGCGATGGCTCATCACGCAGGCGTACCCATGCGTCTTGGCCAGCTCGATGGCGTCCAGCGTCTCGGTCAGGCTGCCGATCTGGTTCACCTTGATGAGGATCGCGTTCGCGCAGCCCATCTCGATGCCCTGGCGCAGGCGCTCGGTGTTGGTGACGAACAGGTCGTCGCCCACCAGCTGCACCTTGTCGCCGATGCGCTCGGTCAGCTTGCGCCAGCCTTCCCAGTCCTCCTCGGCCATGCCGTCCTCGATGGAGATGATGGGGTACTTCTCCACGAGCGCGGCCCAGTAGTCCACCATCTCGTCGCTCGTCAGCTCGCGGCCCTCGCCCGCCAGGATGTACTTCTTCGCCTTAGCGTCGAAGAACTCGGTGGATGCCGGGTCCATCGCGAACATGATGTCGCGACCGGGCACGTAACCGGCCTTCTCGCACGCCTCGCTGATATAGCGCAGCGGCTCCTCGTTGTCCTTCAGGTTCGGGGCGAAACCGCCCTCGTCGCCCACGCCGCCGCCGAGGCCCGCATCGTGCAGCACCTTTTTCAGCGTGTGATAGATCTCTGCGCACCAGCGCAGCGCCTCAGCGAACGTGGACGCGCCCACGGGCATGATCATGTACTCCTGGAAGTCCACGTTGTTATCGGCATGCACGCCGCCGTTCAGGATGTTCATCATAGGGGTGGGCAGCGTATGGGCGTTCACGCCGCCGAGGTACTTGTACAGCGGCAGCTCGGCCGACTCAGCAGCCGCCTTCGCCACCGCAAGCGACGCACCCAGCACCGCATTGGCGCCCAGCTTGCCCTTGTTCGGCGTGCCGTCCACATCGAGCATCTCGGTGTCGACGCTGCGCTGGTCCTCAGCGGACAGGCCCAGCAGCGCATCGGCTATCTCCATGTTCACGTGCTGCACGGCATTCAGCACGCCCTTGCCCAGGTAGCGGCCCTCTTCGCCATCGCGCAGCTCCACCGCTTCGAAAGCGCCCGTGGAAGCACCGGAAGGCACCGCAGCGCGGCCGAACGAGCCATCGTCGAGCACGACCTCCACCTCGACCGTAGGATTCCCGCGAGAATCGAGCACCTCGCGGCCGAACACATCGACGATAACCGCCATAACTGCCTCCCTTTCAAGGTTTTCAGGTTGGTGAAGATGATAGCAAATATGGCAGGGCAGCTAATAGGGCTCCGCAAGGTTCGCATGGGCGCAGGCGTCAGCGTCGAGCGCGAAGAAGCGGCCGGCGCGGAAGCGGTCGAGCGCCACGAGGGCTATCATGGCCGCGTTGTCGCCGCAAGCGGAGAGCGGCGGCATGACCAGCTGCACGCCGAGCTGGGCGCACATGCGTTCGTATGCCTCGCGCAGGTACGGGTTCGCCGCCACGCCGCCACCCAGGCAGAAGCAGGCAGCGCCCGTCTGCTCGAGCGCGGTGCGCGCCTTCGCCACCTGCACATCCACCACCGCAGCCTGGAAGCTGGCGCAGATATCGGGCATGTCCAGCGGCTCGCCGGACGCGCGGCGCTCGTTGATGTAGGTGGTGACGGCTGTCTTCAACCCCGACAAGCTGAAGCGCAGGTCGCCCGAATGCAGCATAGCGCGCGGGAAGGCGATAGCGGCCGGGTCGCCCTGCGCCGCTAAGCGCGATATGTGCGGGCCGCCGGGGTATGGCAGCCCGAGCGCCTTCGCCACCTTGTCGAACGCCTCGCCCACCGCATCGTCGATGGTGGCGCCCAGCACCTCGTAGCTGCCCCAATCGCGCATATGCACCAGCATGGTGTTGCCGCCCGACACGAGCGACACCACCGAAGGCGGCGCGAACGGCGGCTCAGCCGGCGCCAGCTTGTTGGCGTAGAGATGGCCCTCCAGATGGTTCACGCCGATGAAGGGGATGTCGGCGGCCCACGCAGCGCCCTTGGCGAACGCCACTCCCACCACGAGCGCACCCACCAGCCCCGGGGCGTAGGTGACCGCCACCGCATCGAGGTCGCGGTAGCGCACGCCGCCAGCGCGATCGAGCGCCTCGCCGCACACGCCGCAGATGGCCTCGATATGCTTGCGGCTGGCTATCTCGGGCACCACGCCACCGAACCGCGCGTGGAAATCGACCTGACTCGCCACCACGTCGGACACGATGCGCTCATCGCCATCGACGAGCGCCGCCGCCGTCTCATCGCACGAGCTCTCGATAGCGAGGATGAGGGGACGGCTGCGAGCGTGCTCGACAGCCCCTTCGCGCAGACCAGCCGAAGACGCAGCCGACGACATGCTGCTCTGCCCAGGAGCAACGCAACCCTCGCCCAGCATGTTAGCGGGCGCATCCGAGCAAGGCTTGCCCGAAGAAGCAGCCGCAACGGCTTCCACAGCCGCAGAGAGGATGAGGGCGTCTTCGCCGTCTGAATAGTAATGGGGGCGCTGGCCCAGAGAGCAGAAACCGTGAGCCTCATAGAAGGCGATGGCGGGCGCGTTGGAAGCGCGCACTTCGAGCGATGCCGTGGCCGCCCCCAGGTTGCGAGCGTCTTCCAGCACGCGGGCGAGCAGTTGACGGGCGATGCCCGCGCGGCGATGGTCAGGGTCGACCGCCACCTTCAGCACCTGCACGTCCCCGCCGACGATGAGGCCGCCAGCATAGCCGACCGTGGCGCCATCGGGCAGCACCGCGCGCCACCACGTGCGATCGGCGCGCGGCAGCTCGTCGGCTACCATCGCCTCGCTCCACGCATCGGTACCCATGCAGCGCGCTTCGAGCGCCGCCACATCGGCCGCATGCGCAGCATCGAGCGGCAGGTATACGACGCCATCCGCACCAGCCAGCTCGCCCGCATGCGAGGTGGCGTGCATGGTAGCGCGCGCCTCCTGCACGCCGGTGCGCAGGTTCTTCGGCTCATGCGCGGCGAGCCTCTTCCGCTCGTTCTCCTCCGCATCCGACAGGCGCGTATACACCGGCAAGAGCTTCCCCGGGTCGTGCCGCACCGCATCGAACGGGTCAGCCTCTCCCCGCCGCCAAGCATCCTGCAACGCCAGCAGCAGCCCCTCTCCCCCCGGCGTCCACAGCTCCTCCGGCAAGGATTCCCCCACCCCAGCGAACAAGTCGGCATATTTCACCAACGCATCACCCGCAACGAGCACAGGACCAGCCGCCACCCCCTCAAGGGGCGACCCAGCAGGTTCCGATTCCGGAGGGGCATCCACAAAGCGAGTTCCGCAGCGAAGCGAGGACTGCCGAGCGACTGGATGTCCCTCCGGAATCGGAACCGGACAGCCCGCAAGACCCTCAGCGAACTCCACCGCCTTCACCACGCTATCGGGCGAGAGCCGCAAGGCCACCTCGTCGCCGAGCTCGAACCAGCAGGGATACACTTCCTTGCGCATAGCGTCCGCCAGCACGAGCAGTCGCCCGCGCATGCCACGCGCCTGCGCCGCCTGCGCTATCGCATCAAGGGTGGACACCCCCACGAGCGGAACCTCCAACGCCGAGGCGATGCCCTTCGCCGTCGCCATGGCGATGCGCACGCCCGTGAACGACCCCGGGCCGCGCCCCACGCACACGCAAGCGATATGCGCCCGCGCGATGCCCTCGCGCGCCAGCAGCGCGTCGATGCGCGGCAGCAGCTGCGTATTGGATGCGCGATGCGCCGCCACCTTGTCGCACGCTACCGCCCGCACCGCGCGCGCAGCAGCATCGAGCTCGCCCACGCCGATGGCGATGACCTCGTTAGCCGTATCGAACGCCAGCACGTAGCGGCGCTGCGCAGATGCCTTCTTGTCCTCAGAGATGACCATGCCCGCATTGTACCCGCGGATGCCGCCGCGCGTCTAACCCTGCACCCACGCGGCGAGCAACGCCTCCGCGCGCTCCCCGGTGGCATGAGCGCGCACGGTGCGGCCATCGCCCGCGACGCCGATGCGGACATGCAGCGCATCATCGGGCATCTCATCGGCGAACTTATCGGCCCATTCTATGAAAGCCGCCCCCGGCGTGAAGGCATCCACCGCCGCATAGAAGTCGACATCTTCCAGCTGCGCGGCATCGTCGAGGCGGTACAGGTCGAAGTGCAGCAGCCGCAGCCCGCCAGCATCGTATTCCTGCATGATGTTGAACGTGGGGCTGGTGACGGCATCCCCGCACCCGAGAGCATCGGCCACCGCCTGCACGAAACACGTCTTGCCCGCGCCCAGATCGCCATCGAGCAGCACCGCGTCGCCATCGCGCAGATGCGGCGCCAGCGCAGCCGCTAGCGCGCCCATCGCCTGCTTATCGGGCGCATCCCACGCGTGCTCCATCTTACGCGCGCTCTTTCGCCGGCTTCGACGACGCATGGGTCGCATACATGATGATGCCCACCAGCGCGCCGCCCAATATGTTGCCGAGCGTCACCGGGATCAGATTCCCCACGAACCCGCTGAGGCCGAGCGGCGCGATGTTGATGCCCGCATCGGCGATGAGGCTCGCATACGTCGGGTCCATAGCAGCGAAGATGCCCGCCGGTATGTAGTACATGTTGGCGATGCAGTGCTCGAACCCGGCTATCACGAAGCCGAATATGGGGAAGAACACGCCCCATATCTTGCTACCGGTATCGTGCGCCGTATTGCCCAGATAGATAGCCACGCACACCATCAGGTTGCAGAAGATGCCCAGCACGAAGGCGTTCATCCACGGCAGCGAGCACTTCGCAGCCGCCACTTTCGCCGTGTAGACCGCCAACGCGCCGCCGCCGATATCGAGCTGGCCGAAGAAGGCCATCAGCGCCGCCACCCCCACCGCGCCGATGAAGTTCCCGACATACACGATGCCCCAGTTGCGCAGCAAGCGCCCCCAGGTGATATCGCGCGAGATGGCAGCCGTCACCATGAGCGCATTGCCCGTGAACAGCTCGGCGCCCAAGAGCACGATCATGATGAGCCCGATGGGGAACACCGCTGCCGTCACCAAACGGGCGAGGCCCGCCTCGGGCACGCCGTGCGCTGCGGTGGAGGACGCAACAGCGCCCAACCCCACCAGCACGCCGGCGAACACCGCCAGCACGAACAGGCGCCATGCAGGCGATCCTGCCTTGCCGACGCAGGCCTTCAGGTAGTTCTCTGTCACTTCCTTGGGTGTGTAGATGGGCATCTAGGCTCTTCTCTCTGCGGCTTCCACTACATGCGCGAGCAGCACGGCTGTGGTCACAGCCCCCATGCCGCCCGGTACCGGCGTTATAGCGCCCACGATCGGCTCCACGGCGGCGAAGTCGACATCGCCGCAGAACACCCCGTCGGCATCGGTGTTCGTGCCCACGTCGAGCACCACCTGCCCCGCGCTGAAGCACTCGGCGCCGAATGCGCGGGCGCGCCCGGTAGCGCACACCACGATGTCGGCAGCGCGCATGAGCGCGGGCAGATCGGCCGTGCCCGAATGGCACAGGGTGACGGTGGCGTTGCGCGCGAGCATCAGCATGGCCGCGGGCTTGCCCACCACCAGGCTGCGGCCCACGACGACCGCGTGCTTGCCCGCCAGATCGACGCCGTAGCAGTCGAGCATCTCCACGCATGCTTGCGCGGTGCAGGGCGCGAAACCCTCGCGCTCGCCCATGAACACGCCTGCGAGCGAACGGGCGCCCACGCCGTCGACATCCTTCTCCGGCGCCAGCATGTTGCACAGCTCAAGCTCGCCCATACCCTTCGGGAGCGGGCGGAACAGCATGCAGCCATGCACGGCTCGGTCGACGTTCATGCCTTCGATGATGGCCTCCACCGCAAGGCGCGACGCATCAGCGGGAAGCTCATGGGCACCCACCTTTACGCCGACCTTCTCGGCCTGCGCTACGATGCTGCGCAGGTACGCGGCATCGGCATCGCTGCCGCCTACGCGCACGAGCGCTAGGCGCGGGTGCGCACCGCGAGCCCTCAGCGCCTCGACGCGCTGGGCCAGATCGGCGTAGATAGCATCGGCTACCGGCTTGCCGCGCATGAGCTCCGCCATCATTCGCCCCCGCTCACGGTCGCTGCCACGTGCTCGTACAGGTCGTCCGCCAAGCTGCCGCTCTCGCGGATGATCTGATGCGCCTTGCTGGTGTAGCCGACGGCGAGCGCTTGATCGGTCATCCAGCCGGCGTTGATGTAGATGTTCAGCGCAGCGCCCTGTATGGCCGCCTTGGCGAACGCAGCTGCCGCGCCCGCATCCGACAGCGCCATGCGGCTGCCCTCGCGCACCATGTAGGCGCACTCGTCGAGGATGCTCGCGCAGGTGCGCATCATGTCCAGCGGCACGTCGCACGCGCCCACCAGCGCCGATTGCAGCGCCAGGTCCTTCTCGGCTATCTGCGCCGGCGTGTCGGCAGGCAGCTTGAACGCCTCCGACAGCGGCTTGAATGCGGCAGCATCGAGCTCGGCCAGATGCAGGAGGTCGGCGCGCAAGGCGTCGAGCCTGCCGACCGCAGCGCGCATCTCCTCGTGCACCGCCGCGTATCTCTTGCTGTTCGCGGTGATGTTGCCCACCATGCTGGCGAGCGCCGCTGCCAACGCGCCCACGCAAGCGCTAGCGCCGCCACCGCCCGGCGTGGGCGCAGCGCTCGCCAGCTCGTCGAGGAACCCTCCCGTCAGCATAGAGCCACCTCCATCCGATCGAGCCGCGCCGAGCGCAGCCGTCTCATCTAATGCACCTCGTTGTCGCCGCAGACGAAATGCGCATGCATGTCCACCAGCAGCAGATCGGCCTCGTCGTGCACCTTGATAGCGGGGTTCTCCGCCAGCAGGTCCACCCGCGCCATCTTGCAGTGGTGCAGCTTGCACGTCTGCGAGCGCGCCGGCCACACCATGCACGATCCGTCCTCGCTCTGCAAGCAGCAGCGCGACGTCCCGCGGTCTATCGACCGCACGTCGTTCTCCAGCATGTAGCTGTGTATGCGCAGCACCTCTTCGCGCGTCATGGCTATCACGTTCAGCCCGCAGCACCTACCGCACTGCTCGCATTCGGGGAAGCTGTTCTCGCCGTCGAAATGGATGATCGACGCGCGCTGCGCCTTGCGCTCGCGCACGAACGCCGCGCGCGCCTCGCCGGCTGCGCTGAGGAGCACCGCGGTATCCCGGAAAGCCGCCATGCGCTAGAACAGGCCCGATATGACGCCGTTCTCGTCGACGTCGATATTGAACGCAGCCGGCGCCTTGCCCAGGCCCGGCATCGTCATGATGCTGCCCGTGAGCGCCACCACGAACCCGGCGCCCGCGCTCACCTTCACCTGCCGCACCGTCACGGTGAAGCCCTCCGGCGCGCCCAGCTTCGACGCATCGTCGCTGAACGAGTACTGGGTCTTCGCCATGCAGACGGGCATATCGCCGAACCCGAGCGCCTCAAGCTGCGCTATCTCCTTCACGGCAGCCGGCTCGAACACCACGTCAGCGCCGTGGTACACGCGGCGCACGATAGCTTGTATCTTCTCGGTTATGGGCAGCTCGTCGCCGTAGGCGAACTCGAACGTGTCGCGGCTGCGGCCCTCGGCGTCGCCCTGCTCGCACAGGCGCACCACCTCGTCGGCCAGCGCCAGGCCGCCCTCACCGCCGCGCGCCCACACCTCCGACAGCGCAACGTTCACGCCCAGCTCGCGGCATTTGCTCTCCACGAGCGCCAGCTCAGCCGGGGTATCGGTGGGGAACGCGTTGATGGCCACCACGCACGGCAGCTTGTACACCTGCGTGATGTTCTCCACGTGCTGGAGCAGGTTCGGCAGACCCGCTTCCAGCGCTTCCAGGTTCTCCTCGTTCAGGTCGGCCTTGGCCACGCCGCCGTGGTTCTTCAGGGCGCGCACGGTGGCCACCACCACCACAGCATCCGGCGCCAGGCCAGCCAAGCGGCACTTGATATCGAGGAACTTCTCTGCCCCCAGGTCGGCCCCGAAGCCGGCTTCGGTCACGCAGTAATCGCCCAACGCGAGCGCCATGCGCGTGGCCATGATGGAGTTGCAGCCATGCGCGATGTTGGCGAACGGGCCGCCGTGCACGAACGCCGGCGTGCCCTCGAGCGTCTGCACCAGGTTCGGCTTCAGCGCATCCTTCAGGAGCGCGCACATGGCGCCCTCAGCGTGCAGGTCGTGCGCGGTGACGGGCGCGTCATCGTAGGTGTAGCCCACTACGATGCGGCCCAGGCGCTCCTTCAGATCGGAGATGCTGGTCGCCAGGCAGAAGATGGCCATCACCTCGCTGGCCACCGTTATGTCGAAGCCGTCCTCGCGCGGCACGCCGTGGGCCTTGCCGCCCAGACCGTCCACGATATGGCGCAGCTGGCGGTCGTTCATATCCACCACGCGCTTCCAGGTTATCTTGCGCACGTCTATGCCCAGCTCGTTGCCGTTCTGGATATGCGCATCGAGCAGCGCCGCCAGCAGGTTGTTCGCAGCGCCTATGGCGTGGAAGTCGCCGGTGAAATGCAGGTTGATATCCTCCATCGGCACCACCTGGGCGTATCCGCCGCCCGCCGCGCCGCCCTTGATGCCGAACACCGGCCCCAGCGACGGCTCGCGCAGCGCTACCACCACATCCTTGCCCCGCAGCGCCAGCGCGTCGGCCAGGCCCACCGTGGTAGTGGTCTTGCCCTCGCCAGCCGGCGTGGGGTTGATGGCCGTCACCAGCACCAGCTTGCCCGGCTCGTGGTCTTCCTCACGCAGCAGGTTGTAGTCCACTTTCGCCTTGCGGTTGCCGTACAGCTCGAGGTACTTGCCATCTATCCCGCAAGCGTTCGCTATGTCGGTGATGGGCTTCGTCTGTGCTGCTTGGGCTATCTCGATGTCAGTGAGCATGCAGTCCTCCTCGCGGCAGTGGATGTGCGGTCGTAGCCGATTCTAGCGCGATGCGCGCAGCGTGCTCGCGCGAAGGCGGCAGGCTGCCGTTTTCCGTGGGCAACGGATGGCGGGTGCGGGGTGCGTGCCACAGCGCCGGCATCAGGAGCCGTTCGCGGCGCGCTGCGATATCAGGCGCAGCCCTTCGAGCGTCAGCTGCGGGTTCACGTGCGATATCAGCTCCGAATGCGCGGCTATCAGCGGCGCCAAGCCGCCGGTGGCCACCACGACGGCCTCGTAGCCGAGCTGGTCGAACACGCGGCGCAGCAAGCCCTCCACCCGGTCCACCTCGCCGAGCACGAGGCCGGATTGCATGGCCTCCACCGTGTTCTTCCCGATGACCTCGCGCGGAGCGTCGAGCGCCACTGCGTGCAGTTGCGCCCCCCGGGAGAACAGCGTCTGCGCGGAGGTCTGCAACCCCGGCGCTATGATGCCGCCCACGAAGCAGCCGCGCGCGTCGATCACCTCTATGTTCGTCGCAGTGCCGAAATCGACCACCACGCTGGGGCAGCCGTAGAGCGCCTTCATCGCCACGGCGTCAGCCACGCGGTCGGCGCCTATCTCGGAAGGGTTCGGGTAATCGGCGCTGAACAGCTCGCCGGCTGTCTGCGCGCTGCACACCAGCACGTCCACGCCGATGCACGCCCGCACCGCCTCGCGCCATGCGTCGGTCAGCTGCGGCACCACCGATGACAGCGCCGCGCGCCGCACTTCCGGAAATGACAGGCCCGCCGATTGGAACAGCGGTATCAGGTTCACGCGTATCTCGTCGGGCGTGCATGCCCGATCGGTGGCGAGGCGCCACATGCTCGCAAGCTCCGCGCCGGCGTACACCCCGACCACCGTCTGCGTATTCCCTACGTCGACCGTAAGCAGCATTTTTCCACGTCCCCCGCTATGTTCAGATACCGCGATGATAGGATTTCGGCTAATATATTACCTTGATGCACCGAGCATCGAGCTTTGGTTTTCGTTTCGTTATGGTTGGAAGAAGAGGCCTCATATGAGCGACACAGCAAGCCGTATCCTCGTTGTGGACGACGAAGCTACTATCACCGATTTCGTAGGTTATGCGCTTAAGACCGAAGGTTACGCGGTAGATATCGCGAAGAACGGCGAGGACGCCCTCGCGCTCGCAGGCCAGAGCGACTACGACCTGTACATACTCGACATCATGCTGCCCGGCATCGACGGCTACGAGCTGTGCCGCCGTCTGCGCGCCACCACCTCGTCGCCGGTGCTGTTCCTGTCGGCCCGCGACACCGAGCTCGACAAGGTGGTCGGGCTGGAGATCGGCGGCGACGACTATCTGTCGAAGCCCTTCGGCGTGCGCGAGCTGGTGGCCCGCGTGCGCGCCCTGCTGCGCCGCGGCGCTGGCGAGGTGGGCGGCGCCCACAACCAGGTGACGGTCAGCGGCATCACGCTCGACGAGGACGCGCATACGGCAGCCGGCAGCATCGGTGAGATAGACCTGACCCCGCGCGAGTTCGAGCTGCTGGCCTCACTGATGAAGAACGCCGGCAAGGTGGTCAGCCGCGAAGACCTGCTGCGCGACGCATGGGGCTGGGAGTACCTGACCGAGACGAAGACGGTCGACACGCACATCAAGCGCCTGCGCGACAAGATATCCGACGCCGGCTACGATTCCGGCCTCGTGGAAACGGTGCGAGGCTACGGCTACCGCTTCAAAGTAGTGAACGACTAGCGAGAAGAGCCCCGAAAGGGGTTCTTTTTTTTGCCGGGAAGCGTTAGGAGCAGCCCGAGTCCCTGAGGGCTCTCAGCTTCTCTAGGGCATCGGGGCTGATGCGGCCGGCTATGGTGCTCTTGCGGGCCACGACGGGCTTCTCGTCGAGACGGGCGCTGTCGTAGTGGAGCTCCATCTCGCGGCAGAAGCCCTCGGCGCTCATGCGATCGACGCCGTCGCCGAACACGGTATCTTGGATGGTGCTGTCGCTGGTGACCACCATCGTCTCCACATTGCGCTCGCGCGCGTCGTGCGCCAGCTTCTCTATCACGCGGTCGGCTATCTGGCCAGCGGGCGAGAATATCACCTTCACCCCGCCGATGCTCTCGGGCTGGCCCTCCGAATACTGGTTGCCCTTCCCGTCGAACACCACGATGGCCTGCATATCGCGCCCCGCGTAGTTGATGACATCGTTGATGAGGCGCTCGCGCGCGGCGTTGAAGGTGTCATCGGTGTAGTCGGGCAGCGAGATGCGCGCGTACCGGCTGCCGGAGCGCAGCACGTTGTACCCATCGACGATCAGCAGTCTCTTCCGTGTCTTCATAGCCCCGATTATACCAAGCGGCGGCGGGCATCCGCCTTACCCGGAGACGGCGAGGGTGGCGCCATCGCGTGCGAGGAAGCCCTCGCGCACCAGGTCGGCGACGATAGCATCGAAGAGCGCCGGGTCGACCGGGCCGCGGCCACCTGCCGCTTCCGCAGCGTCGAGCGCGCGACGCGCCTCGTCCTCCGCTATGCCCTCCGGTGCTGCCAGCGCGATGCGCACCAGCTCGGCGCGCTTCTGGCGGCGCGAGCCCTCGAAGGCCGACTGCCGGCTATAGGCGGCGCTCGCCCGCGTGGGGTTGATGCCGCTGCGCTTCAACGCCGCGCCGTAGTCGAGCAACGCATAATACCAGCCGCGCGAATCGGTCGTGCTAGCCGTGTCGGCCACGTACGGCAGCAGGTCGGCATCGGGCACCTTGTCGGCCTCGGGAAAGAGCTCGTGCAGGAACACGGCGCGCACGTTCGTCTCCACGTACACCGCCGGCTGCTCGTAGGCGAATGCCATCACACCCGCCGCCGTGGCGGGCCCGATGCCCGGCAGGGCCACCAGCCCGTCGAACGTCGCGGGGAGCTGCGCGCTGCCCGCGGCCGCCACCTGCTCGGCCGCCCGTTTCAGCGAGAGCGCGCGGCGGTTGTAGCCGAGCCCTTGCCACAGCGCCAGCACCTCGGCGACGCTGCCGGCCGCGAGCGCTCCCACCGTCGGGAACGCCTCCAAGAAGCGCGACCAGTACTTCTCCACCCGCGCCACCTGCGTCTGCTGGAGCATCACCTCGGAGACGAGCACCGCATAAGCGTCATCGATCCCCCGCCACGGCAGGTCGCGGTAGTGCTCGGCGCCCTCTTCCCACACGCGCGCGATGAACGCCGCGCGATCCACATCGCCGCACGGCCATAGCGCATCGTCGCGCACCACTTGGAAGGAAGTCTTTGCCATAATGTGCCATTAGAACATAATCGCCAGCGCTCTGCTGGCCGCAGCGCACCGAAAGGTCAGGAAGGGAGCCATGCCGCTTTTCGAGGTTCAAGGTTTGACGGTCGCCTACGAGGGCACCGATGGGTCGGCAACACGGCTCGCCGATATCTCCTTCTGCCTGGAAGCCGGGCGCATCTACGATCTGACCGGGCCATCGGGCGCGGGCAAGTCGATGCTCCTGCGCGCTTGCGCCCGCATGATGCCCATCGAGCGCGGGCGGCTGCTGCTGGATGACGCCGAGAGCAGCGGCTTCACCTGCCAGGAATGGCGGCGGCGCGTCTGCCTGGTGCCCCAGCGCGCGAGCCTCGTGCCCGGCACCATCCGCGACAACCTGCTGCTCCCCTGGACGCTCAAGGTGAACCGCGACCGGCCCGCACCCTCCGATGCCGAGCTCGAGGAGCTGCTCGCTGCCGCCGCGCTCGATGCGGGCCTCGACCGCGATGCGGCGAAGCTCTCCGGCGGCCAAGCAGCACGCGTGGCGCTCGTGCGCGCATTCGCCACCAGACCCGCGGTGCTGCTGCTCGACGAGGTGGACGCCGCGCTCGACGACGCCTCGGCGCAGGCCGTGGGCGACCTGACCGCCTCCCTAGCAGATGCGCGCACCACCTGCCTGCGCATCAGGCACCGGCCGCCCGACGGGCGCGCCTCGACCATATACCATCTGGAAGCCGGGCGGCTCTCCGCGCTGCCGGCGAAGGGAGGCGCCTGATGGATGGCGGCGTCATCGACATAGGCTACCCCGAGCTCTTCGCCGCCAGCGCGCTCATGCTGGTGGCGGGCTTCGTGTCGTGGAAGCTCGCGCTGGGGCAAGAGAAGAACATCATCACCTCGGCGCTGCGCGCGTTCGTGCAGCTGCTGGCGATGGGCTTCCTGCTGATCTACCTGTTCCGCTACCAGAGCTGGTGGCTCGTGCTGCTCGTGCTGCTCATCATGGCCATCTGCGCGGCCCAGATAGCCGTGAGCCGCGTGAAGCAGCAGGTGCAGGGCTTGTGGCCCTCCATATTCGCGTCGCTGCTCGTCTCGTCGATGGTCATCGCGTTCATCGTGGTAGAGGGCGTCATCCAGCCCGACCCCTGGTACAGCGCGCGGCAGCTGCTGCCCATCGCCGGCATGGCGCTCGGGAACACCATGTCCGCCACCGCCGTTGCCATCGACCGCCTCTTCGCCGACATGGACAGCCGCGCCGACGAGATGTTCTCGCTCATCGCGCTCGGCGCCACGCCGCGCGAAGCCGCGCTGCCTTCCATACGCGCCGCAGTAGGCGCCGGCATCCTGCCGACGCTCTCCACCATGTGCGCCGCCGGCATCGTGCAGATACCGGGCATGATGAGCGGTCAGATACTAGCCGGTGCCGACCCTGTGATAGCCGCGAAGTACCAGATCGTCGTGCTGCTGATGATGTCAGCCGCCACCACGCTCGCCATCGTGATGATAAGCTTCCTCGCCTTCCGCAAGCGCTTCTCGGCCGAAGGCTACTTCCTCGATCCCGCCCTCCGCTGAGCAGAGCGCCCACCGCATCAGGTGAAGGAGCCTTTGGCGAACCTGATGCGGGTGAGCAGCTTCTGGTTCACCGTGCCGAACGACCTCCAACGCGCTTTGAGCAGCGTGCGCCTTCCCTCGGGCATGCGGGTATAGACGAGCCGATAGCGGCCGAGCGCGCGGCCGACGATGCGCCTGAACAGCTCGGCATCCGCCTTGCAACCGCCGAATGCGCTCGGCACGGAGAACGTGTCGAAGAAGGGCCGGAGCCCGGCGCGCTTGAGAAGATAGCGCGGGTTGCCCACCGGGCCGAGGAGCTCTTCCATCGCGTTGGCGAACAGGGCTTTGTCGCGCAAGGAGCCGCCTTCGAGATGCACGCTCGCACAGCCCGGTAGCGCGCTGCTGTAGCCGAGCGATGCCTCCGCGGGGCGGTCGAGCTTCCCACCCAGCTTCAGCGCCTGCACCACCGCAGCCGCTACCCGGCGCAGGCGACGCCCAGGCGTGAGCAGATCGATGACCCGATAAGCGCATACCGTCACCACGGCGAGCGAGCATATCATGGCGAAGCCGGCTATGAGCATGTCGGACGTCATCGCACCTTGGCTCCCCAGATCGAGCATGATCTCCCAGATGCTGGATAGAACGAACGCGCCGAAGCCGAGCAACCCGAGGAGCAGATGGTTGGCGAACGCGAAGCGCAACGGGTCGCCGCCCCGAGGCTCACCCACCGCCTCTTCCACGCGCAGGTGCGGGCCGGCTACCGCGAGTGACCGCTCCCACTTCTCCGCCAGCTCGCTGCGGCTGGCGGCACGCTCGAACGTGCGCTCATTCGCCGCCTCCATATCGAGGGGAGAAGCTATCGAGCTCGGCATATCGAGCCGATTCAGACCGCTCACGATGAGGTCGTCGGCATAGGAGATGCCGAGGAACGTGTCGAAGCGCCGCTCTAGCATCTCGAAGTCGCCGCCGAGATGCGCTGACGCTCCCCATCCCCGCCATGTCGCAGGCGGGATGCAGGCGAGATGCCAGATGTTGCTCGCCTTGGTAGGATTGCCCCGCTGCATGCGGATGGCGCGGCCGCGCATCTGATTGCTCTGCATGAACGACCCCACATGCGTCGCCAGCACGAGCGTGTTGACGCATGGCGCATCCCACCCTTCACCCAAGAGCGCCTTCGTGCCCACGAGCACGTTCACGATGCCGCGGTCGAACAGGGCCGTCATCGCCGCGACCATGCCATGCGCTTCGGCGGGCATGGGCAGCATGGCGTAATCAGCATCGCCCAATGGCTTCGGCGGCGCTGAGAGAGCGCATGCCTGTTGCAGCTCCTGTGCGGCGGCGGCTGGCGCGATGACCATGCTCCCGCAGATCATACCGAGGCGCACACCTGCTATGCCCATGCGGCGGATGACCTCGAACAGCGGGACCGCACCGAGCGAGAGCAGATGCGCGCCAGCATCGCCCACCGCACCCAGCGCCTCCTTCTTGATGTGGTCGCACAGCACGAGCAGCCGAAGGCTTCGGCCGAGCGAGCGGTATTCCGCATCGACGATGCGCGCCACGCTCAAAAGCTTGCTGCGGCTGGCGGCGAGCGCCTTTCTCGCTCTCTCATCGGTCGTGAGGTCGACCCTCCCGCGCACGATACCACCGATCGCGCCCACGCGGGCGGCGACATATCCGCGCAGCTCCTCATCGACCGCGAAGGACGGAGCCTCGCTGAAGAGCATGCCTTGGAGGAGCGCTTCGAACCAGACGAGCGACGGTTCGGGCATCTTCCCCCGGCGCCCGATGAGCCTGCGGGCGGCAGGCGGCACAGAGCCGAAGATGGCTTGGGCGAATACCAGCAGCGCGGTGAAGCCGTCAGGCTCGTCGAGCAGCTCGTCGCTGTGCCCGAGCGGGTCGTTGAGGCCCGGGTGGTCCCTCAGCCAGTTGATGAAGCGCGCGTCGACGCTGAGCTCGTCGAGGAAGTCCCACGCTGCGTCGAACGAATCGAGGAGGGCCTGGCACTCCCCGAGCGCGGGCATGCTGAGGAGGATGTAGTCCTGATGGGGGCACAGGCTCTTCTCGCACACGAGCTCCGGCACGGATATCTCCGCGTCGATCGGGCCGCACAGCTCCTGATAGCGCGCCCACTGCGCCGGCGTGCTGTCGTAGGGCGGCGTTGCGGTGAGCGCCACCACCTTCAGATGCGGCAACGCTTCCAGAACATCCATGACAGCGCGATGCCATTCGGTGCGCAGGTGATGCGCCTCGTCGAGGCAGAGGGTGCCGATGCCCGCATCGCGCAGCGCGGCGATGACGGCATCGCGACGGTCGTCGCCCGCAGGCGCGGCGGACTCGTTCGCTCCGTCGGAAGCGCCTTCGCCACCCTCGCCCTTCATGGCATGATAGAGCGCCTGATAGGTGATGGAGGTCATCGGGCGCGGGTGGCCTAGATCATCCGAGAGCCACATGCTCGAGTCAGCGGCCGGGTCGAGGAAATCCTCCTGCACCCGCGAGAGCCATTGCTGGCGGATCGTTATCGTAGGAGAGAGCACGAGGCAGCGCATGCCGAGGCGCCGGATGAGCTCGATGCCCAACGTCGTCTTGCCCGAGCCCGGTGCCGCCACGATATGCGCCTTGCCATCGGCCAGATGGTCGCGAGCCTCATCGAGCACCCGCTGCTGGTAGCCGCGCCACGTTCCCCGGAAGCGCCATGCGCCATCGAATACGCTCATGCCCCGTCCCTTCGAGCGCCCTTATCTGCGCTTTCCAGTTTATCAGCAGAGCAAGCTCTAAAGCAGGGACGAGGCGACAGGAGCACGCTCTTCAGGCGTCTATCCTGCCGCTACAACGGCCTCGTGTTGGGGGCGGTGCCGCCATCCAGCATGAAGCGGATGCGCTCTTCGAGGCGCTCGGCTGAGACGATCTGGTCGAACAGCGGCGTCCTCTGGCCGTCGGCGATGAACACCGTATAGGGGATGGCCGCCACAGCGAACTTGATGCGCAGCGCCCGTTGCGCGTCGATATCGACGCGGCAGAACCGCACCTCGTCGGCGAGCTTGTCGGACAGCGCCTCGAATGCGGGCGCCATCTCCTTGCACGGCGCGCACCAGCTCGCGGTGAACTCCACCACGCACGGCAGGGGGCTGTCCACCACCTCTGCCTGGAAGCTATCGTCTGTTACCTCATGCACCATAGCGGCCTCCGTCCATCGTCATGCCTGCATTGTCGCACAGATCGGGCGCGCCCCAGATGCGCGCCATGTCGTCTGCGAGGAAGCGATAGAAGACCGCCGCAGCGCCCTCGCTCCCTGCGCGCTCGGCGAGCATCACGGCGAGCGTGCGCTCGAAGCCCGCCTCCGCGAGGCGCACCCATCGCGCACCGCTGCCCGCGAGCGCGCCCCAGCTCCGCTCGGGCCAGAAGCCCACGCCGAGCCCCAGCGCGATCATCTTCTTCACCACCGCAGGGCTGTCGCTATCGAAGGCGACGGCAGGCGCGAACCCGCGGCTCGCGCACAGCGCATCGCACAGGCTGCGGAACCGCCGCGACCCCGCCAAGCAGATGAAGCGCTCACCCGCCAGCACCGAGAGCGGGATGCCGTCCTCATAGGGGCTCTCACGCGGCACTGCCACGCCGATAGCCTCGCTGAACAGCGTGCGCTCGGCGAGACGCTCCCCGGCCGTTCGCGGCGCGTCGGGCAGCACCGTATCCACGCGGACATCCCACCTGCCCGGTGACGCCTCCTGCGTCATCTCGAAGGTGATGCCGCTGTGCTCCTTCGCGAAGGCGGCTATGGCATCCACCACCACGCTCGAGGCCGAGCGCACGTCAGCGCGCACCACCTGCGAGCGCACGCCCGCGAAAGCCCGCACATCATCGGGGATACCGTCGAGCCGATCGAGCAGCGGCGCTACCTGCTCGCGCAGGTAGGCGCCTTCGGGCGTCAGCCGTATATTGCGGCCCACATGCTCGAACAGCGCAACGCCCAGCTCCCGCTCCAGCTGATGGATGGCGCGCGTCAGAGCGGGCTGCGCCACATTCAGGCGCTGCGCGCTGCGCGTCATATGCTCCGTCTGAGCCACGTCGCAGAAATAGCGCAATCGCAGAGCATCCATGCGCCTCTCTCCCCCTCCTGCATCCTCTTCAGAAACGATACCTCTATGCTATCAATCGCATAGATATCTATTATTGGACATTATGGCTCGAACGGCTAGGCTTGGAAGCATCCCATTCCGCCGTCTGAGAGGAAGCGCCTATCATGGCAGAGATACTGGAAGCGACCATGCTCCTGTGCTTCGGGCTGTCGTGGCCCCTGAACGCCTACAAGAGCTTCCACGCGCGCACCGCCGCCGGCACGAGCTGGCAGTTCATCGCGCTCATAACCGCCGGCTACGTGGCGGGCATCGCCGCGAAGCTCATCGCGGGCGCCGTCTCCTGGGTGCTGGTGGTGTACTTCGTGAACCTCGCCTGCCTCGGCATCAACTGGGCCGTGTACCTGCGCAACCGCCGCCTCGATGCCGCCGATGCTGCCTGCGCCTGCGAAGCGGTGCGAGCAGCGTCGTAGGGCTCCCTCACTCCTCGGCGCCGTCTGCCGGCGAGCTCTGGTGCGGATGCGGTCGACCGCTCAGAGCGCCGTCAGCCAGCGCTGCCTTCTTGCTATAGCCATAACGGTTGCGAAGCCCCACCATGAAAGCGACTGCCAGGATCGCGGCGCACAGCTCCGCCACCGACACCGACAACCAGACCCCATCGATCCCGAGCACGAGCGGCAGCAGCATGACCGCTCCGCACTCGAAGACGATGGTTCGCAGGAACGCTATCAGCGCCGAGACGAGCCCGTTGTTCAGCGCGGTGAAGAACGCCGACCCGTAGATCGGCAGCCCCATGATGAGGAAGGCGACCGCATAGATCCGATATGCTTGCGCGGTGAACGCAAGCAGCTCCGGATCGTAGCTGACGAAGATAGCAGACAACGCCGGCGCCAGCGCCTCTGCCGCGGCGAACATGAGCACGGCCACCGCCCCGATGAACCCCAAGCTCTTCATGAGGATGCTGCGCATCTCGCGGTGATCGCGCGCGCCATACTGATAGCTCATGAGCGGCGATGACCCCAACGCATATCCCATGAATATGGCCGAGAAGATCATGGCGGTGTACCCGATCACGCTGTAGGCCGCCACGCCGTCCTCGCCGATATAGGCCAGCAGCTGGTAGTTGTACAGCGTGGCCACCAAGCTCATGGCGATGTTCGACACGAGCTCCGACGAGCCGTTCACGCACGCCTTCCCCAGCGGACGCCACTCGAGGCGCGTCGGCACCAGGCGCAGGAAGCTCGCGTTGCGCTTGCGCGCGAAGTAGATGATGGGTACCGCGCCGCCCACCACCTGCCCGAGCGCCGTGGCGATGGCGCCACCCGCCACGCCCCAACCGAACCCGCAGATGAACAGCGCATCGAGCACCACGTTCGTGAGCCCCGCCGCCACGACGACCACGAACCCGAGCGTCGGCTTGCCCGCAGTGGAGAACAGCGTCTGGAAGGCGAATTGGAGCACGAACAACGGCAGCGCCGCCATGACCCAGCGCCCGTACACGATCGAATCGTCCAGCAGCTGCCCCTGTGCGCCCAGCATCCGCACGAGCGGCTCCATCACCACCTGCCCCACGATGCCGAGCACGAGCCCCAACGCCGCAGCGAAGATGATGCACATGGTGAAGTAGCGGTTGGCGCGCGCGTCATCGCCCTCGCCGCGCGTCTTGGCGATGAGCGCGCTGCCGCCGGCGCCCATCATCAGCCCCACCGAGGCGAACACCATCACCACCGGCCAGATGATGTTCACCGCTGCCAGCGCCGTCTTGCCGATGAAGTTCGACACGAAGATGCCATCGACCACCGTGTACAGCGACGTGAATATCATCATCGCTATGGTGGGCAGCGTGAACCGCAGGAGGTCGCCCATGCTGAAATGCCGGTTCATATCCTTGAGCATATATCGTCCTTATCTATCATCGCGGAGCGGAGGCGGCTCAGAGCTGCCCGAACTCGGCGCGCAGCGCCTCTAGGTAGTGCGCTATCAATTCCGGGATGGCCCGCTGCTCGGCAGGGCTGAGGCGCTCGAGGGCGCGCGTTTCGGCCCGCGCGATGGGCACGATGGCCGCCTCCACCTGAGCGCGGCCCTGATCGGTCAGGAACACGCGGACGAACCGGCGGCTGCGCGCCTCGGTGCGCACGAGCCCCTGCTCCTCGAGCCGCCGCACCGACGAGGCCAGCGTCTGCTTCGACATGAAGCTGGCGCGGCATAGGTCGACCATGCGGCGCCCGTCTTCCTCATGGAGCGCATACAGGATATCGAACGCGCTGCCCGACAGGCCCGATCGCTTGGCTATGTCGCTATAGAGGGCATTCAGCTCCTCGTAGAACAGATTCATGGCACGCGCTGCGTCCTCTGTCGCCACCTTCGCCTCCTTGGTATGATTTCATACTATATTAGTACGATATCATACAAAATGCGGAACGAGGAGAAGCGGTCCATCAGAAGCGCACATGCAGATGCCAGCCGGTCGAGCCGGCCGAGCTATCGCCTGCATCGCTGCGGGGAGCCCGCAGGCTATCGAGCCCGGGCCGATGGCGCGCTTTGCGCCTAGTAGCGCCTCAACCCCGCTGACAGCGCTGCATCAAAGGCTGTTCTGGCGGAGCCATTCATACATGAATACGGTGGATGCCTGGGCCACGTTCAACGACGACACCTCGCCGCGCTGCGGCAGGGACGCGGGGATATCGCACGTCTCCAGCACCAACCGCGACACGCCATCGTGCTCGCTGCCCATGACCAGCACGATGCGCCCGCGCAGATCGGCTTCCCAGAGCGACCCCTCGGCATGCTCGGTGGCCG
This sequence comes from uncultured Eggerthellaceae bacterium, assembly GCA_910584145.1. GTDB lineage: Bacteria > Actinomycetota > Coriobacteriia > Coriobacteriales > Eggerthellaceae > Adlercreutzia_A. Next base: position 37,059 of record CAJTXX010000004.1, on the reverse strand, counting down.
CCACCGCCCAGAAGCCCTCATCTTTAGTGCGCTCGATGAAGCTGGCGATGTTCGCCACCTGCGCGATCAGGATATGCGAGATAGCCCCAGCCGAGCTCTTATAGGTCGCTGCGGTGACATGCGCCGAGCGCTTGTTCGGGATGACGATGCCGCACGCCCCCACCGACTCGGCCGAGCGCGCGATGGCGCCCAGGTTGCCTGCATCGGTTATGTGGTCGCATACCACGATGAGCGCGCACCCGGTCGCATCGGCCCGCTCCACCGCCGCCGCCAGCACCTCGCCGCCGCCCGCATACGGATACGGCGCCGTCTCGGCCATGACGCCTTGATGGCTCCCCCGCTCGCTGATATCGTCCATGCGCTTGCGCGACGCCTCCCGCACCGGCACGCCATGCTGCTTCGCCTTGCGCAGGATGTCCTTCACCAATCCGTCGTGCTGCACGCTATCGGACAGCAGAACGCTGCGCAGGGGAACCCCGCTGCGCAGCGCTTCGATGACGGCACGTTTTCCTTCGATGTATTCAGCCATAGGCTACATACTAAAGCAAAACGCGCTCCGTGCCTATTTGATGGCGATCTTCACCTCGGCAGCTTCTTCCTTGTTCAGCTGCTGGTCGGCATCGGCGTCGGCGGCCATCTCGGCCACGCGCGCCGCGAACGCGTCGCGCTCCTCTTTGGTCAGGGTGCTCAGATACGCCTGGATGACATCATCGCGCACCTGCGCGGTGCTCTCCTTCGCCTGGGAATGCAGGTCGCTGGCGATATCTTTGCCCTGCTCGACGGTTATCTGGCCTTTCGCCACCAGCTGGTCCACTATCTCCTTCGATTTCTCCGCGCCGATAGCCAGCGCGCCTACGCCCGCTAGGAATATCTCGCGGAACGGGTCTGTCATGGTCGTCATGATAGCCTCCTCAGATCGGCTGCCTCTCCAGACCATGATGGCGCAAACCGCCCGCGCTGCGCAGTGCGCGCCGATGCTGTTACGCAAACGTCAGCGCCCGCCGCGGGGCGCTGACCAGAGCGCCCGCTACTCGAAGAAGCTCGCGAACAGGTTCGTGCCGCCCTGCGGCATGTTGCGCATCTGGCGGTTCACGAACGACATCATCTCTTCCATGTAATCGAACGACATCTCACGGCGCTCGCCGGTGCGGCGGCGCTTCAGCTCCACCTTGCCCTCGGCCACCCCGCGCTTGCCCACGATCACCTGGAGCGGCCAACCCACCAGGTCGGCATCGGCGAACTTCACGCCCGCGCGCTCGTCGCGGTCGTCTATAGCCACCTCGAAGCCCATCTTGGCGAGCTTATCCGCTATGCCGGTGGCGGCGTTCATCACCGTATCGTCAGACGACAGCGGCAGCACGCACACCTGCGCGGGCGCCACCGACGGCGGCCAGATGATGCCGTCGTCGTCGTTGTGCTGCTCCACGATAGCGGCCAGCGTGCGGCTGACACCCACGCCGTAGCAGCCCATGATGAAGTACTGCTCCTTGCCGTCCTTGTCCAAGTAGGTGGCATCCATCGTGCGCGAGTACTTGTCGCCCAGCTGGAACACCTGGCTCACCTCGATGCCACGGGCGCCTTCGAGCGCACAGTGGCACTCGGGGCACGAATCGCCCGGCACGGCGATACACAGGTCAGCCCATTCGTCCACCTGGAAGTCGACGCCGAGCTGCGCGCCCACGTAGTGGAAGCCGTCCTCGTTCGCCCCCACCACCCAGGCGGGCACGCCTTTCAGGTTGCGGTCGGCCACCACGCGCGCCTCTTCCGGCAGCCCCACAGGGCCCATCGAGCCCTTGTGCAGCCCGAACGACTCCATCTCCTCGTCGGTCAGGAAGGCGAAGCCCGGCACCGCGCGGTCGGCCTTTATGTCGTTGAGCTCGTGGTCGCCGGGGATGAAGAACACCACCAGCTCGCCGTCGGCGCCCTTGCCGGAGAGCGCCTTCACCGTAGCGCTCGCCGGGATGCTCAGGAACTCCGCCAGCTCGTCTATGGTGTGCACGCCCGGCGTGGCTATCTTCTCCATCGCGTCGACCTTGTGCACCGCGGGACGGCAGATGCACTCCGCCGCCTCGGCATCGGCCGCGTAGCCGCATGCGCAATGCACGAGCTCCGCCTCGCCCGATTCCGCCAGCGCCATGAACTCGATGGACACGCTGCCGCCGATCTGCCCGGAATCGGCCTCCACCGCGCGCCATTCCAGCGCGCACCTATCGCAGATGCGGCCATATGCGCCGCTCATGTCATCGTAGGTCTGCTGGAGCGATTCCTGGCTGTCGTGGAAGGAGTACGCGTCCTTCATGATGAACTCGCGGCTGCGCAAGAGCCCGAAGCGCGGGCGTATCTCGTCGCGGAACTTCACCTGTATCTGGTAGAGGGAGACGGGCAGCTGCTTGTAGGAGCGCAGCTCGTCGCGCACGAGCGCGGTTATCAGCTCCTCATGGGTGGGCCCGAGGCAGAAGCCGTGGTCGTGGCGATCGGTGAGGCGCATCAGCTCGGGGCCGTAATCGTTCCAGCGGCCGCTCTCGTGCCAGAGCTCGGAGGGTTGCAGCGCCGGCATCATGATCTCCTGCGAGCCGATGCCGTCCATCTCCTCGCGCACGATGCGCTCGATCTTCTTGAGGACGCGGAAGCCCAGCGGCAGGAACGTGTACACGCCGCTGGCGGTCTTGCGTATCATGCCGGAGCGCAGCAGCAGCTTATGGCTCGCTATCTCAGCGTCGGCGGGATCCTCTTTCAGGGTGGGCATGTAGAGCTTGCTCAGGTGCAGTATCTCGGCCATCGGGTCTCCTTCGCGGCCGAGCCCAGCCTAGAGCTTCTCGACCTCTTCCATCAGCGCATCCACTATATGCGCCTCGTCTGCTTTACGTACGATTCTACCATGACGGAAGATGGCGCCCTGCCCCTCTCCGCAAGCCACGCCCACATCGGCGTCGGCCGCCTCACCCGGGCCGTTCACCACGCATCCCATGACCGCCACCTTGAGCGGACGGCCCAGCTTGCCGACAGCCTCCTCCACCTGGCGCGCGATAGGTATCAGGTCGACCTTGCAGCGGCCGCATGTGGGGCAGCTGATGAGCTCTGGGTCGCGCCGGCGCATGTCGAGCGCCGCCAGCAGCTGCCAAGCCGCGCGCACTTCCAGCACCGGGTCGTCGGTGAGCGAGATGCGCAGCGTGTCGCCGATGCCCTGCTCGAGCAGCACGCCCAACCCCGCAGCCGATTTGATAGCGCCCTGGAAGGCCGTGCCCGCCTCGGTGATGCCGATATGCAGCGGGATATGCGGGATGCGCTCGCTGAGCAGGCGATATGTGCGGATGGTGGCCATCACGTCGTGCGCCTTCGCCGATACCACGATGTCGCGGAAGCCGCGCTCCTCCTCGAAGTAGCGCACGTAGCCCTCCGCCGAGGCCGCCAGCTTCTCCGGTAGCGTGAGGTCGGTGCGAGCGGCCAGCTGCGCGTCGAGCGAGCCGGCGTTCACCCCGATGCGTATGGGGATGCCCGCGCCGCGCGCCGCGTCTATGACCAGGTCGGTCTTAGGCAGGCCGCCGATGTTGCCGGGGTTGATGCGCAGCTTCGCCGCCCCGCTCCATGCAGCGCGCACGGCTATGCTGGCGTCGAAGTGCACGTCGGCCACCACCGGCAGCGGCGAGCCCTCGCACACGCGCCGGAAGGCGTCGAGCGCCGTTTGATCGGGTATGGCCATGCGCACGATCTCGCAGCCCGCTTCGGCCAGGCGCTCGATCTGCTCTAGGTTCGCAGCCACATCCGTCGCCGGGCAGCTGAGCATCGACTGCACCGCTACCGGAGCGCCGCCGCCGATCGCCACGCCGCCATGCCCGCGCCGGCCCACCATCACCTGATGGGTCAGCATGCGCGCAGCCTTATCGCCTGTCTGCTTCATGCCCCGCTCCACCTGCCATCTCCTCATGCGCCTCTATGATCGCCCGCTTCACGGCCTTCTTCACCACCACATACCCGATAGCGAGCCAGAAGGCGATAGCCACCGCGTATCCCAGCAATGGAAGGAGCACGACCGCGAGCTCGGAGCCACCCATAAGCGCATCCTCTCTTCAGGCTCACCAATTGCCGAAGATGAACCGTTGCACATCCTGATTCAACATGATAACGAACAATCCGATGAAAAGCGCCATGCCCGCCACGGAAAGGTACCCCATGACGCGCGCCGGCACCTGCCGACGGCTGATGCGCTGGAACACCTCGACCGCGAACCGCCCGCCGTCGAGCGGCGGGATGGGTATCAGGTTCATGAGGCCGAGCGACACCGAGATGATGGCCATGAAGAACAGCGCCTCAGCGAGCCCGGCAGCGAAGTAGTCGGCGGACATGACCGCGATGCCCATGATGCTGGTGGAGTTCGCCACCGTCTCGGCCGCGGTGACGGGGTTGAACAGGCCCGCGATGGCCTGCACGGTCATGCCGATGTAGCTGAACCCGGCCATGATGGCCTTGTCGGGCGACACCACCACATGCGTGAGCTCGCCCGTATCGGGGTTCGCCACGTCGAACCCGAGGACCGAATAGATGACGACGAACGCCAGCATGGCGAAGATCAGGTTCACCGCGATGCCCGCGAGCAGGATGACCGAGCGTTTCCAGAACGGCAGGCTGCGGTAGAGCTGCGCTTGCTCACGCTCGAACAGCGTGCGGCTGTCGGGCACGGGGCGCGGGGCGCCGGCAGGGCTCGGCTCGGGCGCCGGCGCGCAGCGCCGGGCGGCCTCGCGGAGCTGGCGGCGGGTCGGCTCGAAGGCCGGGGTGCGGTAAGCCTCTGCGGCATCGCCGCGCGCAGGAGGGGCGATGCTGCCCCATTCCACCAGCTGATCGAGGGCGTCTTGGGCATCCTCGGCATCTATCGCGCAGGCCTCGGCCACCTCGCCTGCGGTGACGCAACCGCGCTCCCAAACGCAGCGCAGCACCTCCTCCGCGTGCTCCGCCACCGGGCCGCTCTCCATACCGCATACCTTCGCATAGCCGCCGAGGGGCACTGCGGTGACGCCGAAGCGCGTGCCCGCTTTCGTGAAGCCGATGCTCGGGCCCGGCAGGCCCAGCATGAACTCGGTGACGCGCACCCCGAAGGCGCGCGCGGCGAGATAATGGCCGCCCTCGTGGATGAACACGAGGAAGCCGATGGTGAACACGGCGCAGACGATCATGAAGATGATATCCATGCAAGACCTCGACTTATCTGCTCTGATCGCTCTTTTCGGGCCTATTCTGCGACATGGCCCGCAGCGCTGCAAGGTCTGCGGAAGGTTCTCGCCCGTTCTGCGCAAGAACCACAGCAGATGCGCATAAGGCCGCATAGCGCGCACCTATCGGATGCGCGCCCGATAACGTCAGCGCGCATGGGCGATACCATGCTCAACCGCTTCTCCGCGCGGCTCGCATGAGGGGTCGATGCGGTGGTAGCCGGATATCGCATCCCTATCATCTCCGCGCCAGACCGCATGGGTAAGGTTCAAAGCGAGCCGATCTTCCCGATGCGATGGTTAGGAGCTGAACGTGGCACGAGCACAGACCAGACGAAAAAGAGCGCTGCCGCAGCGCTTAGCAGCACTCCTGTTGGCCTTCATCTTGGCGTTGGGGCTCATCCCCGGCATCCCCTTGGGAGCGCAGGTGGCCTACGCCGAGCGCAGCGTCGAGCTGCGGATAGAGCGCCAAGTACCGTATTCGAACACCTTCACGAACTATATGTATGCTGACGGCAACATCGCCTTTTGCGCCGAGCCCGGCATGTACACGCCGGCAGCAGGAGCCTACAGCGCCGCCCCCGTCGACCCGAGGACGGTGAACCCCGACAACGGCTACCGCCCCGAGGACATCGCCGCATGCCTGTGGTTCGGCTACGACGGCCCCGGGTTCGATGCCGCCATGTGGCCATCCGCCTGGTTCGACGGCACCCCGATGAGCGATGACCGGTACCTGGTGCTGACGCATATCGTGCTGGGAGACTTCTTCACCTGCAACGGCCTTCTGGCCTTGGAGGATGTCACGGGAGGGCTGCGCTCTTGGGCGCTCCAGCATGTGCTGATGATGAATGCCGGCGTCTACAATCCCGGCTCGGTGCAGGCGCAGATGCGCGAGCGCGCAGGCGAGGTGCCGCCGGAGTTCACCGCGAGCTGCTTCCAGTTGAACCCGGGCGGCGATAAGCAGACCATCATCGGGTACACGCCGGGCGGCTGGCTCGACCTCCAGAAGGCATCCGCCGACACCAGCATCACCGACGACAACCCGTGCTATGCCTTGGAAGGCGCCCGTTACGGCATCTTCCGCGACGGAGCATGCGCCGATAAGGCGGCAGAGCTCGCGTGCGATGCGCAGGGCCGTGCGAAGTCGGGCTATCTGCGCACCGGCACCTACTATGTGAAGGAGCTCGCAGCTCCGCGCGGCTACGCGCTCGACCCTGCGGTGCATCGCATCGAGGTGCGCAAGGGCGCCTGCGCGCACGTGAACGGCGGCCAGGTGAAGGATGCGCCGCTGCGCAGCACGGCCGACATGATCGTAGCCAAGCTGGACGCAGAGACGGGCGCTGCCGCGCCGCAGGGCGGAGCCTCCCTCGCCGATGCGCAGTTCACCGTCCGTTATTACCGCGGGCACTACGCGAGCGCGCAAGCCACCGAGCAGAGCGGGCCGCCTGCGCGCACCTGGGTGGTGCGCACCGACGAAGACGGGCATGCACGCCTGAACGACAGCCACCTGGTATCGGGCGATGCGTTCTACCGGGCATCTGACGGCAGAGCGGCCATCCCGCTCGGCACACTGCTCATCCAGGAGACGAAAGCACCAGCGGGCTACCACCTGAGCGATGAGCGCGTGCATGTGCGCCAGGTGACCGCAACGGGCACCACCGAGACCAGCACCGCCTACAACGCGCCCAGCGTCGCCGACCAGGTATTCCGAGGCGACGTGGAATTCGTGAAGGCGCGCGAATCAGACCAGAACCGCTTGGCGGGCATCCCCTTCCGCATACGCGACAACACGACCGGGGAAGGCCACATCGTGGTGACCGACGCGAACGGGCAAGCCTCCACAGCGGCGCTTTGGAACGGCCACACCGCCAAGACGAACGCGAATGACGCGGCCGTCCGCGCAGACGGCACCGTCGACGAGGCGCTGCTCGACCCCACAGCCGGTGTCTGGTTCGGCAGCAGCAAGCCCGACGATGCCAAGGGCGCGCTGCCCTATGGCACGTACACCATCGAGGAGCTGCGGGTGAGCGGCAATGCGGGCCTCGCCCTCATACGGATGCCCAGCCTGACCATCGGCGAGCGTGAGGGCTACGTGGTCGGCTTGGGGACGTTCGACGACCAAGCCCTCTCGGAATGCGCCATCACCACCCGCGCCCGCGAATACCAGACCGGCGGCAAGAACGCCAGCGCCGACCATGCCGCGCGCATCATCGACCGCGTGCAGTACGCGAACCTCGACGTGTCGGAAGGCGGCGCCTACGAGCTGTGCGCCACCTTGGTCGATGCGCAGAGCGGCGAGGCCATCGCCGATGCGAGCGGAGCACCGGTAGGCGGGTCGGCCCGGTTCACCCCGACCCAGCCCAATGGCTACGCCGAGGTGACGATCGCCTTCGATTCCCGCGCGCTCGCCGGCCGCGATGTCGTGGTGTTCGAAGAGCTGGTGAAGGTCAGCACCGGCACGGTGGTGGCCGAGCATGAAGATGCCGCCGACTACGACCAGACCGTGCATATCGATACGCCGACGCTGCGCACCAGCGCCGCCGATGCGCACGACGGCGACAAGATCGTGCCCGCCGACCCGCAAGCCCGCATCACCGATACCGTGCAATACCGCAATCTGATAGCAGGGGCCGAATACGAGCTGCGCGGCGAGCTCTGGGTGAGGGGCGCCGGCGACGAGGCCGGAGATGATGCGGCCGCCCTCACCAACCAGCAGGGCGAGCCCTGCACGGCCCAGAAGACCTTCACGCCTGAGCATCGCGATGGCGCGCAAGAGGTGACCTTCACGTGCGACACGAGCCAGCTCGACGGGCGCGAGGTGGTGGTGCTCGAGAGGCTCTACCGCGATGGCGAGCTCATCGCTGAGCATGCCGATGTCTGCGACAGCGCGCAAACGGTGAGCGTGCGCGAGCCCCGCATAGCGACGGTGGTGGCCGATGTGCTCGACGGAGACGATTCCGTGGCAGCCGACAAAGGCTCGCGCGTGGTCGATACGGTGCGCTACGAGGATGTGATACCGGGCGAGGAATACACGCTGCGCGGCGAGCTGATGCTCAAAGCGCGCGCCGCAGAGGATGCCGAGGGCGCAACGCGCGTGGAGAGCCTGCGCGATGCCGACGGGCAGCCCGTGGTGGGAACCACCGTCTTCACGCCGCAGGAGAGCAGCGGGCAGACCGAGGTCGCCTTCGCATTCGATTCCCGCCTCGGCGATGGCGACGACATCGTGGTGTACGAGACGCTGCTGCGCGATGAGGTGATAGTGGCGGAGGACAAAGACCCCGACAACGCCGATCAGAGCTTCTCGGTGCATGCTACCAGCGCATGGACCTACCTCGCCGATGCGCGCACGCAAGCCAAGCAGATCACCGCCGATGCCGAAGCCGCGCTCACCGACACGGTGCGCTACGCCGATGCGGTGCTCGGGAGCAGCTACACAGCATACGGCCTGCTCGTCGACCCCGACAGCGGCCTGCCCGTCCTCCAACACGCCGATGCCGACGGTGATGAGGCTGCGGTGCGAGCGGAGCAGATGATGCGCGAGCTCCTCATCGCCGCAGGCGCCGACCCGAACGCTGAGAGCCTCGCCAGCATGTATGCAGACGAAGCGGGCTATCCGCACGCTTTCGACGGCGACGCCCTGCGCGCGGTGATAGAGCGCTACCCCGACATAGCCGAGCGGCTGGCGTGGGCCGAGCGCAGCTTCACCGCAGAGGGCACATCGGGCGAGACGGCCCTCGCATACGCGCTCGACGCGCGCGGGCTCGAAGGCGAGCGAGCCACCTCATGCGTGATCGTGGTGAAGGACAGCTCGGGCGAGGCCGTCTGCGGCGAGGCCGATCTGGAGAACGACGACCAGACCGTCATCTTCGTGACGGGCGCGGTGCGCACCATCGCGACGGACGCGACCGACGGCGACCATGCGCTGCTGAACAGCAGAGAGGCGCGCATAACCGACGAGGTGGCCTACGAAGGGCTGACCGCCGGGAAGGAGCATATCCTGGAAGGCATGCTGTACGACCGCGCCACCGGAGAGCCGCTGCTCGTAGGAGACAAGCCAGTGACCGCCACGAAGTACTTCGTGCCAGCAGCGTCATCGGGCACGGAGAGCGTCACATTCACCTTCGATGCGAGCGGGCTCGGCGGGCAGAGCGTCGTCGCATACGAGCATCTCTACCGCGAGATGGACCCTGGGGACGGGCGCAGCGAGCGCTCGCTCGTCGCCCTGCACGCCGACCTCCGCTCCGAGGAGCAGACGGTGCGCATCGAAGGGCGCACACCGTCTGCCGGCAGCGGATACGACAAGACCGGGGACACGAGCGGCCCTGCGCTCATCGCAGCGCTCGGAGCCGGTGCCATAGCGCTCGCAGGAGCCGCCTACGGCATCAGGCAGATGGCCTCGCGCAACCGCAGAGCGCAGACGGACGCAGAGCGCGCCTTGCGCGGGCTGCGCTGACCACCAGGGCTGAACGAGAGGAATCCGCATGGAAAGAGCCGACAAGAAGCGGCAGCGCAGGCGCGCTGTCCTCACCGCTTGCGTCACAGCATGCTTGACAGCGAGCGTCGCCACGGCAGCGATGGTGGCGCTCGCCGCTGCACCACCGCAGCAGCAAGCGCAAGCCATCACCCCAACGAGCGCGAGCTGCCCGCACGCTTGGCATGACGACCTTGAGCTCGTGCACCACGACGCGCTCACCCGCGAGGTGGCGCACGGCCCCGAGACGAGGGAGGAGGAGGCGCTCCACACCGTATGCAACATCTGCGGCGAGACGATAGATGGCGCGACCGAGCTACATGCGCGGACAACCGGGCATGCAGCCTATACAACGGACGTCCCGCTGACTGAGACCGTCATCGTCGCCGGCGCATGGACGGAGACGGTCGAGGACGCGCCCGCCTACGATGAGCTCGTCGCCACGTCCCAGACCTGCGCGCTCTGCGGGCGCACCAAGGCGCTACCCGCCGATGCGTAGCGCGAGCGCACGCTGGCGCGGCAAGGCCGCCATCGGCTTCTCGATAGCCGGGGCGGCCGCGCTCGCGCTCGCGGGCCTGCTCGTCTGGTTCGCCTGGTGCGCATCGAGCGCCGCGACGATAGCCGACCCTGACATGCCCGGAGCGCGCGATGCGGACGGCTTCCCGCAGGTGGACTGGGAGCATTGGCAGCAGGTGAACCCGGATGTGATCGGCTGGGTGAGCATCCCGGGAACCGCGCTCGACACCGCCATCGTGCAAGCGCACCCGGACGCGCCCACCTACTACCTCGACCACGACATACGCGGGATGCCGAACTACCACGGCTGCCCTTACCTCGACGCCTCCTGCATCGAGGATGGCCTTGAGAGCCGCAATGCGGTCATCTTCGGGCACAACATACAGAACGGCGATTCCATGTTCGCCGAGCTCGCCGGCTATGCGCAGCCGGCCTTCGCCCGAGAGCACGCAGTGGTGCTGGTGCAGACCCCTGCATGGAGGCGAGCGCTGCGCGTATCGGGGGCGGCCATAACAGCCGGGAGCGAGCAGACGAAGCGCACCGCATTCGACGATGAGGGCGATTTCCGCTCATGGTATCGAGAGCGCCTCAGCGAGTGCTGCGTGCGCTTGCGCGACGCCGGCCCGGAGCGATGCATCACCCTCGTCACATGCAGCTACAACCGCTCATCAGACGAGAGGACGCTGGTCTACGCCATCCCCTGACCTTCGAGGAAGAGCGCTGCCTGCCGGCGCGCCTCAGCATCCACCGCTTCGAGCTGCTCGATGCTCTCCACCGCATGCGGCACATGCGCCTCCATCACCTGAGCGACGCAGGCGGGGATATCCAAGAACGCGCAACGGTCATGCAGGAAGGCATCGACAGCCACCTCGTTCGCCGCATTCATGGCAGCGGGCATGGTGCCGCCCGTCCGCCCCGCTTCGCGCGCCAGCGCGAGGCAGCGGAACGCGTCGGTATCGGGCGCTGCGAAATCGAGGCTGCCCAGCGTGCGGAAGTCGAGCGGCTGCACCGGCGCATCCCACCGCTCGGGATACGACAGCGCGAACTGGATGGGGATGCGCATGTCGGTCGTGCCCAAGTGCGCCTTCACCGAACCATCAGCGAACTCCACCATCGAATGTATCGCGCTCTGCGGCTGCACCACCACCGCGATGCGCTCGTAGGGCATCGCGAACAGATGATGCGCCTCTATCACCTCGAGGCCCTTGTTCATCAGCGTGGACGAGTCGATGGTTATCTTCGGGCCCATGTTCCACGTGGGATGCGCGAGGGCATCGCGCGCGGTCACATGCGCGAGCTGGTCGGCGGTCATGCCGCGGAACGGACCGCCGGAAGCCGTCACCCACAAGCGGGTGACCTCGCGCGCATCCTCGCCGAGCAGGCACTGGTAGATGGCGCCATGCTCCGAGTCGATGGGCATGAGGCGCCCCGGCTGCTGTGCCAAGGGCATCAGCAGGTCGCCGCCCACCACGAGCGATTCCTTGTTCGCCAAGGCCAGGGTCTTGCCCGCAGCAAGCGTCTTGTAGCTCGCGCGCAGGCCCGCAGAGCCCACGAGCGCATTCACCACGATATCGACCCCATCGAGGTCTATCAGGCGCAATGCGTCCTCGGCGCCCACCGCCGTATCCGCCACGCCGAACCGCTGCGCCTGCCGCTGCATCTCGGCGACGCGCGTGCCGCAGGCGAGGCCCACCACATGCAGCTTGTCGGGGTGCTGCGACACCACGTCGAGCGTCTGCCTGCCGATCGAGCCCGTCGAGCCCAGTACGACGATGCCCTTAGAGGAATGCATACGGGATAACGCCTCCCCCCACCATGAGGAACGACGCCGTCACCGACGCCAGGAACAACGAATCGCACCGATCGAGCAGGCCACCGTGCCCAGGCATGATGGTGCCGGAATCCTTGAAGCCGGAATTGCGCTTGATGCGGCTCTCGGCCAAATCGCCGAGCACCTCCATCAGCCCGCACAGCAGCCCGAACAAGAGCGCCAGGGGTATGCTCATCTGCAAGGCAGGTATGAACGACATGACCACCCACACCAGCATGGAGCCCACGAGCCCGGCCAAGAAGCCCTCCCAGCTCTTCTTCGGGCTGACGCGGGGCGCCAGCTTGTGCTTGCCTATCTTGCTGCCGACGAAATACGCGAACGCGTCGTTGGCCCATACGCTCAGAAACAGCATGAACAGCACGAGCCCGCCCCAAGGCTGATCGACCGATGCCCTGATGACCATCAGCCCGCTCAGCAGCAACCCGGTATAGGCCGCCCCGAGGAAGCTGACGGCGACATCTTGGATGCGCGCACGCAGCCAGAACACATACCAGACCAGAAGCGCTATGAGCAGCACCACAGCCACGATCATAGCGCCCGCGAGGCCGGCGAAGTACATGGCCGGCACGAACAGCACCGCGCCGGCGATGCCGAGCGCCTCGTTCGGCAGCTTCGAATCGGAGCGCAGCATGTAGTAGAACTCGCCCGCGCAGATGCCCGCCACCACCATCAGGTAGATCATGGTGGGGATATTCCCCGCGAACACGCACGCGATGGTGACCAAGGTGTACGCGAGCCCCGTGCGGAACCGCACCTGGAGGCTCGAAGGGTTCTTCAGCTTCTCGGGCGTCTTGTCGAGCGCCGTCTCCTTCACCTTCTGGCGCTTCTGGGCCCGCTGCTCCTTCTTCTGCTGCCGCGCTGCCGCCTCGTCGGGCGACAGGTCGTAGTTCCATGGGGGGCCAGGCGGAGCGGAGCCGGCATCGTAGATGATCGCCGGGCCGTCGACATCCCTGCCCCGGTCGAGCTCTTTGGTGGTGGGCCGCGCGCTGAACGAGCCGGGCTCGTCACCCGCCGCGTCGGTCAGCTCGCGCACGCGCGCCCGCAGCCGCTGCCGCGCCTCGCGCTGGCGCTCGGTCAGGCCATCGTCGGCCGCCGCGGAGCCAGACGGCATCGCCGCTTCCAGCTCCTCCACCGCTGCCGCCCCTTCCATCACACGGCTCCGAAGCGCCGGTCGCGCGATTGGTATTCCAGCAGGCACCGCAGAAGCTCGTAGCGGTCGAAATCGGGCCAGAGCACCTGCGAGCACACGAACTCGGAATAAGCCGCCTGCCACAGCATGAAATTCGACAGCCGCATCTCCCCGCTCGTGCGTATCAGCAGCTCAGGGTCGGGCGCATCGGCGGTGTAGAGGTGCTGGGTCAGCGCCTCCTCGGTCAGCTCCGGCACCGCATCGCCCGCATGCGCCGCATCGGCCGCCTCGCGCATGAACGCGCGCGCCGCATGGACGATCTCCGCCCTGCCGCCGTAATTCACCGCCACCACGAGCGTCATGCCGTCGTTGCCGCGCGTCTTCTCCCACGCCAGCTCGAACGCCTCGCGCGTGTCGTCCGGCAGCGGCGACAGATCGCCGATGGTCATCACGCGCACATGCTCTTCATGCAGCTCGTCCACCTCGGCGAGCATCGTCTTAGCGAAGAGGTTCATCAACCCCACGACCTCGTCGGTCGGGCGCTTCCAGTTCTCGGTGGAGAACGAGTAGATGGTGAGATAGCGCACGCCCAGATCGCTCGCGCAGCGTATCGTCTCGCGCACCGCCCCGATGCCGGCCTTGTGCCCGCGCAGCCGGTTCAGCGCACGCTGCTTCGCCCATCGCCCATTGCCGTCCATGATGACGGCGATATGCTGCGGGATGCGCGCGAGGTCCAACCGGGCCGGATCGGCATCAGCAGGCGGGTTCGGGAATATGTAGCTCAGTTCCTTCAAATGAAACGGCTCCGTGTCGTTCGCGGCGAAGCGAGGAGCCCGCTCACAGAGCGCCCCTCTCCGCCTAGAGCCCCTGCGGCGCACGCCCTCGCGCGGCCCCGAGCTCGGATGCGGCGATGGAGCGCGATAGGGCTCCGCAGCCTCAGCCCGTCCTGCTCGCCTCGGAGGCGAGCAGGACCTTACACCTCCATGACCTCGGCTTCTTTAGCCTTCAGCGCAGCGTCCACCTCGGCGACGTGCTTGTCGGTCAGCTTCTGCACAGCGTCCTCGGCGCGGCGCGCATCGTCCTCGGGTAGGCCGTCGTTCTTCTCGGCCTTCTCGATGGCGCCGTTCGCGTCGCGGCGGATGTTGCGCAGGGCGACGCGCGCCTCCTCGGCATAGGTGCGGCAGTTCTTCGCCAGCTCGCGGCGGCGCTCCTCGGTCAGCTGCGGGAACGGCAGGCGTATCACCGAACCGTCGTTGTTCGGCGTCACGCCCAGGTCGCTCTCTAAGATGGCGCGCTCGATGTCCTTCAGCGCCGTCTTGTCCCACGGCTCGATGACCAGCAGATGCGCATCGGGCGACTTCACGCCCGCCATCTGGTTGATGGGCGTGGGCGTGCCGTAATAGTCGACCTTGATACGGTCGAGCACCATCGCGTTCGCGCGGCCGGTGCGCACCGAGGCGAAGTTGTCATGCAGCGAGCCGAGCGCCTTCTCCATGCGCTCCTCGGCGCCCATCAGGATCTCGTCGATATCAGCCATTGCGCGTCCTTTCTAATCTATCGTGGTACCCACGTCCTCGCCCCGAAGCGCGCGCTGGATGTTGCCGCGGCGGGTCAGGTCGAACACGATCATGGGCACGTCGTTATCCATGCACAGCGAGGTGGCCGTGGCGTCCATCACGTTCAGGCCGCGGTTCAGCACCTCCAGGTAGCTTATGTGGTCGAAGCGCTGCGCGTCGGCGTTCTTCGCCGGGTCGCTGTCGTAGACCCCGTCCACCTTCGTGGCCTTCATCAGGCAATCGACATCCAGCTCGCATGCGCGCAGCGCCGCGGTGGTGTCGGTGGTGAAATACGGATTGCCGGTGCCCGCAGCCAAGATGACCACGCGCCCCTTCTCCAAGTGGCGCACGGCGCGGCGGCGGATGTACGGCTCGCTGACCTCCTGCATATTGATCGCGCTCTGCACGCGCGAGAAGATGCCATGGCGCTCGAAGGCGTCCTGCAGGGCCAGCGCGTTCATGACGGTGGCGAGCATGCCGATGTAGTCAGCCTGCGCGCGGTCCATGCCCTCAGCCGAGCCGGCGAGCCCGCGGAAGATGTTGCCGCCGCCCACCACGACCGCCAGCTGCACACCGTCCTGCACGATGTCGGCTATCTCGTCGGCGAGGTCGTTCACCACCTTCGGGTCTATGCCGTAACCCTGGTCCCCCGCCAGCGCCTCGCCCGATAGCTTCAAGAGCACGCGGTCGTACTTGTAACCGTCTGCCATGCGCACCGCCTTCTCGTAGGTTCTTGTCGGTTACATATTACCCCGAATCCCACCACCGGCTCGCGCGATATGGCGCATTTCCCGTACCCGCGCGCACTTTTCGGGAATGTATCGGCGCGAGGCCGAGGGCATTACGGTTGCGCATCGGGCACGTTGCATCAGGCGCACGCGCTGGCAGGTGCGCTCGCCAGCGCATACGATGGGCCCAGAGGTTCGGAAGACATGAGGAGAGAAGGCCTTCACGACGGACGCGGAAGGTAGGCGACCATGTCTTACCAGGTGCATCAGGCGGCCGCCGTGCGAAGCGGCACCGCACGCATAGATGCAATCATCGCAGCGCTCATCGGCGCTGCTGCTGCCGCGCTCATCGCGGCATCTCCCCTCGCAGCGCTCGCGCACCCGCTCGGAGGCGGCGCGGCCGCGAGCGAGCTCACCGGAGCAGCTCAGGAGCAGTCAGGCGGCGCATCGCCCCTCGACGCCGGCATCAACATGGCGGTGAGCCGGGTATGCACGTTCTCGGTGAGCGAAGGGGACGCGCTGCTCGACACGCAAGCCGACCTGGTGAGCGGGCAGGTGGCCGGCACGGCCGAGGCCGCCGCTGCGCAAGCCGCTGCCGAAGCCGAGGCTGAAGCGGATGCTGCCGCCAGCGAGCACGCTGCCGCTCCGGCGCAGCCGGCCTTCGCCACCATCGATATCGACGGCGATGCCATGCCATACGTCAGCGCGTATCTTGCCACCACCGCGCCGTCCTCCGGCGCGGGCCTCTGGATGGGCTCCGACAGCACCACCGATGGCTCGTGGGGCTACTTCATCGGTCACAACCCCGGCCCCTTCCACCATGTGATGGACCTCGCGCCCGGCGATGCCATCACCGTCACCGACAGCGCAGGGGCCGCGCGCACCTATCGCGTGGTAGACGTGTTCACCGTGCCCGACACCACCGCCTGGGAGGATATCCAGCAGCGCGTGACCGGCTACGGCGAATCGATCATCCTGCAGACCTGCTGCGGCGACGACGCGAACTACCGCATCGTAGTGGCCGCCTGACCGCCTCAGTAGAACGTGGCGGCGAGCCACGGGCCGTATTCGCCCGTCCACATGCCGCCGAGCTGGTCGAACACCTGGGCCCAGTCGATCTGAACGCCGAAGAGCACCTCGAGGTAATGCTTGGAATCCATGCCCTTGCCGGGCGCGGAGAGGTTCGCCTGCGCGAGCGTATAGGTGCAGGTGGGGCACATGGTGACCACCGTCTGCGCGCCGGTCGCGCGCGCTTCGGCCATCACCTGCCACACGCGGTCGTCGGTCAGCTCGGCATCGTAGCTGGCGACCGCGCCGCCCGCGCCGCAGCAGAGCGTCTGGCGGCGCGCATGCTCCATCTCGAGCTGGCACGCCCCGCTCAGATGCTCGCGCATGAGGCGCCGGATGGCGCGCGCATTGCGCCCATCGCCCCTATCGTGGCATGAGTCGAAGAACGTGAGAGATGCGCGCTCGAGCGGCGCGAACCCGCTGGGGCGCCCCTGCGCCGCGCGCTGCGCCGCCAGCTGCTCCAGCAGCTCCGGCAGCGGCACGATGGATATGCCCGCCGGCATGTCGTCGGCGAACTCGTCGGCGCAGCCCGGGCACACCGTCACCATGCGCGTTATGCCCGCCTGCTGCATCTGGGCGATGAACCGCTCGCGCAGCCCCGCGGCGCGCTCGAACAGCCCGGCGCTCATCAGGGGGCTCCCGCAGCATCCGTCGCCGAGCGCCCATGCCACGCCGCTATCGGTGAGCCAGCCGCCCACCGCGCGCACCGCTTCCGGCGCATAGCTCACCAGCGAGCACCCGGGGAAGAAGAGCGTATCGACCAGCCCCGGCCCGTGCTCGGCCGCCGCATCGAGGCTGACGTATTCGGGATACCCGATGCCATAGATGGCGCGGTACGCGCTGAAGATGTGCCATTCCTCATCCACCATGACCAAGCGCGAGTCGGCCGGCGGCATGATGTCGGTGCGCATGAACAGCTCGCGCCACGGCCGCATATCCTCCGGCGCGCGCACGTGGTGCGGGCACTCCGCCGTGCAGTAGCCGCAGAAGCAGCACTGGCGCAGCGCGTTGTACAGCGGGAAGTCCTCATTCAGAAGCTGCATCAGCGCAGCGGGCAGCTCGCCTTCCGGCAGCGCTGCCAAGCGGTCGTGCTCGGCAGCCACGCGGCCGATATCCAGCCCCGGCGTGCTCAGCACCTGGCAGCGCCGGGTGCACTTGCCGCAATGCGAGCAGGTCAGCTGCCGCGCGCTGAACTGCACCAGCGCGTCCATCTTCGGGTTGTGGATGCCTTCGCTCTGCGCATACGCAGCCAGGAAATCGCGTACCGACATGCCGCCTCCTTCCGCTTCCTGCACCGATTATAAGGCCTGCTCTCCCTCATTCGCCGAAATGCCCGCGCAAACCGCCGCATCCGCGCTATTCTTTTCGGGAACAGACCGCGCGAGGCGCAGAAGGAGCCCCCATGAACGTCGTTTGCCTAGACCTTGAAGGCGTGCTGGTACCCGAGATCTGGATAGATTTCGCGAAAGCGGCCGGCATCCCCGAGCTGGAGCGCACCACGCGCGACGAGCCCGACTACGACAAGCTGATGGCATACCGGCTGGATATCCTGCGCCAGCATGGGCTGGGCCTGACCGAGATACAGAAGGTTATAGCCACCATCGACCCCATGCCGGGCGCCCGCGCCTTCCTCGACGAGCTGAGGGAGCTCACGCAGGTCATCATCATATCCGACACGTTCTCGCAGTTCGCCAAGCCGCTCATGGAGAAGCTGGGATGGCCCACGATCTTCTGCAACGAGCTCGTGGTCGACGAGGCCACCGGCGAGATAACCGGCTGGCAGATGCGCTGCCCGGAGACGAAGCTGACCACGGTGCGCGCGCTGCACGACGCCGGGTTCGACACCATCGCCTCGGGCGACTCGTACAACGACGTGGGGATGATCTTGGATTCGAAGGCCGGGTTCTTCTTCCGCACCACCGACGCCCTGCGCGCCGAGCACCCGGATGTGCCCGCCTACACCGAATACGCCGAGCTGCTGGAAGCCATCAAAGCCGCCCTCTAAGGCCGGGCCGCGGCAGCAGCCGCGCGGCCGCGGATAGGGAACGCCGAGCTCCGCGCATCGCCGGCTCTGGCGGTAGGCGCCGTATCTCCCATCAGAGCTGCTTGCACTGGTAGAGGCCCGCATCCTCGAAGCCGAGCGAGCGGTAATACTCCCGCGTGCCCACAGCGCTTATCACGTTCACGGCGGTGAAGCCCGCCGCAGCCGACTGCGCGCACGCCTCGGCCACGAGCGCTCGCCCGAGCCCCGCATGCTGCGCTCCCTCAGAACCCAAAGGGACGGGGCAAATGGCACCTTGCGCAGACGAAACGGGGGCCGAGCAAGCAGACCCTCCCCTCTCTGCGCAAAGTGCCATTTGCCCCGTCCCTTTGGGTTCTCCGGATTCGTGCAGGGCGGCTACCTTGCCATATACGTGCACCTCGCGGATCATCGCTTGGCCGGGCGCGGGAAGGCCGTCCTCGGCGCATGCGCCCTGCAAACCGCGCAGAGCCTCTTCCTTCGGCAGCGAGAGGCGCAGGAACGCCGCCAACCGGCCGTCGCCATCCACCCATTGCAGGAAGCGCTCCTCGCTCACCGTCGTCTCATAAGGGAGCACCTCCAGATGCAGGTCGCGCGCGTCCACCTCGGCCGTGCCGATCTCGCGCAGGCGCATCTCCCCTATCGGGGGCTCCGGCGCGCCCGCTCCCTGCAAGCGCGCTTCCACCATCTGGCGCAGGTTCGTCTTCTTGTTCCCCGCCACGATATCGGTCGCCGAGATGTCACGTATCATGCGCGATATGCGGGCGTAAGGATTCGTGCTCGCCACATCGGCGGCCAGCAGCTCGACCAGCGCGTCCTCGCTGTAGGGCTGCCACGCGCCGCTCTCCATCAGCGCGCCCAAGCGCGAGCTCGCCACCAAACAGCACGGGTAGAGCTTCAGCTCGTCAGGGCGGAAGCGCGCATCGTCCATGAGCAGGCGGTATTCCCGCGCGTCCCCCTCCGGCGTAGCACCCGGGAGGTTCACCATCATATGCATGTGCGACTTGAAGCCGAACAGGCGCAGCAGCGCGAAGGCGCGCTCGATGCAGGACAGCGGCACCGGGCGCCCGCAACCCGCTAGGATGCGCTCGTCCAAGCTCTGGATGCCCACTTGCACCTTCGTGCAGCCGAGGCGGCGCAGGAAGGTCAGCTCTGCGGGCGAGATAGCCTCAGGCCGCGTCTCCACCACGAGCCCGACGCAGCGATGCGCAGCCAGCTCATCGCGCTGCTGCCACTGCTGCACTTCCGCGAGCGTCCCGCATTGCGCGCGAGCCGCCTGCGCCCAGGCGCTCCCGCTGCCATACAGCAGCTCCCAGGCCTCGTTGTAGGAGAGGCTGCCCGCATCCACCTGCCGCTGCACCGCAGCAGCCGCTCCCACAGGCGAGGCAGCGCCCAGCTGCTCGTAGGAGCGGCGCCGCTCGGCAGCCCGAGCCTCAGCCTCGGGCGTGCCCGCCTCGGCGAGCGCACGGAACAGCTCGCCGATGAACCAGAGCTGATACGCGCGCGGATAGTCGGTCCAGGTGCCCCCGAGCACGATCAGCTCCACCTTGTCGGTCACGTGGCCCATATCCTCTAGCACCCGCAGGCGCGCGAGCACCTGGAGGTACGGGTCGAAGGAGCACCGCTCGGCGCGCTGGCAGGCGGGCTCGTCAGCCAGATAGCTCTTCGGCATGCGGACGTCGTTCGGGCAGAACACGCACGTCCCCGCGCACGGCCACGGCTTCGTCAGCACCGTTATGGTCGCCACGCCCGAGGCTGTGCGCCGCGGCTTGGAGCGCAGCAGCCGTATGACGCGCTCATCCACCGCGCTGCCCGCAGGCGCGCCCCACGCCGCCAGCACCTCCGGCTGCTCGCGGCGCAATCGCAGGTACGCCGGCAGCAGGCGCTTCTTCGCCACCTGGCGCGTGCCGTCGCGCATCTCGCGGTTGCGCCTGCGCACGACCGACGCCAACCATGCGTCGTCGAGCGGGCGCGCAGCAGCGTCAGGCGCAGCCTCTTCTGCGCGTATTGCGTTTATTATCTCAAGTAACGTTTCGTTCACGGTTTTCTGATTATACTTTGCCACGCATGCTTTGCGCGCAAGCGCAACGTGCGTGTATCGGGAAGGGTGCTGGTGCGGGACCAACGCCAGCACCCATTTTCTCCCGAACCGCGCCGGGCGCCGATGGCGAGGGCCCATCGTGCGATAATCTCCCCTATGGATACTTCGCTGGCAATGCAGCTGAATGCGCTGACGCAGGCTTTCTACGAGCAGAACGCCGCCTCGTTCTCGCAGACGCGGGAGCGGGGGTGGCCCGGTTGGCAGCGCGTGGCGCGCGAATGCGGGCTCGCGGCGCAGCAGCGGCTGCGCGTGCTCGATGCCGCCTGCGGCAACATGCGCTTCCTGCGCTTCTTAGAGGATGCGCTCCCTGTGGGAAGCGAGCTGGAATACCTCGCGCTCGACAGCTGCCCGCACCTGGCCCAAGCCGAGGCTTGCAGCAGCGCGCGACCGGTCGCACCCGATACCGCCACCAGCATATCGGCCCTTGGCGCCGCGCCTCGCACGCGAGCGACCGTCCGCTTCCAGCAGATCGACCTGACCGCTGCGCTCGCCGCGGCCTCGCCCCTGCCGGTGCCCGCATGCGACCTCGCCGTGTGCTTCGGGTTCATGCACCACATCCCCCTGCCCGCATGGCGGGCCGAGCTGATGCGCGCACTGGCCGACCGCACGCGCCCGGGCGGCTATATCGCCATCGCCTGCTGGCAGTTCTTGCGGAGCAGCCGCCTGGCGCGCAAGGCCGAGGAAGCCACGCGCGCCGGATGCCAGCAGCTGGGCATCGTGCTCGACGACCCGAACGACAAGCTGCTCGGATGGCGAGACGCGCGCGGCACCTACCGCTACTGCCACAGCTTCACCGAGAGCGAGCTGAGCGAGCTCGCAGCCGCAGCGCCCGGCACGCGCGAGGTGGCGCGCTTCTCAGCCGACGGCGCAGGAGCGCTGAACCGCTACCTCATCCTTCAGCGCAGCGCCACATCCACCAGATAAGACCCGTCTTCGCCGTTCTCGTACACGAAATAGCAGGTGTGCACCTCAGCGCCCGCCGCCCGCACGGCGTCGGCATGCTCTGGGTTGAACGCGAGCGACCCCTCTTCCGCATCCTCGATGCGCTCCGCACCGCCGGCGCCGTCCAGCACGCGCGCGGCCACCGCCACGTCATCGCCGAACACCTTCGCCGCCTTCAGGAAGAAATCCTCGTCGTCGAAGACGAGGCAGGGGTGCGCCCCCTTCGCGCGCTCGTTCTTCTGGCGCATCTCCGAGCGGTGCTTATTGTCGAGCGAGCAATAATGCAGCCCCAAGCGCAGGCCCTCGTCGATGGCCCAGCCCATCAGCTCCAGTATCAGCCGCTCGCTGCCAGCCACCGCGAGGCCGCCCGAATACCCGTAGTCGTACATCACGTCGAACGGCGGGTTCTTCAGCACGAAGCCGCGGCGGGCGAACTCGGGCCAGTTGCAGAAGGGGAAGCAGAATTCCAGCAGGTTGATGCCGTCGAGCCCCACCTCGTCGAAGGTGCGCAGCAGATGCCGCATATGCTCGTCCGACCCGGGGATGACCGGCATCTCGGCCATCACGCTGGGGATGTAGCGCTTCGCCAGGCGCATGGCGTCGAGCACGCGCTGCTGCATCTCGGGCGGGTCGTCGTCCTTCACGCTGAAGCGGATCTCGGCCAGGCCAGCGTCGCGCAAGCGCTGCGCGCCCTCTTCGGTCAGCAGGTCGCCCGAGGTGTACATGCGCAGATGGGCCTGCGGGAACAGCTCGCGGGCACGCTCGAGGAAGCGGATGGAATCGTCCAGGTTCAGCAGCGGCTCGCCGCCGGTCAGCCCGATGCACGCCAAGCTGCGCTCAGCTGCGGCGCGCTCGATGCCCTCCTCCCACGGGCAGCCCTCGCGCACGAAGCGCTCATAATCGGCCACGTTGTGGTTGAAGCAGAAGTAGCAATCGCGGTGGCACTTGAAGGTGGTGCTGAACGTCTCCGAGCCCCGCGCCCCGGTGCACTCCACGCACGCGGGCGACAGATGCCCCCACGACAGCGACGCCCCGCCGTTGCGCACGCTCACGCCGCGCTCGGCCAATCGCGCGCGCAGCTCGGCGCATGCGCGCTGCTCCGCCTCGCCAGTCTCGGCATCCTCGAACGCGAGCCCGCGCTCCCGCAGCGCCTCCAGATACCGCTCCCCTACTGCTGCGTATCCCGCCTGAGCCCTCGCATACGCCTTTTCAGCCACTTCCGCTCCTTCATCGCGCGCATCATGCAACCTATCAACGACCATAGTATTCGACCCAAGGGAAAGACGCGACATCCCATCCCAAATCCGCGGCATTTCTGCCAAAATAGCCCCTACACCCACCCGCGGACACGATGGAGGCGCCATGTACGAACTGAGGACCGAAGCATTCTTCGACTCGGCGCATTTCCTGGCCGATTACCACGGGAAATGCGAGAACCTGCACGGCCACCGCTGGCGGCTCGAGGTCATCATCGTGTCGGAGGCGCTGGGAGCCGAAGGGACCGAGCGCGACATG
The DNA here is from genome assembly GCA_910584145.1 of uncultured Eggerthellaceae bacterium. Lineage (GTDB taxonomy): Bacteria > Actinomycetota > Coriobacteriia > Coriobacteriales > Eggerthellaceae > Adlercreutzia_A. The sequence goes on along the minus strand of CAJTXX010000004.1, from coordinate 13,978 downwards.
GTATGCGACTTCGGCCGTTTCAAGAGCATCGTGCGCGGCCTGGCCGAGGAGTTCGACCATACGTTCCTCGTCGAAGAGGGCACGCTCAAGAAGAAGACCATCCGCGCGCTGGAGGCCGAGGGCTTCCAGATGAAAGTGCTGCCGTTCCGCACCACCGCCGAGAACCTGGCGCGCTTCTTCTTCGACTGCTTGGCGAACATGGGGCTGCCCGTCACCCAGGTGGAGGTGGACGAGACCCCGAACAACCGCGCCGTCTATTACCGCTGATACCCGTGGCGCCCCGCGCCCGTGCCTGAAGACCTGCCCGACGATAAGGAGAACCTGCATGGCCAAGATCAATGAGAACTTCGAGAAGCTGCCCGGAAGCTACCTGTTCGCCGAGATATCCCGGCGCACCGAGGCGTACCAGCAAGCCCACCCGGAGGCGAAGCTGATAAAGCTCGGCATCGGAGACGTGACGCAGCCGCTGGTGCCGGCGGTGGTGGCGGCCATGCACGAAGCGGTCGATGAGCAGGCGAGCGCAGCCGGCTTCAAGGGCTACGGCCCCTATGAAGGCTACGATTTCCTGCGCGAGGCCATCGCCGAGCACGATTTCGCCGCGCGCGGGGTGGACATAGCGCCCGACGAGATATTCGTGAGCGACGGCGCGAAGAGCGACTGCGGGAACATCGGCGACATCTTCGCCCGCGAGAACCGCGTCGCCGTGTGCGACCCGGTATACCCCGTCTACGTCGACAGCAACGCCATCGAGGGCCGCGCTGGCGAATACGACGTTGACGCCGAGGCCTGGACCGATATCACCTACATGCCCACCACGGCCGAGAACGGCTTCTGCCCGGCGCTGCCCGATGCAGCCGCCGACCTGATCTACCTGTGCTCGCCGAACAACCCCACCGGCACCGCGCTCACCGCCGAGCAGCTCAAGCGCTGGGTCGACTACGCCAACGACAACGATGCCATCATCTTGTTCGATGCGGCCTACGAGCGGTTCATCACCGAAGAGGGCCTGCCGCACACCATCTACGAGATACCGGGCGCGAAGACGTGCGCCATCGAGTTCCGCAGCTTCAGCAAGACGGCCGGCTTCACGGGGATGCGCTGCGGCTACACCGTCATCCCGCACGAGCTGGTGCGCCAGGGCCAGAGCCTGAACGCGCTGTGGATGCGCCGCCAGTCGACGAAGTTCAACGGCGCGAGCTACATCATCCAGAAGGGCGCCGCGGCCATCTACACGCCCGAGGGAGCCGCGCAGGTGCGCGCTATCATCGACTTCTACCTGCGCAACGCGCGCATCATCAAAGAGGGTCTGGAGGCCGCCGGCCTCACGGTGTACGGCGCCGTGAACAGCCCGTATGTGTGGTGCCGCACGCCGGAGGGCATGGGCAGCTGGGACTTCTTCAACAAGCTGCTGGAAGAGGCGAATGTGATAACCACGCCGGGCGCTGGGTTCGGGCCGGCCGGCGAGGGCTACATACGCCTGACCGCCTTCGGCGAGGCCGAGGCCACGCGCGAAGCGGTGGAGCGCATCAAAGCCATCCTGTGAGGCGCGGGGTGCACCAGACCGAGCGGGAGCGCGGATGAGCAGCGCGCAGCGGCTCATCCGCGCCAATGCAGCGCTGACAGCGCTCGGGTACGTGGCGTACCCCCTCTTACTGGTGCTGCTCGCCCTCTTCGACCGCGACCTGCTGCTGCGCTGCATCGTCGTGCCGGCGGCGGGGTTCGCCATCTGCGCCATCATACGCACCGCCGTGGATGCGCCGCGGCCCTATGAAGCCGGCGGCCCGGCACCGCTCATCCCGAAGGACGCGCACGGCAAATCGTTCCCCAGCCGGCACACCTTCTGCATGTTCACCATCGCATGCACCTGGCTCGTCTTCCAGCCGATCGTCGGCGGCGCGCTCTTGGCCTGCGCGTGCGCGCTCGCCCTCATCCGCGTGAAGGGCGGCGTGCACTACCCCCGCGATGTCACCGCGGGCGCCGCGCTCGCGCTCGCCATCTGCGCGGTCGGCTATCTGGCTATCCCGTGGTAGCGAAGGCAACGGCCCGGTGAACGTAGGCTCCTCCCTTGCATCGGGCGCGAAGAGGCGCAGTATGATGGAACGAGCGCCCCGCCGTCCCTGAGCGGCGGCGCCGAGCACCCCGAGAGCGCATGACGAGAAGGCGACCATGTCGGACAAGAAGAAGAAAAAGAAGAAGGACAAGGAGCGCAAGAAGAGCGCCAAGGCCGCGAAGCCGAAGAAGCTGCTGCGCGAGCTGCACTGCACCGGCTGCAAGAAGCGCTGCCCCCTCGCCGACCCCGAGTGCAAGAAGGGCCGTGCTCAAGCCGAGGCGGCCTTAGAGGGCTTGAAGAAGAAGTAGAGCGCCGCGCCCATCAGCACGAGGCCCAGCGCATCGAACCCGACGAACCGCGCGATGCCCTGGCTCAGCAGCTCCTGCCCCGCGCCCAGCGAAGAGGCGATATACAGCTCGCCCGCGAGCCCGATGGCCTGCTGCACCACGACGACCGCACCCAGCGCTTTGAAGCGCCGCGGATCCCAGATAAAGGCCGGATACGTGGCATTCCACATGAGGAACGCCACGCCCAAGCCTTGCACGGCCGCCGCCGCACCGGCGCCTTCCAGTTGATAGGCGCCCGTGAACGATAGCGGCCAGCAGATGAACTGGACGGCGCACAGCACGTTCCACGCGAATACCAGCGCGAACGCGGCGCGCACCGTCCAGACGCGAGCCTTATCGCACAATGGCGACCTCTTCGACCGCGACTCCCACGATGCCCTCGTCGAACGCCTCCATGTCGGCGGCATGCCAGAACTCGGTCGCCGGCAAACCGGGGATGCTATCGGCGCGGAACACGGGGTTCTTGCCCGCCTTGCGCTGGCGGCCGTAATCGTCGAGCGCCTTCAGCGCCCACTTGCCCAAGAGCAGGATAGCCACCAGGTTGATGATGGCCATGAAGCCCATGAAGATATCCGCGAGGTTCCACGCCAGCGAGAAGTTGTTCATGGCGCCGTACATGATGGCAGCCAAGCAGCCCAGGCGGAACACGAACAGCACCGTCTTGTTGTCCTTGATGAACTTGATGTTGCCCTCGGCATAGAAGTAGTTGCCTATGAGGCTGGAGAAGCCGAACACGAAGATGGCCGCTGTTATGAGATGGATGCCGAACTCGCCGATGGAGTTGTTCATAGCCATCTGCACGAAGGCCATACCGTTCAGCGAAGTAGCGAGCTCCGGGTCCTGCACGTAGAAGATCAGCATCATGAAGGCGCTGCACGAGCAGATGAGCAGAGTGTCGATGTACACCGACAGGCTCTGCACCAGCCCCTGCTTGCAGGGGTGCGACACATCAGCCGTAGCAGCAGCGTTCGGCGCCGAGCCCATACCGGCCTCGTTGCTGAACAGGCCGCGCTTGATGCCCAGCATGAGGCAGCTGCCGACGAAGCCGCCCGCGAACGACTGCGGGCTGAATGCCTCAGTGACGATGAGCGAGAGCACTGCGGGCATCTCGCCGAGGTTCGTGACGGTGGTCCACACCGCCACCGCGATGTAGAAGACAGCCATGATCGGCACGATGACCGATGTGATGACCGAGATGCGGTGCATACCGCCGAAGATGACGAGCGCCGTGGCGATGACGATCAGCAGGCCGACGAGCGCATTCACGATCTTCCGATATTCCTCGATGACGTAATAATCGAGCGCCGAGGTGACGTTGAACGCCTGAAGGCCGTTGAAGCCGAACGCGAAGCACAAGATCAACGCGACAGCGAACACCACGCCCATCCAGCGCTTCCCCAGCGCCTGCTGGATGTAGTAAGCCGGGCCGCCACGGAACGTGCCGTCGGGGTTCTTCACCTTCCAGATCTGCGCCAGCGTCGACTCGATGAACGCCGATGCTGCACCCACGATGGACATGACCCACATCCAGAATACCGCGCCCGGGCCGCCCGTTGCGATGGCCGTGGCGATGCCCACGATGTTGCCCGTGCCCACGCGCGAAGCGGTGGACACCATGAGCGCTTGGAACGAGCTGATGCGCTTCCTCTTGCCGTGGCGGCCGGTGTCGCTGCCGCCCTGCTCGGCATGGAACACGTCGCCCGATTCCAGCGTCTCCTCGGCGAGGCGCGCCGCCTCATCGGCCGCCTCTTCCGCCTTGATGCGGTCGGAGCTCGCCACGAGCGACTTGAACATGTCCTTGAAATAGCGTATCTGCACGAACTTCGTGCGAGCGCTGAACCATATGCCCACGACCACCAGTAAGATGACGAGGATGTACGTATACATGAAGTCGACTATCTGGCCGGTGACGCCGATGAGCATGTCGTTGAATGCGTCCACCATATCCCCCTCTGACGAATACGCTTTCATCGTGCAAGCTGCGTGGAGAGTGTTCAAGCGGCGGTCGCGCATGCAGGATGAAGGCGTATTTCCTGCAAAACTTCTCCGAGTATAGCGGTTCGCGGCGCGCGATTCTTCTCAGATTCCCTACAACGGCATCTTTTTCGGCAATACGCGCCGGTTTGGCTCATAATGAGAAAGACGTTTCGGAAAGGTGCAGATATGGGAAGATCGGGCGGCGGCGGTTTCGGCGGCGGTGGCTTCGGTGGCGGTTTCGGAAGCGGAGGAGGCGGCTTCGGCGGCGGCTTCAGCGGCGGGAACCGCTCGGGCGGCCGTAGCGGCGGCTTCGGCGGCTACGGGCACTCCGGTGGCTTTGGCGGCGGATACTCCGGCGGCGGGTTCTGGAGCGGCTGGCTGCTGGGCAACCTGCTCGGCGGCTCGCGTGGTCAGACGGTCGTCGTGCAACAGCCCCAGGGCTCTGGCGGCGGCGCTCCGGGCGGACCTACCGGCGGCGGCCCCACGGGCGGCGGCCTGAACGACCCGAACTCCAAGCGATCGAACAACCTCGGATGCCTCTGGGTACTGCTAGCGGTGGTGCTGCTGGCTGTCCTGATGGTCGTGTTCTCGGGCGGGTGCTCGGGCTCGGTGCCCGATTCCACAGTCGACCGCACGGCGCTTCCCGCAGGCGCTGCCGAGCAGACCGCGTTCTACACCGACGAGGACGGCGACTGGGTGCATAACGCGCAGGTGCTCGAAACGGGCATGCGCCATTTCTACGACGAGACGGGCGTATGGCCGTACGTGTACATCCTGCCGAACGGCTCGGTGCGCTCAAGCCAGCAGCTGACCGACATGGCCGAGGAGCTCTACGGCGAGCTGTTCAGCGACGATGCGCATTTCATCCTCGTGTTCTGCGACAACGGGCAGGGCGGCTACAACTGCGGCTACTACGGCGGCCAGCAGGCGCGCTCCGTCCTCGACGATGAAGCGGTGCAGATACTGGCGGCGTACCTTGAGAGCAACTACAACGACTACTCGCTGTCCGAGGAGCAGATATTCTCCAACACCTTCTCGCAGACCGCCGATCACATCATGAGCAAGACGGTGAACCCCACCATCCCTGTGGCCATCGTGGGCGGCGTGGTCGTGGTGGCCATCATCGTGGCGCTGCTGATAAAGCGCGGGCGCGATGCGAAGCGGGCCGAAGCAGAGCGCATGGAGCGCATCCTGAACACCCCGCTCGATCGGTTCGGCGATAAGGACCTGGAAGAGCTCGAGAAGAAATACGAGAGCGCAGGCACTGCGGCGCAGCCCGCAGCTGTCCCCGCACCCGGAAACGATGGCGTCAATACCGCTGCGGCGGATGATAAGGCCGACAGGCCGGAATAGGAGCAGACATGGCAGGAATACTGGACCGATTCACCTCGATCATCAAGGCGAACATCAACGACCTCCTGGACAAGGCGGAAGACCCCGCCAAGATGGTCGATCAATACATGCGCGAGCTGACCGAGAGCCTGGCTGAGGTCAGAGAGGCCACGGCCGGCGTCATGGCCGAGGAGACGCGCTGCAAGCGCCTCATGGACGAGAACGCAGGCGAGATAGCCAAGTACGACGGCCTAGCGCGCAAAGCGCTCCAGAGCGGCAGCGAAGAGGACGCCCGTCAATTCCTGGCGAAGAAGCAGCAGCTCGAAGCCAAGAACGAGGGCCTGTCCACTGCATACGAGGCCGCCAAGGCCAACGCCGACAAGATGCGCCAGATGCACGACAAGCTGGTGAGCGACATCGAGCTCCTCAAGGGCCGCCAGGAGGCCATCAAGGCGAAGGTGGCCGTGGCCAAGACGCAGGACAAGGTGAACGACATCTCCACGTCAGGCGCGAAGGCCGAAGGCGCCATGAGCGCGTTCAACCGCATGGAGAGCAAGGCCGATGAGATGCTCGACCGCAGCAACGCGATGGCCGAGCTGAACGAGACGCCGAAAGACACCGCCGACGAGCTGGCCCGCAAGTACGAGGAAGCCGGCAGCACCGCCGCCGTCGACGACGAGCTCGCCAAGATGAAAGCCGAGATGGGCCTGTAGGCTCACGCTGCGCGCACCGCGCGCACGAGGTATTCGATGTTGCCCTTCGGCCCATGCAGGGACGATTCGACGGCATCGGTCACGTGGAAGCCCTCCTTTCGGAGGGCTTCCTTCACTTCTTCGACCGTGCGCTCGCGCACCGCCTCATCGCGCACCACGCCGCGGTCGGTCTCGTCGTGGCGCGATTCGAACTGCGGCTTCACCAAGCCGATGAAGATGGTGCCGGCCTTCGACAGGCCGGGGAACACCGGCGCCAGCGCCGCCAACCCGATGAAGCTGACGTCGATGACGATGAGGTCGAAGGGTGCCCCGAGCGCTGCCGGGTCGGCCGTGCGGATGTTCGTGCGCTCGAACACCGAGACGCGCTCGTCTTGCCGGATTCTCCACGCGAGCTGCCCGTAATTCACATCGACGCACGCGACGCTCGCCGCCCCCGCCTGAAGCAGGCAATCGGTGAACCCGCCAGTGGACGACCCGATGTCGATGCAGCGCATCCCGCGCACATCCTGCCCGAACGCATCCAGCGCGCCCCGCAGCTTCTCTCCCCCGCGCGAGACGAACCGCTTGCTCCCCTTCACCACCACATCCGCATCGGCTGCGACCATCAGCGCCGCACTGGAGGCATACGCATCCCCCACGCGCACCTCGCGCGCGAGCACGCCGCGCAAAGCCGCATCCGCATCGGGATACGACCCCCGCGACACCAATAGCTCATCAAGCCGTATCTTCTTCATATCTCACTCCGGCAAGGGCGCATCGCTCGGTACGTGTACCCATCCAACCGTCTCTGGTCCAGCAAGGTCGCAACAGGAGGTCCGGGGCAGCGCTCACCAAGCGAGTTCCGCAGCGAAGCGAGGGCTGTCCGAGCGACTGAGCGCTGCAAGGCTGAGCCTGTATGCGCTCCAAGGCCTTCTGAAAGCAAACTAAGATCGGTACGCGAAGCGTACCGTCCATAAGAACATGAAGCGAACGGAGCGCACGAGCGAAGCGAGCAGCGGAGTGGGGTCTTGGAGCACATGCAGGCTCAGCCTCGCAACGCAGCGGGCTACGGCAGCAGCAACTGCGCGATCTGCACCGCGTTCAGCGCTGCGCCCTTGCGTATCTGGTCCGCCACATCCCAGAACGCCAGCCCATGCGCCACGCTCTCGTCGCGCCGCAGCCGCCCCACGAACACCCCGTCAGTACCAGCCAGGATGCCGGGCATGGGGTACTCGCACGCCGCCAGGTCATCCATCAGCTGCACGCCGGGCGCCGCTTCGAGCGCAGCCCGCGCAGCCTCCACCGTCACATCGCCCTCGAACTCCACATTGATGGATTCGCCATGGCAGCGCAGCACCGGCACGCGCACGCACGTCGCAGACACCGCCAGGCCCTCGTCGCCCATGATCTTCTTCGTCTCGGCCACCATCTTCCACTCTTCCTTGGTGGAGCCGTCCTCCATCGGCACGTCGATGTGCGGGATGCAGTTGAATGCGATGCGATGCTGGAAGGACTCGACGGTCAGCTCGTCCTCGGGCGTGCCATCCAGGAACGCACGCGTCTGATCGTAGAGCTCAGCCATGGCAGGCGCGCCCGCGCCGCTCGCCGCCTGATAGGTGGACACCACCACGCGCGTGATGCGCGACAGGTCGTACAGCGGCTTCAATGCCACCACCATCTGTATGGTGGAGCAATTCGGGTTGGCTATGACGCCGGAGTGCCACGCCACATCCTGCGGGTTCACCTCCGGCACCACGAGCGGCACATCCGCATCCATGCGGAACGCGCTCGAATTGTCGATCATCACAGCTCCGGCGGCCACCACCGCCTCGCGCATCTGCTTCGACACACCAGCTCCCGCGCTGAACAGGGCGATGTCCACACCCTCGAAGCTCTCGGGCGTCATCTCCTGCACCACCAGCGCACCTGCCGGCACATCGCCGCAACCCTCGAAGGGAAGCTCCTTGCCAGTCGAGCGCGCACTAGCCAGCGCGCGCACCTCAGATGCTGGGAAATCCACATCGTGCAGCACCTTCAGGAACTCCGCGCCGACGGCACCGGTCGCTCCGGCCACTGCTACAACGGGTCGTGCTGGCATCTTCTTGGTTTCCATCTCGGTTCCTTTCGCGCGGTCTGGTCGGCTCATTATAGCCGCAACGGGCATAATAGACCGGTCGACCATCCCACTATCCGGTAGGAGAAGCACTATGGAACTTGCGATGATGCTCGGAGACGGATTCGAGCCCCTCGAGGCGCTGGCCCCGACCGACGCGCTGCGCCGCGGCGGCGTGAAGGTCACGCTGGTGTCGGCCATGCCCACGCGCGAGGTGACAGCCGCTCACGGCATATCCGTGAAGGCCGATGCCCTGATCGGCGACGTCGACCTCATGGCCTTCGATGCCATCTGCATACCCGGCGGCGAGGACGGCGTGGCGAACTTGAAGGCATGCGCCGAGCTGGCGCGCATACTGCCCGCGTTCATAGCCGACAGCGAGCGCCTGGTGGCCTCCATCTGCGCGGGCCCCACGCTGCTGAACGAGCTCGGCCTGCTCGAGGGCCGCACGGCGACGTGCTATCCCAGCTGCGAGGAGGGCTTCCCCGAGGGCACCTACCCCGGACAGGGCGTCTACGAGGACGGCAACCTCATAACCGCGAGCGGCCCCGGCTATGCGCTCGCCTTCGGTCTCCAGATGCTGCGCCACCTCGCAGGCGATGCCGTAGCCGAACGCGTGGCAGCGGACATGCTCGTCGCATAGAGCCGCGATAACGAACAGCGGGCCCCGACCGCATGCATGGTCGGGGCCCGCTGCATCTCCTCATCTCGCTCACAGCACGCTCGACAGCGATAGCCTCGCTGTTGCAGGATCGCGCACCCAGACCGAGCGCTAGCGGCCTTTCTCCATCTTGGCGGCTATCTCCTCGGCAGAGAGCTGCGTCTCCTCGAACACGCTGTCGGAATCGAGGTCGAACGCGGTATGCAGCAGCTGCACCGCGCGGGCGGCCTCGCCGGCGGCTATCACCATCGACAACCTGATGGGCGACGTGGAGATGGCCATGATGTTGATGTTGTTCTCGCCCAGCGTGCTGAACGCCAGCGCCGATACGCCAGGAGACGACTTCATGCCCGTGCCCACCAGGCTGATCTTGGCGATGTCCTCGTCGACATCCACCGCGTCGGCGCCGATCTCGGGCACGATGGCCGCCAGCGTCTCGCGCGCTCGCGGCATGTCGGAAGCGGGGCAGGTGAACGAGATGTCGGTGGCCCCGTCGAGCGAGGTGTTCTGGATGATCATATCCATGTTCACCATGTTCGCAGCCAGCGCGCTGAACACCTTCGCCGCCACGCCCACAGCATCGGGCACGTGGCGGATGGTCACCTTCATCTCGGACGTGTCGTGCGCTATGCCGGTTATGACGGCTTCCTCCATCTTGGGGTCCTCCTTGATATAGGTGCCGGGTTCGTTGGTGAACGCCGAGCGCGAATGTATGACGACGCCCCATTTCTTGGCGAATTCCACGGCGCGGCTCTGGAGCACGCCGCTGCCGGCACTCGATAGCTCGAGCATGTCGTCATAGGATATCTCGTCGAGCTTGCGCGCCCGCGGCGCGATGCGCGGGTCGGTCGTGTACACGCCGTCGACATCGGAGTATATCTCGCACACGTCGGCTTCGATGCCCCATGCAACGGCCACCGCTGTGGTGTCGGAGCCGCCGCGACCGAGCGTTGTTATGTCGCTGTTCGCGTCGATGCCCTGGAAGCCCGCGACCACGGGGATGACCCCCGCCGCGAGCGCTTCCAAGATGCGCTCGTTGTGCACCTTCACGATCTTGGCCTTGTTATGCGTGCCGTTCGTCTCGATGCCCGCCTGGCGGCCGGTGAAGCTCATGGCTTTCAGCCCCATGTTCTCGAGCGCCAGCGCCAGCAGCGTCATCGACACCTGCTCGCCGGTGGAGAGCAGACGGTCAAGCTCGCGTGCGGGCGGATGCAGGTTCACGGCGTTTGCCATGCTCATCAGCTCGTCGGTGGTCTTGCCCATAGCCGATACCACCGCCACCACGTCGTCGCCGCGCTCGCGTATGGATGCGATGCGCCGCGCCACATTCTTGATGCGCTCGGGCGATGCGACGGACGTGCCGCCGAATTTAGCAACGATAAGGGCCACTGTTGTTCAGACTCTCTCCACGAACTTGACGAACCGACGCATTATTATAATGCGTGCGGAACCTGCACCTGCGCGTGAAGGGAGAAAATATGCCGGCCGTCATCACGCACGACACGTTCGGGCGCGATATCTACGATAGCTTGCACGAAGCGGTGGGTAGCACGCGCGACGAGCTCCAAGCGTTCCTGCTGGGCAACCAGGGGCCGGATGTGCTGTTCTTCGGCGCGCTCGACCCGCGCACGATAGGAGCGCCCGCCGTGGGCGTTCGCATGCACCGCGAGCGCACGGCCGAGCTGCTGGCGGCGTTCCGCCGCGCGGTGGACGACATAGCGCCAGGCTTCGCCATGCCGACCGATGCGGGCGGCAACAGCCCCACCGCGAACGCTCGGCGCATCGGGCGCGCCTATGCCATGGGGCTGCTCTGCCATTACCTGCTGGATAGCGGGCTGCATCCGTTCATATACGCCCAGCAATGGGAGCTCTGCGATGCGGGCGTGCCCGGGCTCGATCGCGCCTGCGCGCACGAGGTGCATGCCACCATAGAGAGCGAGCTGGATGAGCTGGTGCTATCCACGAAGCACGGTTGCACCATCGCCAGCTTCGACCCATCGCACAAGACGCTGGCCGCCACCGACCATGTGCTGAACGTGGTCGGCGCGCTCTACCGCCGCGTAGCGCAACAGGTATACGACGAGCGCCTATCGCAGAGCGCCGTGCGCATCTGCGCGAAAGCGTACCGCACAGCGCTGCGGGCGCTCTGGTCGCCGAGCGGCGCCAAGCGCGAGGTGCTGACCGCTCTCGAGCACCTGTTCCGCGAGCATTCGCTGCTGCGGGCCATGAGCCATCAAGACCGCCCGCTCTATGCCTCGCAGTTCGACAACGCCGAGCATCGGGAATGGCGCGACCCTGCCACCGGCGCGCTATCCACCGCCAGCTTCTGGGATCTCTACGATGCCGCCGCCCGGCGTGCTCGCGCAGATGTGGTCGCCTTCGCCGATACCGACGATGCCTGCGCCTTCACCCGCACGACGACCGCCGGCCTGAACTTCAACGGCGAGCCGACCGAAGCCACCATCATAGCCACCACCACGCTCGCTTAGCGCGAGCGTGGTGGTGCGCAGCAGGGGAACGGCGCAGCCCGGTCGCGGCCAGTTGGCTAGTTCTTCAGCAGGATGGTGCTCACGATGTCGGCGGCGTGCTCGGTGGCATCGCAGCACTTCTCCATGCGCTCGTAGATGCGCGACCACACCAGCACGTGCATGACATCGTCGTTGTCCTCGGTGTGCAGGCGGCGCATGGCCTCCTGGTACAGCACGTCGGCTTCCTCCTCGTAGGAGTTGATATCCACCACCAGCTGCTTGAACTTCTTGTTCTTCTTGAAGTTATGGAACTCGGCCATCATGTGGTCGAGCGCGCGCGCCGATTTCTTGATGAGCTCGGCGAAGCGCAGCGCGTCCTCGGGCATGGTGCGGATGTCATAGACATACATATGGCCCAGCACATCGTCGATGTAGTCGAGCACGTTGTCGAGCGCTTGCGCCAGGCTCACCACGTCCTCGCGGTCGAACGGCGGCATGAAATCCACCGCTGCTGCCGTGAATATGTCGTGGTTGATGTCGTCGCCGCGGTTCTCGAACTCGTGCATCTGCTCCATCGTATCGGAGTAGCCGCTCGCTTCGGTGAACGTGCGCATGGCCTCTATCAGCAGATCGGCCTCTTCAACAGCCAAGCCAGTGAGCTTCTCATATGCCTTGAAGTAGTTCAGCTTGAGCTTCGCCATGGGTAGCGCCCTCCTTCGCCACATAACCTTTGGGGGAAATGATATCAGTGCGCAGCCCGCGCGCTGCCAGAAGCCGCATCTGTGCCCAATCCGTTGCCCGACGGCGCCCCGGGCGCAACGGCGCTACAGCACGAGCAGGAACAGCTTGGCGAACACGAAGCCCATGAGGCCGCATCCGGGGAACGTGAGCACCCAGGTCTTCACCATGTCGATGGCGATGGACCATCGCACGGCCTTCGGGCTCTTCGCGGCGCCCACGCCCATGATGGCCGTGGTGTTCGTATGCGTCGTGGACACGGGCAAGCCGCCGAACGTGGCCACGATCAGGCTGACGAACGTAGAGGAGCTGGCCGCGAAGCCTTGGAATGCCTCGAGCTTCACCATATCGACGCCAACGCTCTTGATGATGCGCTCGCCGCCCACACCGGTGCCCACGCCCATCGAGATGGCGCACAGCAGCATGAGCCACACCGGCAGCGACAGCGCGGCGGTGTCGGTGCCCATGCCGGCTGCCATCAAGATGGCCAGCACGAAGATGCCCATGAACTTCTGGCCGTCCTGCGCGCCATGCATGAATGCCACGCCTGCGCCCGAGAACACCTGCGCCCAACGGAAGAACACGTTAGCGCGCTGGCGGTTCGCATTGCAGAATACCCGCTTGATGATCTGATAGAAGACCCAGCCCAAGCCGAAGCCCATCAGCGTGGACAACAGGATGCCGTAGATGACCTTCACCCATTCGCTCCAGTTGATAGCGTCGAAGCTGCCCATGAGCGCGATGGCCGCACCCGTGATGCCGGCGATGAGCGAATGTGACTGCGAGGTGGGGATGCCGAAGTACCAAGCCACGCTGCCCCACACGATGATGGCGACCATGGCCGCCATGAGCGTGACGAGCGCTTTGTGCGCATCGCCGCCGAAGTCGACCATGCCGAAGATGGTCTGCGCTACCGCCGGCGAGATAGCCGATATGACCAGCAAGCCCACGAAGTTGCAGATAGCAGCCATGATGATGGCGCGCCGCGGCTTCATGGCGCGCGTAGACACGGCGGTGGCGATGGCGTTGGGTGCATCGGTAGCGCCATTCACGATGATGACGCCGATGTTGAGCAGGGTGACAACCATCAAGAGCGGGTTGCTCACGAGCTCGGTGATGAAGAACGACCAGTCGATCGTCACGGCATGCCTTTCAACGTTCGGTCACGCATGGGATTCTAACATTGAACCGAGCAGCAGAAGGCAAGACCCGACAACGGGTCGGTAACGCCCCAGCACCATCGCCTTCGAGGCGCTAAGCCGGGAGGTCTATCAGATCGTGCTCGTAGTCTGCCGGCTTATACGACTCCACGAACGCGGCAGGGGTGAGCGCGGGCACAGGTGATCTTTTGAAGTCGCGCTCATTGCGCGTGACGATGAGATCGGCTCCATTGCGATAGGCCGCATGGGCGATCAGCGCATCCTCGAAGTCAGCCATGCTGCAGCGGGATGCCTCGCTGAAATCCGCCGGTGTCACGTCCAGCATGGTGAACGCATCTTGCAATCTGCGCAGGGCAGCACGCGACTGCTCGGATGACATCAGCTTCCGAGCCACCAGCACGTACTGGATGGCCGGCGTAGACGACACCGCGATGCACGCT